>NZ_CAWQAF010000022.1:0-221616 GCF_963892745.1 Yersinia sp. Marseille-Q3913 | reverse complement strand
TAGCTGCACTCGTGCACCCGAATCACTTACTTGAGTAAGCTCATCGGGACTTGCTTACCCGAATGACTACTTGAGTCAGTCATTCGTGGTCAGCTTAGTCTTGATTGACCCGGAAAATATTATCTAAGCGGCTTACACCTAGTCCATTGACTTTCTTCACTTTTATTTGCACCGGAATTCTCTCTTTCATGGCCTCAACGTGGCTGATGACTCCGATGGTTTTGCCCGATGCATTCAGGCTATCAAGTGCATCCAGCGCAGTATCCAGCGTTTCTGCATCCAGCGTGCCGAAGCCTTCATCGAGGAACAGTGAGTCAATGCTGGTTTTATGGCTGACCAGATCCGACAGCGCGAGTGCTAGCGCCAGACTAACCAGAAAACTTTCACCTCCCGATAGTGTGCGGGTATCGCGTATGGCATCGGCTTGCCATGTATCCACCACTTGTAACTCCAGTGCATCACTGGTTTTGCGCTGCAACAGATAGCGGCCATGTAAGCGGTTGAGTTGGTTATTTGCCAAATAGACCAGATGATCGAGTGTCAGCCCCTGGGCAAATTTGCGGAACTTATCACCTTCTTTGGAGCCAATTAAGTGATTGAGATAGCTCCAGTCATCATATTGCTGCTGGCTACGTTCAATTTGTTCAAACAGTGCATGTTGGTTGTGACGGCGAGCCGCGTCACTTTCTAGCTGATTGCGTAGTTCACCTTGGCGCAGTGTATTGGCTTTTAGCTGTGCCAAGAGTTGATCCGACTGCTGCTGCAATACTGCTAATTCAGACTCCTGATCGGCGCCCGGTGGACACTGTTGTAAATGTTGTTCCAGCGCTTCGTTGATTTGCTGCTGGCGAATATGGATTTGTTGTTGCCGCTCACTCAATTGTTGTTGCAATTGCTGCAAACGTTGTCTCTCTTCTTCGCTCAGTAAAGCGGCAGTCAGGGCGGCTTCATCTTCGAACGCACTGATCTCCAGTGCCTGCTGTAACTCAGCTTGAGCTGCTGCCGCACGCTGCTGATTATGCTGATATTGCTGCTCTAATCCCGCCAGTTCACCGGATAACCGATTGAGCTGGGATTGAGTTAGTTGTAGAGCTTCTGCTGCGTTTTGCTGTGCCAGATCCACCTGCTGCTGCTGTAGGCGTAACAACTGGCGCGCCTCGCTAACACTTTGGTTGCCAAACAGGGCATCGCGCTGCTGCTGATATTGTTGTAGTAGGACTTCAGCCTGTTGATGCTGCTGAGTCAGCTCAGCTAATTGATCTACATACGCTTGCAAATGGTGGCGCGTATCTTCAATCCGCGTCTCTAGTGCTTTTTGCTCCAGCACCCGTTGTTGTTGTTCTTGTTGATACTGCTGCCAGCTTTGGCTCTCTTCTTCCCGCAGTGCCAGCCAACTCGACTGTTGGTCAGCGTCAGGTGTTGTGAGCGATAATTCAGCCAGCGCATTATGCAAACCCTGACGCATCAGTGCTAACTCATCCTGCTGGCGCTGATGCTGTGCTAATAACTTCTGGTGAGATTGCTGGGTATCATGTTGGCGCTGCGTGATTAATGCCAACTGTTGCAGATGTTTTTGCTGCTGTTGTTCAGCTTGAGTCAGAACATCCTTAGCTTGCTGATATTGTTGATTGAAACGCTCATACTCGGCCAGTTTTAGCTGACATTGTTGCTCTAACTGTTCCTGCTGTTCCAGCCAGGCCACTAAAGCTGCAGGTTCATTCAAGGCAAAAGTCAGTGCCAGTGGCTGTGCCAGCGTTTGCCAGCGCTGTTGATATTCAACTAGTTGCTGGCGATGGTGCTGTAACTCTTGCTCCACACGCTGATACTGTTGTTGCACACTTTCTACCTGAGTGCGCAATTCCGTTCCGGCGGTGAAGAGTTGTTCGACTTGAAGGCGAAGTTCTTCAACGCGTTTAGCCGTTTCTGAGGGTTTTACCGCCTGATACGCAGTAACGGCGGGATGATCTAGCGCCCCACATAGTGGGCAGGCTTCTCCCGATTGTAGTTTGGCCCTTTCGGCCTCTAATCCAGCTATCTGTTTTTCGCGTTCCCACAAGCTTTCCAGATCTGTCAGATGCTGTTTTTGCTGTTTATATAACTGACGTTTTTCTGCCAACTGCTGTTCAAGCAGCTTTAACTGTTGCTGCAGGCTAACGGATTGCTGTTGTTGTTTATCAAGCAGTGTCTGAACTTGTTGCGCCAAAGGCGATAATGCCGCTAATTGTTGCCGTGTGGTCCGTTGTTGCTGGAGTTCGCCCCATTGCTGGCGTAGCTGTGCTGAAGGCTGTTGTTGTTCAAGCACTGATAATTGCTGCTGGATGCTACCCGCCTGCGAACTTGCTTGTATCAATGTTGCTTGCTGTTGCTTGTCTTGCTCATTCAACGTGGTGATTTGTTGTTGTAACGTGTTCAGCAATGTGACCTGTTGCTGTCGCTGCTGTTCACTTTCAATCGACTGTTGTTGCAGTATTTGCAATTGGCGGAACTGTTCACGCCATAAAGGAAGATTTTTCTCCCAGTGTTGATGGTGGGTATGCAGGTGTGCATATTCCGCCAATTGTTGTAGGCGCTGATGGGTTTTTAGTTGTTGCTGCTCATTGAGCTCAAGTTGTTGTCTCTCTTGTTGTTCTTTGCCCTGTAGCTGTTGCAACTGCGTAGCCAGTTGCGCCAAGGTGTGCCGCTGCTGCGCAATAGTGTTATCCAGTGGGACGACTTTTTGTTCGATCACTGCTTCTTGTTCATGCTGCTTAGCCGCCTGCTGTTGGCGAGCCAAATTGGCTTGCTCTAGTGCTTGAGCCAGCGGTGTCAGTTGAGTCTGAAGTTGCTGCTGTTGTTGGGTCAGTGTGGTGATACGCAGTTGTATCTGTTGCAAATCTTGCTGGCTACGTGAGCGTTCCCGCAGCAAGGGGCGCAACTTTTCAGCGGGTTCACTTCGGGCTAGTCGTTGCAGTTCCGGCTGAGCTTGCTGTAGAGTTTTCTCAATCAGTTTTTGTTGCTGCTGATATTCCAGCGCGCTCTTTTGCTGCTGTTGCCAATGGGTTAGCCAGGTTATTTGGTGTTGATTGACTAACTGTTCTGCGGCGAGCTGTTTCTCTTGTTGATTGAGCAAATCTATCTGCTGCGATAGAGCTGATCGTTGTTCTTCATTTAGCAATTCAATACCGGTTGCCCGTTGGTGCAAGGTATCCAGATCGGTTTTGGCCTGCTTATGCTGTTCGAATACATGTTCTGATAGACGCCCATAGATGTCGGTGCCCGTTAGCTCTTCCAATAGCTCCGCGCGGTCATTGGCGTCGGCATTGAGAAATGCGGCAAATTGCCCCTGTGACAGCATCATGGATTTGGTAAAACGGCCAAAATCAAGACCGGTTATCTCAGCAACCATATCGAGTTTATCACGCACTTTATCGGCCAGAATTT
Source organism: Yersinia sp. Marseille-Q3913 (assembly GCF_963892745.1). Lineage (NCBI taxonomy): Bacteria > Pseudomonadati > Pseudomonadota > Gammaproteobacteria > Enterobacterales > Yersiniaceae > Yersinia > Yersinia sp. Marseille-Q3913. Next base: position 218,196 of record NZ_CAWQAF010000022.1, on the reverse strand, counting down.
TGCCGCTTTCGCATAACGCAAGTTCAACTTTAGGCGCTTGCAGATTCCCTTCGGGGCTATTTTTTGCGCGACGTTGACTCCAAAATGCGCGATAGCGGGTGCCTTTCACCTCAAATTCAACTTCGGCCAGTGATTCTGCGGTATGGCGTGTCATCAGCTCATTTTGGCTGGGCGTGACATTCAGACGCGGTGTTTGGTGGTACAGCGCAAGACAAATCGCATCTAATAGTGTGGTTTTCCCTGCCCCAGTGGGGCCGGTGATGGCGAATAAGCCGTTGCTGGCAAAGGGCTCAGCAGTGAAATCTATCTTCCACTCCCCTTGCAGAGAGTTAATGTTTTTTAGCCGCAGGCTTAAAATTCTCATATAGATTGCTCCTCTGCGGCATCTTTACCTTGCGTGATCTCTTCCACCACCTGACTGAACATTTGGCGCATCCGCTGCTGGCGTGGTTCGGCTAAATCTGCCTCCTGTGCGAGTCTACGTTCAAATACATCGGCGACACTCAGCTCATTGAGTGTCTCTTTCTCTTGCCGCTCAATGCTGTTGTTGCGCTGCTCTTTACTGCGACGTAATAGTACGACCTCAACGGGTAGATCTACGGCTAGTGCTTGAATCCGCCTTTGAATATCAGAGAGATAGTCTTGGGTGGCAACTTCAATATCCAGCCAGACCGGTAAGCCCTGATGATCAACAAATTTAGCCAACTGCTGCTCTATTTGCAGCAAATCCCCTTTAATGAGCTGCATCGGCTGAAATTGCGGTATGAATAGCGGGGTCACGGATGCCAAGGTCTGTTGGGCAAACTCCACCAGATAGACACTTTTCTCTTTGCTCAATTCATCAAAACTCAGGGCAATGGGGGAACCGCTGTAACGGATATGCTCTGTTTTAGCCACTTGCTGAGCCCGGTGGATGTGGCCCAACGCGATGTAATCTGCTGGTGGAAATGCTTGGGCGGGGAAAGCATCCAGTGTGCCGATGTAGATATCACGAACCGAGTCTGAGGTGGTGACACCCACGGTGGTGAGATGCCCGGTGGCAATAATAGGTAGAGGCAAATCCAGCTCGGTGCGCAGTTCAACGGCTCGTTGATATAACGCCTGATAGTGGCCAGCAATGGCTTCTTGCAGTGCCAGCTGTTTTTGCCCGCCAGATTCACCGGCTTGACTGGTCACCAAATCTCGTGGACGCAAAAAGGGAATGGCACAGAGTAAGGCCGCAGGTTGTTGCTGACGGTTTTTCAGCGTAATGATTTGTTGTTCGAGATTGTGACTGGCACAGGAGATCACCGTGGTATTCAAATAGGAAAGCAAACCACGTGATTCATTTAGTGTTGAGACTGAATCGTGATTTCCCCCTAGAACAACCAACTGGCAGCCCGTGGGTTGGAGTTCAACCACGAAACGGTTATAGAGCTCGCGCGCATAGCTAGGTGGGGAGCCGGTATCAAAAATATCACCGGCGACAATCAGCGCATCTACCTGATTTTCTTCGATCTGCCTAATGAGCCAGTGTAGAAATGCCTGGTGTTCGGCAGCCCGGCTTTTGGTGAAGAAGTGTTGGCCTAAATGCCAATCAGAGGTATGGATAATGCGCATAAATCTCCCACACGGCAGGTTATCAGTCAAAGAGAGTGGCGCTGATTATAAACGCTGACCGCAGGATGTCGCGGCTAAAACAGTCGCTTGAAGTAAATCTCCGAGACGTCTCGCAAACTTGGCTGCTGCATTTTGCAATTACTGTAAAATTTATCACTATGCTTATTGCGGGTAGAAGCGCGATGTTTTTCATAAAAATGTCACAAAACTGACGCATAATGACTCTCGAAATCAAATAGTGACCACTAACTTACTGGCAGGGTTGATGATGGCAAGACGCATATTGGTGGTGGAAGATGAAGCGCCAATCCGTGAGATGGTGTGCTTTGTGTTGGAACAGAATGGTTACCAACCATTAGAAGCCGAAGATTATGACAGCGCAGTCACTCGTCTGTCGGAGCCTTTCCCTGATTTAGTGCTGCTGGACTGGATGCTGCCGGGTGGCTCGGGTATCCAATTTATTAAGCATATGAAGCGCGAAGCATTGACCAGAGATATTCCGGTGATGATGTTGACAGCTCGTGGCGAAGAAGAAGATAGAGTCCGCGGTTTGGAAGTGGGGGCTGATGACTATATTACCAAGCCTTTTTCGCCGAAAGAGCTGGTGGCGCGCATCAAGGCGGTTATGCGCCGGATATCGCCAATGGCGGTGGAAGAAGTGATTGAAATGCAAGGGCTAAGCCTTGACCCCTCCTCGCATCGGGTGATGGCCAACGAGCAAGCTCTGGATATGGGGCCGACCGAGTTTAAACTTCTGCACTTCTTTATGACCCATCCTGAGCGTGTTTACAGTCGTGAACAGTTGCTTAATTATGTCTGGGGCACTAACGTTTATGTAGAAGATCGGACGGTTGACGTGCATATTCGTCGACTACGCAAGGCGCTTGAAGTTGATGGTCATGACCGCATGGTACAAACTGTCCGGGGAACTGGATACCGTTTCTCAACGCGCTACTGAGTTTTCAGTGCCGGAGAATTCGTTGTGTTAGAACGTTTATCATGGAAAACGCTGGCTTTAGAGCTGGCTCTTTTTTGTTTGCCGGCATTACTGCTGGGTGCTTTTATCGGGTATCTCCCCTGGTTATTGCTGGTATCCGTGCTCGCGGCGCTGGTCTGGAACTTCTATAACCAACTCAAGTTATCTCACTGGCTGTGGTTAGACCGCAGCATGACACCGCCTGCTGGCCGTTGGAGCTGGGAGCCGCTATTTTACGGCTTATACCAGATGCAACTGAGAAATCGTCGGCGTCGGCGCGAGTTGGCATTACTCATCAAGCGCTTTCGTAGCGGTGCCGAATCACTGCCGGATGCGGTGGTTATCACCACCATTGATGGCAATATCTTCTGGTGTAACGGCCTGGCTCAGCAATTACTTGGGTTTCGTTGGCCGGAGGATAATGGTCAGCATATTCTCAACTTATTGCGCTATCCGGAATTCAGCCAATATCTGCAACAACAAGCCTTTTCCCGCCCACTGACCCTGCAATTGAATAATGGTTATTACGTAGAGTTTCGCGTGATGCCTTATTCAGAAGGGCAATTACTGATGGTCGCCCGTGATGTGACCCAAATGCGTCAGTTGGAAGGGGCGAGGCGTAACTTCTTTGCGAATGTCAGTCATGAGCTGCGCACCCCGCTGACAGTATTGCAGGGCTATTTGGAAATGATGCATGACCAGGAGTTAGCCGGGCCATTGCGGGACAAAGCGCTAGGGACGATGCAGGAGCAGACCAAGCGCATGGATGGGTTGGTTAAACAGCTATTGACGCTATCGCGTATTGAAGCTGCACCTAATGTGGATATGAATGAGCGGGTGGATATTCCGTTGATGTTAAAAGTATTGCAGCATGAGGTGCAGGCACTGAGTAGTGGTCGTCACGAGATTACTTTTCGGGTGAACGAGCAGTTAAAGGTGTTTGGCAACGAAGACCAACTGCGCAGTGCCGTCTCGAATCTGGTCTATAACGCGGTCAACCACACCCCTGATGGCACCAAAATTGAGGTGTGTTGGCAGCAAACACCACAAGGCGCACAGTTTCAGGTCAGCGACAACGGACCGGGAATTGGCCCGGAACATGTGCCACGGCTGACGGAACGTTTCTATCGGGTGGATAAAGCGCGATCACGGCAAACGGGCGGCAGTGGGTTGGGGTTGGCGATTGTGAAGCATGCATTGAGCCACCACGATGCACGTTTAGAGGTGATGAGTGAAATTGGGCTGGGCACACGATTTATTTTTACCTTGCCGAATCGGTTGATTGTTCCCGCAGTTTTAGTCGAGAATGCAGTCAAATCCTAACACTGCATGGATACTAAGCTGATGAGATGGGGAAAATGGGCGCTGTTCACAGCTATGCTAGGGTTTAGCTGTGGTGTTCTTGCGCAACAGCTGGTGTTATCACCGATGGTGGCCAGGCACTCATCACCGCCAGTTTCAACAGCTCATACCTTGTCAGGTAATCTTTCCAGTGTCGGCTCTGATACTTTAGCCAACTTGATCTCCTTGTGGGCTGATGATTTCAATCAGTACTACCCCGGTGTTAATTTGCAAATACAGGCCGCAGGATCTTCCACTGCGCCTGCCGCGTTGGCGGCTGGGGCTGCCCAACTTGGCCCCATGAGTCGGCCAATGAAAGGCGGTGAAGTTAGCGCATTTATCCAACGTTATGGCTATCCGCCGCTGGCGATCCCTGTGGCCGTCGATGCATTGGTGGTTTTTGTTCATCAAGATAACCCACTGAATAAACTGACCTTATCGCAGTTAGATGCTATTTTCTCGCAAAATCGCCGCTGTGGGGCACCTCGCCCGATTCAGCGCTTTGGTGAATTGGGGTTAGCAGGTGATTGGGCAAATCGCGCTTTGCAACGCTATAGCCGTAATTCAGCCTCAGGAACCTATGGCTATTTTAAGCATCGAGTGCTGTGTGATGGGGATTTTATGAATAATGTTAATGAGTTGCCTGGTTCAGCTTCCGTGGTGCAAGCAGTGGCGGGGTCATTAAATGGTATTGGTTATGCCAGTATTGGTTTTCGTAACAGTGGCGTTAAGCCATTGGCTCTGGCGGCCACTGGGCAGGATTTTGTCTTGCCGACACCCGAAAATGTTAAAGATGGCCGCTATCCCTTGTCGCGCTATCTCTATATTTACATCAATAAGGCACCGGGTCAGCCATTGGAACCGCTGACTGCGGCATTCCTTGAGCGAGTTTTATCGCCTGAAGGGCAAAAACGAGCTACCCATGATGGCTATTTGCCTCTACCTCCTGATGTATTGACTGATACCCGAAAATCATTGGGCTTTGCTGGCTAGCCTGTTTTCAATATCACTTTTCCTCCATGTAATCGGGTGCTATTTCCTGCGAATAAAACTTTTGAGTTACCGATGATATTTTCATCCAATAAGTGGAAGGGGGTGGGTGAGATTGACCATAAATTGTTAATGATTGGGTATAAATGATACAAATCTTGTGGTGCATATTTCTCTAAATCTGGCACGATTAACTGGTTTGGTGAAATTATCTGGATGATGACTCTGCTTTTATGATCCTCACTTGCCTTTCTCCGCTATAAACTGTCTACTTACCGCCGTTGTTGGCCTATTCCACCTGCAAATAACTTCAAAAATACTGCATACTGACGAAATAGATTGCTTATTAACCGCCGGAGTTTGCGTTTATCAGAGCTTTGTATCGTTTCGATCACGTCGGAAAGACCGCAACGTAGGACTTTTTCTTTTGGTCATTCTAACTAGGCAACACACATCACTATGAGTTATCGTTTATCGTCTAAAGATATTATGGCATTAGGTTTTATGACCTTTGCTCTATTCGTCGGGGCTGGCAATATCATCTTCCCGCCGATGGTGGGTTTACAATCGGGTGAACATGTTTGGATGGCAGCACTCGGCTTTCTGATTACCGCGGTTGGATTACCGGTAATTACAGTTATCGCGCTGGCACGTGTCGGCGGTGGTATTGATGCTCTGAGTACCCCGATTGGCCGCGGTGCCGGTCTGGTACTGGCGACGGTTTGCTATCTGGCGGTCGGCCCACTGTTTGCTACCCCCCGTACCGCTACTGTCTCCTTCGAAGTGGGTATTGCCCCTTTGACCGGTGATGGCCCATTGCCACTGTTTATCTATAGCGTGGTTTATTTCGCGCTGGTTATCGGAATCTCGCTATATCCCGGCCGCTTGCTGGATACGGTCGGGCATATTCTGGCGCCACTGAAGATTTTAGCGCTGGCGATCCTGGGTATTGCCGCACTGATTTGGCCTGCAGGCCCATTGATTCCCGCCACAGATGCCTATCAGCAAGTCCCGTTCTCCTCCGGTTTCGTTAATGGATATCTGACCATGGATACCTTGGGGGCCTTGGTCTTCGGTATCGTTATCGTCAATGCCGCCCGTTCACGTGGTGTGGTTTCCTCACAGTTGCTGACGCGTTATACCATTTGGGCTGGATTGATTGCCGGTGTCGGCTTGACGTTGGTCTACCTGAGCTTGTTTAAGCTGGGTTCAAGCAGTGGCGCTCTGGTGCCTGATGCCCAAAATGGGGCGGTGGTGTTACATGCTTACGTTCAGCACACCTTTGGTGGGTTGGGAAGCGTATTCCTGGCTGCCTTGATATTCATCGCCTGTATGGTGACAGCGGTAGGCCTGACCTGCGCCTGTGCTGAATTCTTTGCTCAATACTTGCCGTTATCTTACCGAACACTGGTGTTTATTCTCGGTATCTTCTCGATGATGGTGTCGAATCTGGGGTTGAGCCATCTGATTCAGATCTCCATTCCGGTTCTGACGGCAATTTATCCGCCATGTATCGTGCTGGTACTGATGAGCTTCACTCTACGCTGGTGGCATCACGCCTCACGGATCGTCGCTCCGGTCATGTTGGTCAGTTTACTGTTCGGTATCCTTGATGCGGTGAAAGCCTCCACCTTTGCGCACTTCTTGCCCGAATGGACGCAGCATCTGCCGCTGGCGGCACAGGGTCTGGCATGGTTATCACCTTCGCTGCTGGTATTCGTCGTCGTAGGGTTGTACGATCGCCTCTGCTGTCGTCAGGAAGTTGCTGCTAAGCAATAACGGCACAGCGATAGGATTTTTTTAGCCACGGCTCACCCCCGTGGCTTTTTGCTGAAAAAAGACGGGGCTTTATTCATGGAATTACCAGTCAAAAATAAGCTAAAACGCGGCCTAACGACACGCCATATCCGTTTTATGGCATTGGGGTCAGCAATAGGTACAGGCTTATTCTATGGTTCGGCTGATGCAATAAGAATGGCGGGGCCAAGCGTATTATTGGCATACCTGATTGGTGGCGTGGTGGCATTTATCATCATGCGCGCCTTGGGCGAAATGTCAGTGAATAACCCGCAGGCCAGCTCGTTCTCTCGCTATGCACAAGATTATCTTGGGCCGATGGCTGGCTATATCACCGGCTGGACATACTGTTTTGAGATTCTGATTGTTGCGATTGCCGATGTGACCGCCTTTGGCATCTATATGGGGGTCTGGTTCCCGAATGTAGATCACTGGGTATGGGTGCTGAGTGTGGTTCTGATCATTGGCGCAGTCAATATGATGAGCGTTAAGGTCTTTGGCGAACTGGAGTTCTGGTTCTCGTTCTTCAAAGTTGCCACCATTATCATCATGATTTTGGCCGGTATCGGTATCATCATTTGGGGTATTGGCAATGGTGGGCAGCCAACGGGTATTCATAATTTATGGACCAACGGCGGTTTCTTCAGTAATGGTTTTGTTGGCATGATTTTGTCATTGCAACTGGTGATGTTTGCTTACGGTGGTATTGAGATTATTGGTATTACTGCGGGTGAAGCTGAGAACCCGAAAAGCTCCATTCCGAAAGCCATTAACTCCGTTCCGTGGCGTATTCTGGTGTTCTACGTCGGTACGCTGTTTGTCATCATGTCAATTTACCCATGGAACCAGGTTGGTACTAACGGCAGCCCGTTTGTACTGACCTTCCAGCATATGGGGATTACTGTTGCTGCGGGCATTTTGAACTTTGTGGTTATCACCGCCTCGTTATCTGCTATTAACAGTGATGTGTTTGGTGTTGGGCGCATGTTGAACGGGATGGCAGAGCAGGGCCATGCTCCCAAAGCTTTTGCGGCGATCTCTAAACGCGGTGTGCCGTGGGTTACGGTGTTGGTGATGATGGGAGCCATGCTGACGGCGGTTTACCTGAATTACATCATGCCGGAAAATGTGTTCCTGGTGATTGCTTCACTCGCGACCTTTGCGACAGTTTGGGTGTGGATTATGATCCTGTTCTCTCAGATTGGTTTTCGCCGTTCACTGAGCAAAGAGCAAATTAAGGCACTGGATTTCCCACTGCGTGGTGGCACCTTTACCTCAGTTCTGGCTATCATTTTCCTGGTGTTTATCATCGGCCTGATTGGTTGGTTCCCAACGACTCGAGTCTCACTGTATGTCGGGCTAGTGTGGATTGCTCTCTTGCTGGTGGGGTATTACTTCAAGGTCAACCATCAGAAAAAACAGGCAGAGCCTGCGAAACAAGCGGAATAATGCTGAGTTGAACTGCATATCAAGCAGGGAGGTTTTATCTCCCGGAGGTTGCTGACAAAGTACCCGCGACGGAGAGAACAGGCAGATCGTAAAGACGCCGTAAATACTTCCCTGTAGGCTCGAGCCGCGCCATCCCTGGCGCGGACGCTTTACTCTTCTGTCTGTCCTCGCCGTTCAAGATCGAGTCATTGGGGTTTGTCAACGGTCTGAGGGAGATTTTATCTCCCGCTTTTTTTTTGCTCAATGTAATAGTGTTAAGCCTGCAATTTCATCACTCTGTAACTCAATAAGTCTCTCCGCCCCCGACCTCATCCCCGATATTTATGCGGATAGATGAGGGTAAGCCCCCCATAACGTGGCATTGTTTATACCGGTTACATTTAACAGGTGAATGTGTCTATTACAGGTGAATGTGTCGCGGCGTTAATGTCTGCACCAGATAGCCTTAACAGCAATCGTTTTGGTTAAAGCAGGAGAATTTTATGCTGAGTGGTTGGCATCTACCGGTCCCGCCGTTTGTCCGTCAGCGGGGCGACGCATTACACATCACACTATGGCTGCAAGGTGAAAACTTGCCCACACAGGTTTTCTTACGCTGCGAACCAGATAATGAAGAGTGGTTGCTCACCATGAAGAGGCAGCACCGTGATGGTTTCTGGTGTTATCGCGCGACTTTGCCACTGCATGAAGGCCAACCTACCCGGCGCTACTGTTTCAAACTGCTGTGGAGTGACGACCAACAGTGGTTTGGCCCGTTAGGATTTTCAGTGGTTCCCCCGGCGCAATTGGCGCAGTTTGCCATTGATCTGCCTGATAGCGGCCCTGATTGGGTGGCTGACCAAGTTTTCTATCAAATATTCCCCGATCGTTTTGCCAGTAGTCAGGGTGAGCATGGCGTGCAGGATGGCAGTTATACCCACCATGCTGCGGGTCATCCCGTCTCCCGCCGTGAGTGGCAGCAGCCGCTGGATGATGTGAATGCCGCCTCGACATTCTATGGTGGCGATCTGGCGGGTATTACGCAAAAACTCCCTTATTTGCAACAGCTTGGTGTGACTGCGCTGTATCTCAACCCGATTTTTACCGCACCCAGTGTGCATAAATACGATACGCAAGATTATTATCAGGTTGATCCCTACCTCGGCGGAGAGCCTGCTTTTCTACAACTGCGCGCGGCAACCCGAGATGCGGGAATAAAATTGGTGCTCGATGGGGTGTTTAACCACACCGGTGACTCCCATCATTGGTTTGATCGCCATCAGCAAGGCACCAATGGCGCTTGCCATCATCCGGATTCGCCCTATCGTGGCTGGTTTAATTTCTTCCCCGATGGGCGGGCGCTGGACTGGAAAGGCAATGCCAGTTTGCCGAAACTAAACTTCGCGAATGACGGCGTGGTGAATCAAATTTATCGCGGTGATGATAGCGTGGTGCGCTATTGGTTACGGCCCCCTTACAGCATTGATGGCTGGCGGTTAGATGTGGTGCATATGCTCGGGGAGGAGGGCGGAGCCTGCGGGAATTTACCGCATTTGGCCGGTATCTATCAGGCCGCGAAAGAGGAGAACTCGCAAGCCTATATTCTGGGTGAACACTTTGGCGACGCGCGCAATTGGTTACATGCTGGCGTGGAAGATTCGGCAATGAATTATATGGGATTTGCCTTGCCAGTACGCGGCTTCCTGGCGGGTATTGATGTGGCTTATCATCCGATAAAACTTAAAGCCGAGGATTGTGCCTACTGGATGGATGAGTATCGTGCCGGATTACCGCATGGTCATCAGTTGCGCTTATTTAATCAGTTGGATAGCCATGATACCGCTCGTTTTATCACTCTGCTGAATGGTGATAAAACCCGAATGCAAATGGCGCTGGTGTGGCTGTTTAGCTGGATTGGCGTACCTTGCTTATTTTATGGTGATGAGATCGGCTTAGATGGCGGCAATGACCCATTCTGCCGTAAACCCTTCCCATGGGATGAGTCCCAGTGGGACGCTGAGCTGCTGAAACTCTGCCAACGAATGGCGGCCTTACGCCACAAAAGTAGAGCGCTGCGCCGCGGTGGTTGTCAGGTGATCCACGCCAGTGATGATTCTCTGGTATTTATCCGCAGCGACCAGCGCGAGCGTGTGCTGGTGGCAATTCAACGTAATCATGACGTGAATGTATTACTGCCGACATCGCCGTTGCTCAATGTGGCGGAGTGGCAGCGTCTGGAGGGAGTATCCGGACTGGATGTCACTGAGGCAGGCGTCAATCTGCAATTGTTAGGTGAAAGTGTCACTTTGTGGCGTGGTCAGTCCTAGTTGAGCGCTATAGTGAGTGCTAACTTAGTAGTTAGTGCGCAGTAGAAGATATTCAAGCGGCTAAATGCCGCTTTCTCTTTGGGTGAGATACTATGTATATGACGGGTGTAAACAGTTGGTCGGTAAACTCACCAAAGGGAAAATGATATGAGCACAACTAAAAGACAGGCATTGATTATCGGTGCATCGCGGGGCTTAGGGCTGGGGTTGGTTGATGAACTTAATCGCCGTGGCTGGTCAGTGACGGCGACGACGCGCGGCGCGGCAAAAGATACCGCTGCACATGCAGCCCATTGGTTAACATTAGATATTAATCAGCCAGAGAGCATTAAGCAGTTCCTGCCACAGGTGCAGGGCCAGACGTTTGACCTGATATTTGTTAATGCGGGCATTTCGGGGCCAGAGCATCAATCAGCGGTGGATGCAAAACCCGAGGAGATCCTTGAGCTGTTCCAAACCAATGCAATTTCCCCCATCCGCATTGCTCAGCATCTGCTGGCGCAACGCAATCCAACCCATAGCGTATTGGCCTTTATGTCTTCGCAGTTAGGCAGCCTTGGTCACAATGCTTCCGGCCATAAGCCGCTGTATTCAGCCAGTAAAGCAGCACTGAATATGATGACCCGCAATCTGGTGGCTGAGGTAGCAGACCCAACACTGACCGTGCTATCTATTCATCCAGGTTGGGTAAAAACGGATATGGGCGGGGATGCGGCACCACTGACGATAGCGACCAGTGTCAAAGGGGTGGTTGACCAAATTGAACACGCTGCTGGCAAAGGAGGTCACGGTTTCATTGATTATCAAGGGCATACATTGCCGTGGTGATAGATGTGATTGTGATGTCAATCAGTGAATAATTTCCCCCATCGATGCGTTGATGGGGGATGTTTTACACGTCAATGCATCAGTTGTAGATGCTGGTTAGCCTCAGTCACAGTCAGTAACCAATAGCTGCACCCGCAGGGCGGCGAACATCGTTGGCGCCGTAGAGATAGCCTTCGCGCACTTTACCGGAGACGGCAGAGTCATTCCCCGAGTTGGCAGGGCTGACACCCTCAACGCCAGCCAGGCCGACGAGAATCAGCTCAGTAGCGCCCCACGGATCCTGTTCAACCATCTTATATCCCATATTTTTCAGCAGATTAAGAGTATCTGCTGAGACACCACGTTGCTCGTAATAAACTTCGTCGGGTAACCATTGGTGATGAATACGCGGGGCATCCACCGCCTCTTGAGGGGCCATACCGTGATCAATCACATTCAATGCGGTTTGTAAGGTAATAGTGATGATTCGCGAACCACCCGGTGAACCTAACACCATAAAGGTCTTACCATCCTTAGTCACCAGTGTCGGGCTCATGGATGATAGTGGGCGCTTACCGGGGGCGATGGCATTAGTTGCTCCCTGCACCAGGCCGTACATATTTTGTTCGCCCACTTTCACCGTAAAATCATCCATTTCATCATTGAGGAAGAAGCCGGTACCGGGTGCAATGACCACGGCACCGAAGCGACCATTCACCGTGTAGGTGGTTGAGACGGCGTTACCTTCATGATCGACGATGGAGTAGTGGGTCGTTTCCGGTTTTTCATGTGGCTGCATACCCGGCTGAACTTCTACCGATGGGGTCGCTTGGTTGGCGATAATCTGCTTGCGAATATCAGCGGCATAACTTTTGCTTAGCAGGCGGTCAATCGGGTTTTTAACATACTCCGGGTCGCCGAGGAAGGTATTGCGGTCCATATAAGCATGACGCATCGCTTCTGTCAGCGTATGAATGTAAGCGGCGGAGTTAAAGCCCATACTTTTCAGGTCATAGCCCTCAAGCACATTCAATGTTTCACATAAGGTCACGCCACCGGAGCTAGGTGGAGGGGAGGAGACAAATTTATAACCACGATAGCTACAGGTAATGGGCGCAGTTTCCGTGATTTTATAGTTGGCAAAATCGGCCGCCGTTAGGATCCCACCACCTTTTTTCGCTGCCGCTTCTACTGCCTGGGGTATTTTGCCCTGATAAAATGCATCTGTTCCCCGCTGTGAGATGGCGCTCAATGTATCCGCCAGATCTGTCTGAATCAGACGATCGCCCGGTTGCAGAGCTTCGCCATCTTTACGTAGGAAAATACGCGCAGACTCTGGGTCCTGACGAAAGCGTTTGACGGTGGTATCCAGAATGTCGGTATCGGCGCGGGTCAATACAAAGCCTTCGCGAGCCAACTTGATAGCGGGTGCCATGACTTGCTGGCGGGTCAGTTTGCCGTATTTCCTTTGTGCGCTGTCCATCCCCAAAACAGTTCCGGGAACCCCTGCAGCCAGATAGCCATACAAACTGGCATCTTTGGTCACTTTCCCCTCTTTATCCAAATACATATCTGCACTGGCAGCGGCTGGTGCGGTTTCACGGAAATTGATAAATGTATCGGTTCCATCAGCAAGGTGAATGGTCATAAAGCCGCCACCGCCGATATTACCGCAGCATGGATTCACCACCGCTTGCGCATATCCCACGGCAACTGCGGCATCAATCGCATTTCCACCCATTTTCAAAATATCGGTCCCTACCTGTGAAGCCAGATATTGGGAAGTCACAACCATGCCATTTTTCGCTTCTACTGCTGGTGTTGAAGCCGCATGTAGCGTGCCACTCACCAGTAACGCCAAAACAGCCAAGGGTTTATTCCATTTTTTCAATAGCATTCTGACTCCTGTGATTTCCTGCTCGCCAGGGATTACCCGGTCATTTTTGTCTGGCAGCTTAAAATCGCTGCTTATGGAATGTGCAAAACACACGCCAGTAATAATTAATAGCAGAATTAATGTTTATAGTGGCTAATTAATTGGTTCTGGAGGGCGGAATGATGAGTTATTGTCAGGCTGATAGGTGGCTTATTGTCCGGTCGGGATTAAATTAAGAGAAAGCAACTGATTGAAAATAAAGGAATATGATTAAGATAGAACGGCTGGGAATAGGAATGATTATTATATAGGCTCTGCGGCGGGTGCTTGAAGCTGTCTGCTTTGGGTGCTTAGGTCAGGCTGGAAGTAGACGGAAAAAAGCCTCGTATCAATGTTAATTAATACGAGACTCTCCCTAATGCACGACAACATTACGGTAGCTTTTTACCTGCCGAAAGGCAAGGAGGCTGAATATGCCACAAAATACGTTTGTTTGGTGCCTGCTCGGCTTCGGCATAAAAAAAGCCAGTCAGCGTGAACTGACTGGCTTGATATCCCCCGAGCTAATCAGGGGCGGTCTAAACAGTTATTACAGCTTAGAGGCGTTTTCAGACAGATATTTAGCCACGCCATCTGGAGATGCGCCCATACCTGCTTTGCCTTTTTCCCACTGTGCAGGGCAAACGTCGCCGTGCTCTTCGTGGAATTGCAGTGCGTCAACCATACGCAGCATTTCATCAATGTTACGGCCCAGTGGCAGGTCGTTAACCACTTGGTGACGAACTACGCCGTTTTTGTCGATCAGGAAAGAGCCGCGCAGTGCAACGCCTGCATCTGGGTGCTCAATGCCGTAGGCTTTCTGAATTTCACGTTTGATATCAGCAACCATTGGGTATTTAACTTCACCAATACCGCCGTTATCAACTGGGGTTTTACGCCATGCGTTGTGAACAAACTCGGAGTCGAAAGAAACACCAACAACTTCAACGCCACGTTTCTGGAATTCTTCGTAACGGTGGTCGAAAGCGATCAACTCTGAAGGACAAACAAAAGTGAAGTCCATTGGCCAGAAGAACAGGACGGCAGGGCGGCCGTTCAGGTGTTTTTTCAGGTTGAAGTTTTCAACGATTTCGCCGCTACCAAGAACAGCAGCTGCTGTAAAATCAGGGGCTTGACGAGTTACCAGAACCATAAATTACTCCTGTTAATAGGGATGGATTAACCAGTTGTCTTAAAAGTATCGGCACAGCATAGGTATTTAAGCGCAATGAATAAAGGGATAAATACCAATCGCTGTGATAGCTTTTACCTATCGTTATAACGATTTTAGTTTCGTAGTCTTGCTAAGATACCCATTTTGCCAAAAAGCGCAAGTGGCTTAGTGTCAATAAACATATATCGAAAAGTACTTTTAGCTAAATCTGCTGACGTTTCGCCTGCAACATCATTGCAGGGTAAAATGCTAAAAATAGTTGTTCTAACGGCTGATAGTGTTGCTTTATGTCGTAAAAAGAGCCGGCGAGCGCCGCCAGTTTGGGCCGCCGATTAGCCATACCCTGTAACACATCAGCGATAAAGGGTAATTCAGCATAACGTTCTAGCCAACGCTCTGACCACAAATAGGCGTTGAGGTTCTGAAAGCGCACGGGAGTCTGCTGCAAATGGGGCAAAATCTGGTTTTGCGCATGTTGGATAAAATCGGGCAGCGGACAGTCAGGCACCAGTTTATCCCAATGACGGGCGAGAAAGTGGTCCCACAGCACATCTAGAGTAATAGGGGCAACCCGACGATAATCGGCACTGAAATAGGTTCGCGCTTCTTTAACCAACGACAAGGTATCAGTCATCACATCAACGCGACGATGCATCATGATGCCCGCTACAATATCAGGGGCATATTCGCCCTGTGGATTGCCACGGACAAAATCTGCCAGCAGATTGCCGAGTAAAGAGCTGTCAGCCAGCGTGGCGAGATGGAGATGGGCGAGGAAGTTCATATCGCTGAGTATAATTCAAATGACCGCCAATTATCCTTATTTCTTGCAGCCTGCTCTTGAGGGCTCTAGACTAGCGGCCTGTTTTTGTATACCTGCCCATCATCTCTGTTGGTTCGGGTCTGTCCTGATATGAAGTGGAAAGCCATGCGTGTTGCCGATTTTTCTTTTGAGCTACCGGAATCTCTAATTGCCCATTACCCCCAGTCCCAGCGTAGCGGTTGCCGCTTATTGTCACTGGATGGCCCGACGGGAACCTTAACGCACGGCATTTTCACTGATTTGCTGGATAAATTAGAGCCAGGTGACCTGCTGGTTTTCAACAATACCCGGGTTATTCCGGCTCGTCTGTTTGGTCGTAAAGCCAGTGGCGGTAAGCTTGAAGTGCTGATCGAACGTGTTTTGGATGACCATCGTGTTCTGGCCCATGTTAAAGCTTCAAAATCACCTAAATCCGGTACTGAGCTGCTATTAGGCGATGATGAAAGTATCCGGGCCACCATGCTGGCAAGGCATGACACACTGTTTGAGTTGCGGTTTGACGATGAGCGGGATGTTTTTACCATCCTGAATGCAGTCGGCCATATGCCTTTGCCTCCTTATATTGATCGCCCTGATGAAGATGCTGATCGAGAGCTGTACCAAACAGTATATAGCGAGCGCCCAGGGGCAGTGGCGGCACCAACAGCTGGGCTGCATTTTGATGAGCCGATGCTGGCGGCTTTGCGGGAAAAAGGCATTGAGATGGCCTTCGTGACCTTGCATGTCGGCGCTGGGACCTTTCAACCGGTACGGGTTGACACCATCGAAGAGCATATTATGCATTCCGAATATGCAGAAGTGCCCCAAGAGGTAGTCGACGCTGTTCTGGCCTGTAAAGCCCGTGGCAAGCGCGTGGTTGCTGTCGGCACTACCTCAGTACGCTCATTGGAAAGTGCCGCCACAGCCACAGAGAACGGCCTAATTGCCCCCTTCTTTGGTGATACCTGTATCTTTATTTATCCGGGCTATGAATATCAGGTTGTGGATGCTTTGGTCACCAATTTCCATTTACCTGAATCAACATTGATAATGCTGGTTTCTGCTTTCGCAGGTTATAAAAATACCATGAATGCTTATCAGCAGGCTGTGGCAGAGCAATACCGTTTTTTCAGTTATGGCGATGCAATGTTCATCAGCCGTAATCCGCGGGCACCGCAAGAGACGGTTAACCCGTAAATTTCAGGTCACATAAGCTATATGTTTTCAGATGTATAGTGTGTGATCAGGCTAAAACAACATCAGACTGTATCTCTGATGCTGGAGGTTATGTGAAGTACGAATTACAAAAAACTGACGGTCGCGCACGTCGTGGTCGTCTAATATTTGAACGCGGTGTAGTAGAGACCCCTGCGTTTATGCCGGTTGGCACCTATGGCACAGTAAAAGGGATGACACCGGAAGAGGTCAAAGAGACCGGTGCGCAGATCTTGTTGGGGAACACTTTCCATCTCTGGCTGCGTCCAGGTCAGGAAATCATGAAATTGCATGGTGATTTACATGATTTCATGCAGTGGCATGGCCCGATTCTAACCGATTCCGGTGGTTTTCAGGTGTTCAGCCTTGGTGCGATGCGTAAAATCAAAGAAGAAGGGGTGACGTTCCAAAACCCAATCAACGGCGATAAAGTGTTCCTCAGCCCAGAAAAATCGATGGAAATTCAGAACGATCTCGGCTCCGATATCGTGATGATTTTCGACGAATGTACTCCCTATCCAGCGGACTGGGATTATGCCAAACGCTCAATGGAGATGTCCTTACGTTGGGCTGCCCGTAGTCGCCAACGCTTTGATGAACTGAACAATAAAAATGCACTGTTTGGTATTATTCAGGGTGGTGTTTACGAAGATTTACGTGATGTGTCCGTAAAAGGGCTGGTAGATATCGGTTTTGATGGTTACGCTGTGGGCGGCTTGGCGGTAGGTGAGCCAAAAGAGGATATGCATCGCATTTTAGAGCATGTTTGCCCGCAGATCCCTGCTGATAAACCACGCTACCTGATGGGCGTGGGGAAACCAGAGGATCTGGTTGAAGGCGTACGTCGCGGTATCGACATGTTTGACTGTGTGATGCCAACCCGTAATGCGCGTAACGGTCATCTATTCGTGACTGACGGTGTGGTAAAAATCCGTAATGCCAAGCATAAGAGTGATACAGCAACGCTAGATGAACACTGTGATTGCTACACTTGTCGCAATTATAGCCGTGCCTACTTGCATCATCTTGACCGTTGCAACGAAATACTGGGTGCGCGCCTGAACACGATTCATAACCTACGTTATTACCAGCGCTTAATGGCGGGTTTACGTCAGGCTATTGAAGAGGGTAAATTAGAGAACTTCGTCGAAGATTTCTATGGTCGGATAGGGAAACCTGTTCCACCATTAAACGTTTGATTCTAAAATTACCATCTTTACATACCCAAAAGAGTTCAAGCGCAGGAAGGTAGCAAACGAGAGTAGCTAAAACATCTGCGGTTTGAAAGATGACGGGTATTTTATAGATTGAACAGTTACGATTTACCGTTACTGATTTTATCGCACTGATTTCACACTACTGATATTGATAACAATGAGGGAATTTTAATGAGTCTTTTCATTTCCGATGCTGTCGCATCCGCTGGGGCTCCGGCTCAGAGCAGCCCGTACTCCCTGGTGATTATGCTGGTGGTATTTGGTCTGATTTTTTACTTCATGATCCTGCGTCCACAGCAAAAACGTGCCAAAGAACACAAAAAACTGATGGATTCTATCGGTAAGGGTGATGAAGTATTGACCACTGGTGGTTTACTCGGTCGTGTGACTAAAGTTGCGGAAACTGGCTATATTGTCATCGCACTGAACGACACCACTGAAGTGATGATTAAACGTGACTTCGTTGCTGCCGTTTTACCGAAAGGTACAATGAAGGCTCTGTAATTTTCGATTTTCCCGAAGGGAATTGCCGTGTTAAACCGTTATCCTTTGTGGAAGTATCTGATGCTGATCGTCGTGATCTTCATCGGTCTGCTATATGCACTTCCCAACCTTTATGGTGAGGATCCGGCTGTTCAAATCACTGGTGCGCGAGGAATCGCCGCCAGTGAAACAACGCTGGTCCAAGTCCGTGACGTTTTAGAAAAAGACAACATAGCGAGCAAGTCTATTGCACTGGAAAATGGTGCAATCCTGGCTCGCTTTAAAGATCCTGACGTCCAGCTGCGTGCCCGTGAGGCGCTTGTTGCTGCGATGGGGGATAAATACGTTATCGCGCTAAACCTGGCGCCGGCAACACCTTCCTGGCTTGCCAGGCTGGGTGCTGAGCCGATGAAGCTGGGCCTTGACCTGCGTGGTGGTGTGCACTTCCTGATGGAAGTGGACATGGACACTGCGCTTGGCAAACTGCAAGAGCAAACGATGGATACCCTGCGCACTGATCTGCGTGAGAAAAATATCCCGTATGCGACAGTGCGTAAACTCGATAACTATGGTGTTGAAGTGCGTTTTCGCGACGATAAAACCCGCGATGATGCTATCAGCTACCTCTCTTCTCGCCACCGTGATCTGGTGATTGGTTCTAATGGCAGCAATACCTTAAAAGCTGTGATGACCGATGACCGTCTGCGAGAAGCGCGCGAATATGCGGTTCAGCAAAACATTACGATCCTGCGTAACCGGGTTAACCAACTAGGTGTAGCCGAGCCGTTGGTTCAGCGCCAGGGTTCAGATCGTATTGTGGTTGAGTTACCGGGTATCCAGGACACTGCACGTGCCAAAGAGATCCTTGGTGCGACAGCAACGCTGGAATTCCGTCTGGTAAACAGCAATGTTGACGCCTCTGTGGCCGCCACTGGCCGTGTGCCGGGCGATTCAGAAGTCAAAAATACCCGTGAAGGCCGCCCGGTTGTCTTGTACAAACGCGTGATTCTGACCGGTGATCATATTACCGATTCAACCTCCAGCACCGACGAATATAACCAGGCTCAGGTTAATATTTCGCTCGACAGTGCCGGTGGTTCTTTGATGTCTAATTTTACCAAAGACAATATCGGCAAGCCGATGGCGACTTTGTTCGTAGAATATAAAGACAGCGGTAAAAAAGATGCTAATGGCCGCGCGATTCTGGTTAAGCAGGAAGAGGTTATCAACGTTGCGACCATTCAATCGCGCCTAGGTAACAGTTTCCGCATTACTGGCATTGATAATCCGGCTGAAGCTCGTCAGCTCTCCCTATTACTGCGTGCGGGTGCGTTGATTGCCCCAATCCAAATCGTGGAAGAACGGACTATCGGGCCAACTTTGGGTTCACAAAACATCACCCAAGGTCTGGAAGCCTGCTTGTGGGGCTTGGCGGTCTCTATTCTATTTATGGTGATCTACTACCGTAAATTTGGTGTGATTGCCAGTACGGCACTGTTGGCTAACTTGGTGTTGATCGTGGGTGTGATGTCCCTGCTGCCGGGGGCGACATTAACCATGCCGGGTATTGCCGGGATCGTATTGACGCTGGCGGTAGCAGTTGATGCTAACGTGCTGATTAACGAGCGAATAAAAGAAGAGTACCGAAACGGGCGGACGATCCAGCAAGCGATTCATGAAGGGTACAAAGGTGCCTTCTCAAGTATCGTTGATGCGAACGTAACGACGCTTATCACAGCAATTATTCTTTACGCTGTAGGTACTGGTTCGATTAAAGGCTTTGCTATTACAACGGCCATTGGTGTTATCACGTCAATGTTCACCGCAATAGTCGGTACTCGTGCCATCGTCAACCTGCTTTACGGCGGCAAGCGCATTAACAAGCTGTCTATTTGAGGAGTACGTTGTGGCACAGGATTATACTGTTGAACAACTGAACTATGGCCGTAGAGTCTATGACTTTATGCGCTGGGATAACGTTGCTTTCGGCATCTCGTTGCTGCTGTTGGTTGCATCGATTGCGGTGATGTCCACCAAAGGGTTCAACTGGGGTCTTGATTTCACTGGTGGTACGGTGATTGAAATTAACCTGGAAAAACCTGCTGATCTGGACCAACTGCGCGACACGCTAGAAAAGGCGGGGTTTGAGTCGCCAATTCTGCAAAACTTTGGTAGCACTCGTGATGTAATGGTACGTATGCCACCTGCAACCGGGACTGCCGGGCAGGAGCTGGGTAACAAAGTCATATCTGTTATCAATGAGTCAGTTGATAAGAATGCATCGGTAAAACGTATCGAATTCGTCGGGCCAAGTGTGGGTAGTGATTTAGCCCAGGCTGGTGGTATGGCGTTATTGGTGGCGTTGCTGTGTATCCTGGTTTATGTCGGTTTCCGTTTTGAATGGCGTTTGGCGCTAGGGGCGGTTATCGCTCTGGCCCATGACGTGATTATTACCATGGGGATCTTGTCGTTATTCCATATCGAGATTGACCTGACTATCGTCGCTTCATTGATGTCAGTTATTGGTTACTCACTTAACGACAGCATCGTGGTATCTGACCGTATTCGTGAGAATTTCCGCAAAATTCGCCGCGGTACGCCTTACGAAATCATGAACGTATCTTTGACCCAAACCCTAAGCCGTACCCTTATGACTTCTGGGACTACGCTGATGGTGGTATTGATGCTGTTTATCTTCGGTGGTGCGATGCTACAAGGCTTCTCACTGACGATGCTGATCGGTGTGTCCATCGGTACAGTTTCATCCATCTACGTCGCGTCCGCGCTGGCGTTGAAACTGGGTATGAAACGTGAGCATATGTTGCAGCAGAAAGTTGAGAAAGAGGGCGCAGATCAGCCTTCAATTCTGCCGTAATAGTCTGCGGTAGTACGAAATATAAGCCCTGATGCTGACTGTATCTTAGAGTGATTGAAGATACAGTCGGTGTTAGGGCTTTTTGTTATTAAGTCAGCGAGACTTTTTTTCACAGTAAAAAGATATCGATTAACTCTCTTCTTTATTTTCTCCATTCAATTATTACTTAACTTTATTTATTATAGTTACATTGATAGTTTTATTTTTGTATGTAAACACGATTTTGATTTGCGTGGCGAATGAATAAGAAAAATAAATTATTAAAGTGGACTATTTTGGGATTTACCCAACTTATTTGATAGGTTATCTAGTGGCTATCTACTACTCTCTCTCCTTAGATATAGGTATTCAAGGTTAAATATAAAATAATCCGAGAGTCACTAATAAGGAGGGCTTAGTGAAAAGTACAGGAAATAATACGATTGGAAATTCAGGAGTTGGTTCAGGGTGTTATAATTCTTATGAATATCATGATGTTAATTTAGATAATGATGGTGACTTATTTAATGAAGTCTATGCTAAGCTAGATAAGGCCTTAAGTGATGCAGGTTATATTGGAAGTAAGGGTGACTATCCTCACTTGAGAGGAAAAAAAAATAGTTCTAAGACGATAGATGAAGTTATTTTTAATCTAAATAATCATTTGAGAGAAAATAATACTTCAAAAGAATGTAAGAAACTCGTTGAGTTAATTAATAGTGAAGAAGGTTTAGGGATTAAGGATAACTATGATTTTAAGGCGTTTTGTGACCATTTCTACCTGAAGAATTCCGGAGTTACTGCTTGTTTGGGTAACCCATTTGCGGAGCAACCAGAGGAAGTGTCAAATTTGGTTAAGTTATATAATGATATAATGTCTAAGGAGTATAAAGGGAGTAAAGATATTAAGTTGAGAGATGGCCTTGGCACGATGGAAGATTTTTGTTGTGAAGTTAATCGTGTATATGATCTTATAAAAAAACCCACTTTCAGCACATTAAAAAAAGCGTTTAATAAATTCAGCAAGGATAATCATGTTAAACGCTTTATAAATAAAAGGGAGAATGATGAGGTATTTTATCAGTTAGTAAAGAAAAAAACAGATTCGGTTGAAGAACCACAAGATTCATTCGCCCCTGGTGATAATATTAAATATTCGCAATCGATTGTACCTACACCTGTCTTGCCACAAGCTGCCGTTGCGTCAATGCAGGTAACACCACCCAATCTGTTTTATGAGAATGCTCCACCAGAGCTAGTAGAGTTGAAAGCTATTTACTGTGCACTTGTTGAAGCACCATATAAAAGGCAACACGATAAAACGACTAAAACATTTAAGCTAGAAAATGAAAAAATTGGCACTATAGATGAATTTTGTCGGGCACTTAATGAGATAAAAAATTCTACTAGTGGAACTGATTCAAGTTCTCGCTATCAGTTGTTAGTTAATTTCGTCAAAGATAAAGAGGTCGCAAAGTCAATTGGTATAATGGAAGGTGCTCCAAAGGATTTTTATATTAAACCTACAAAAGGTCTTTGTAATAATGGATTGCTATTGCAAGGTATGCTAAATGAATATATCAATGCAAAAACACCTGCGCTACAAACTGGACATGTTGAAAAAATAACAGAAGATTTAAAAAACAAAACGCTCAGAGATAATATATTGATTGAGTTGAAACCGAATGGTCCTGTGAATGTCATAAACTTCCCTGATAATAATGAAAAAATAGCTTTAGTTCTTAGCAGGTTGCTAGAAAGCCATCAAGCTGATGGTACATTTAGTAAAAAAATAGCAGAGTATTTGAAAGTTTCTGGTCTGGGAGCTTATATGCAATTACAACCCCTACCAGGTAACAAGTCACATGTGGTATTTAATCATGACACGCCTGATTCGGTAAATGATAAAATAAATGATTTAACTGATTTAATGGATTTTATGCGTAAACATCTGAAGCATATTAATACAGTGTTAGGTGATTTAGGCACAAGACCAGTAAATGCTAGCCTTGAGCAGTTGCAGGTATATTATTACCAACAAATGTTGGCTTTTGATATTCGTTCGTCCACATATACCGAGCCACCGGGTAGTCTCATGTTCGCTCAACGCTGGATACAGGCTAATTGGGATAAACTCTTTGGTAATGCTAGTACACAAACCCATTTTGGTGTCGCGGGTGAGAGCCCAATAGTCACGATAAAAAAGCTGCGGCAGTCTTTTAATACAAATCTACAAACTCAGAATTACGAAAAAAGCGCTAGGAAGAGCCCTGAATATAAAATTGTTGATCAAGGGCTCGATCGTATAGAAAAACTGGCCCAAAGATTAGAGGATCTGATTACTAAAAACACTATCCCAGCGGATATAACGAAGAACCTCACACTAGCTCTGCGCTATGCAATGGCATCTGAATGTGTTGAGCTCAAACAACAATCGAAATCAATAAATTTCAATCGATTTTTTAGTAAGGCTAAGCTTGTTGTCCCTGTGGTAGCCGCGCTTTCAATCGGTGTTTTAATTGCAGGTAGCTCAAGTGTCGTCTTAGCACCACTAGCCCCCTTTATTGCTATCGGGATATGCTGCGCCGCTGTCTACTATCTTTTCACTAAATGTAAACCCAAGTTGGAATCTAGTGGAGTGAGCGAGCAACTGACCAAGGCGATGAAAGGCTTGGTACCCCAAGGTGATTTCCACTTAGCTAGCCACGATGTAAGTTGGAGGGAGGCGTGGAAATATCGCATGGGCCCGATTATACAAGCGTTCAAAACTTGGTGGTCTGGGTCAGTGGCACCAATGCCAAATTTACCTGAACCGCCAAATCCAAGCCTGCATTGATAGTCGACAACAACTGATCCACCCTTTGTTGTCGCGGCAGTTCGCGGTAAACTGCTGCTAAGTTTAAGTTCACTTATCAGGAAGCGCTATGCATTGCCCGTTTTGTGCCGCTGTGGATACCAAAGTCATTGACTCCCGTCTGGTGAGCGATGGTTCGCAAGTGCGCCGTCGCCGCCAGTGTTTAGATTGTAATGAGCGTTTTACCACGTTTGAAGTCGCGGAGTTGGTACTGCCGCGCGTGATTAAAAGTGATGATGTACGTGAACCCTTTAATGAAGATAAATTGCGCCGTGGTATGCTGAAAGCATTAGAAAAGCGGCCGGTTAGCTCTGATGACGTTGAAACCGCGATAAGTCATATCAAATCCCAGTTACGCGCCACGGGTGAACGTGAAGTGCCCACCAAGATGGTCGGCAATCTGGTGATGGAAGCGCTGAAACGTTTGGATAAAGTGGCTTATATCCGCTTTGCCTCGGTGTATCGCAGCTTTGAAGATATCCGCGAGTTCGGCGAAGAAATTGCCCGTTTGCAAGATTAATCAGCGCGTTACCCCTATCTTCTATTGCAGCGTATTTATTGTAAGGTAAAACTACCCTGCATCAAATATAAGGAAAGCCATGCCGCCCGATGAATTCTATATGGCTCGCGCCTTCGAATTGGCGCGAATGGGGCGCTTTACCACGCCACCTAACCCTAATGTCGGCTGCGTGCTGGTTCGCGATGGTGAGATTGTCGGTGAGGGCTATCACTTGCGAGCCGGAGAGCCGCATGCTGAAGTGCATGCTTTGCTTATGGCCGGTGAGAAAGCGCGCGGTGCCACCGCCTATGTCACCCTCGAGCCATGTAGCCACCATGGACGTACACCGCCCTGTGCTGATGCCTTGGTTGCTGCGGGGGTCATTCGAGTTGTCGCGGCCATGCAAGACCCCAATCCACAGGTTGCTGGGCGCGGGTTATATAAATTGAAGCAAGCGGGTATCGCCGTCGATCATGGCTTAATGTTGGCGGAGGCTGAGGCGGTTAATCTTGGTTTCCTAAAACGAATGCGCACGGGGTTCCCCTATCTGCAATTAAAAATGGCCGCATCCCTGGATGGGCGAACCGCGATGGCGTCGGGGGAAAGTCAGTGGATTACCTCGCGGCAGGCGCGGCAAGATGTGCAACGTTTTCGGGCTGAAAGTGCAGCAATTCTGAGTACCAGTGCCACTGTCTTGGCGGATGATCCTTCACTCACTGTGCGCTGGGATGAGTTAGATAGCGAAACCCAGGGCTGGTATCCGCAAGCCAGGTTGCGCCAGCCGATCCGGATTATACTCGATAGCCATAACCGCGTAACTCCACAACATAAAGTGATACAGCAAGATGGCCCATGCTGGTTGGCCCGTGTTGAGGCTGATGAGCAGCAGTGGCCCGATAATGTAGAGCAACTATTACTACCTCGCCATGGTAATGGTGTGGATTTAGTGTTGTTGATGATGCAACTGGGTAAGCGGCAGATTAATTCAGTTTGGGTCGAGGCGGGGCCACAGCTGGCAGGAGCACTGCTGCAGGCCGGCGTAGTTGATGAGCTAATTCTGTATGTTGCACCAAAACTATTGGGCAGTAATGCACGCGGATTATGCGAGCTGGCTGGATTAACGAGTTTGGCACAAGCGCCCGAATTTGTATTCAGTGAGGTGCGGCAGGTGGGGCCAGATCTGCGCTTGCGCTTGAAACCGAAGTATTAATTAATTTATCTGGCAGGGATCCCCTCTGCTAATCACCAGCTTGCCTGCGTTTTACAAATGCGCAGGGGCGGTGCGTGAAAGAATATGATAGAATCCGCCCCCCTGCGGGGTATGAACCCATATTGAGGAAAGCTATGAACGTTATCGAAGGTGTTGTTGCTACTCCTAATGCCCGCGTGGCGATTGCAATTGCGCGTTTTAACAACTTTATCAACAACAGCTTGCTGGAAGGTGCAATCGATGCCCTGAAGCGGGTTGGTCAAGTATCCGATGACAATATTACTGTTGTTTGGGTGCCAGGGGCTTATGAGCTGCCGTTGGTCGCCAATGTATTAGCAAAAACAAATCGTTACGATGCGGTAATTGGACTGGGTACTGTGATCCGTGGGGGGACTGCGCACTTTGAGTATGTTGCTGGTGAAGCGAGTTCTGGCTTAGCGAATGTCGCCATGAACAGTGATATCCCAGTGGCTTTCGGTGTGCTGACCACAGAGAGTATTGAGCAAGCCATTGAGCGTGCGGGTACTAAAGCCGGTAATAAAGGTGCAGAAGCTGCCCTGACCGCGCTTGAAATGATTAATGTAATCAAAGCTATTAAAGGCTGAATTTAGTTAAGTTAAGGGGAATTCCGTGAAACCTGCTGCTCGTCGCCGCGCTCGTGAGTGCGCTGTTCAAGCGCTTTACTCTTGGCAGTTGTCTAAAAACGACATCGCTGATGTTGAATTACAGTTCCTGTCGGAGCAGGATGTCAAAGATGTCGACATCGCCTATTTTCGTGAATTGCTCTCCGGGGTTGCTGTTAACGCCGCATCTCTGGATGCGTTAATGGCACCCGTGCTTTCTCGCCAGCTCGAAGAATTAGGTCAGGTTGAAAGAGCGGTTCTGCGTATTGCGCTGTTTGAATTGAGCAAACGTGAAGATGTCCCTTATAAAGTGGCGATCAATGAAGCTATTGAACTCGCCAAAACTTTCGGCGCGGAAGATAGCCATAAGTTTGTCAACGGAGTGCTGGATAAGCTAGCTCCGACAGTACGTAAGAAAAAATAATCTACCGGTGTGATTAAGGCCGGCTACTGGCCTTAATCATATATCGGTTAACATTTCTGGAATTGTATTATGGCATGTGGCGAATTTGACCTCATTGCCCGCTACTTTGACCGGTTCAGAAGTAATCGCCGGGATGTAGAGCTGGGTATTGGAGACGACTGCGCACTTCTTACAGTGGCAGAGAAACAGCTGTTAGCCATCAGTACAGATACACTGGTGTCTGGCGTTCACTTCCTGGCGGATATCGATCCCGCCGATCTGGGTTACAAATCTTTAGCGGTAAACCTGAGCGATTTAGCGGCTATGGGTGCCGATCCTGCCTGGTTATCTCTTGCTTTGACCCTACCTAATGTCAATGAAGATTGGTTGCAATCCTTCAGTGACAGCTTATTTGATCAGCTTAATTATTACGGGATGCAATTGATTGGTGGTGATACCACCCGTGGGCCATTGAGTCTGACGCTAACTATTCAAGGTTTGATACCGGAAGGACGGGCATTGACCCGTGCCGGTGCGCGGATTGGCGACTGGATTTATGTTACCGGTACTTTGGGTGACAGTGCAGCGGGTTTGGCTATCTTACAAAATGAGCTGCGTGTTGATGATGAAGCTGACCGAGCGGCATTAATTCACCGCCACTTGCGGCCACAACCTCGCGTATTACAGGGCCAGGCGCTACGTTCACTCGCCAGCTCTGCTATCGATATTTCTGATGGGCTTATCTCTGACCTGCAACATATCCTGAAAGCCAGTCATTGCGGTGCGCGCATTGAATTGGATCACTTGCCATATTCTGATCCGTTGAAAAATCAAGTTGATGCGGAGCAAGCGCTGCGCTGGGCATTGAGTGGTGGCGAGGATTACGAGCTGTGCTTTACGGTACCAGAAATAAACCGTGGTGCATTGGATGTTGCGCTCAGTAATACCGGCGCAGGCTATACTTGCATTGGTCAGATTGGGCCACAGGCGGAAGGGGTTAAATTCTTTCGCGAAGGAAAAGTGGTTGATCTTAATTTCCGTGGTTTTGATCACTTCTCAGCGGGTAAATCCCATGGATGAAGCCAAAGGGCGCTTGCGGTTATCTAATCCCTGGCACTTATTGGCCACCGGTTTTGGTAGCGGTTTATCACCGTGGGCACCGGGCACCATGGGTTCTATCGCGGCTATCCCCTTCTGGCTGTTATTGATTCAGCTACCCTGGCAGCTTTACTCCTTGGTGGTGATGTTCAGTATCTGCATTGGCGTTTATATTTGCCATCGCACCGCGAAAGATATGCAAGTTCATGACCACGGCAGCATTGTCTGGGATGAGTTTGTCGGAATGTGGATTACCTTGATGGCGTTGCCGGTGAATGATTGGCAATGGGTCGCCGTCGGTTTTGTCGCTTTCCGCATTTTTGATATTTGGAAGCCCTGGCCTATTCGCTGGTTTGATCGTAATGTTCACGGCGGGATGGGGATAATGATTGATGACATTATTGCTGGGGTGATTGCCGCTGCGATTATTTTTGTCATCGGGCATTACTGGCCAATAAATCTATTCTATTAAATAGCCATTAGATTAAGGGCATAACCGAGTGGTTATGCCTGATATGCTATTACGCCAGCCAGGCTTCAATCTGGCGCTGTATACCTGCGGCGTCTAAACCAAATTCAGCCCGCATTTCATCTTGCTCACCTTGTGGAACGAAATGATCAGGTAAGCCGATATTCAGCACCGGTACTAACTGCCGTTTCGCCATCAACAGTTCATTGACCCCACTACCAGCCCCCCCCATGATGGCGTTCTCTTCCACGGTGACCAAAAACTCATGGCTGGCTGCCATCTCTTGCACCAATTCTTCATCCAATGGTTTCACGAAACGCATGTCCACCAGTGTGGCATTCAGGTTATCGGCCACTTGTTGCGCCTGTGCCAGCAAAGTGCCAAAACAGAGAATGGCCACTTTTTCACCTTCGCGGCGTACTATCCCTTTACCAATAGGCATGATCTCTAATGGCTCAAGTACTGCACCTGTACCATTACCACGTGGGTAACGCACTGCCGCTGGCCCATTATGGTGATAACCGGTGTGCAGCATTTGACGGCACTCATTCTCATCACTTGGGGTCATGATGACCATGTTTGGAATGCAGCGCATGAATGAGAGATCAAACGCGCCTTGATGGGTTTGACCATCTGCCCCCACCAGGCCGCCACGGTCAATTGCAAACAGAACCGGTAGATTCTGGATGGCAACATCATGAATTAATTGATCATAGGCCCGTTGCAGGAAAGTCGAGTAGATGGCCACGATCGGTTTATAGCCGCCAATCGCCAGACCTGCTGCAAAGGTCACTGCGTGTTGCTCAGCTATCGCCACATCAAAATATTGCTGCGGATATTCGCGGGAGAAGCGCACCATCCCTGAGCCTTCGCGCATTGCCGGGGTCACAGCCATCAGTTGGCTATCTTTGGCGGCGGTTTCACATAACCACTCACCAAATATTTTGGAATAAGTCGGTAGTACGCCCTGGCTCTTCGGCAAAGTACCTGAGGCGGGATCAAACTTTGGTACTGCATGCCAACCGATAGGGTCTTTCTCCGCCGGTGCGTAGCCTTTGCCTTTTTTGGTCATGATATGAAGGAGTTGCGGGCCTTTCAGGTCACGCATATTTTTTAGCGTCTGCGTCAGTGCCTGCACATCGTGACCATCGACTGGGCCAATATAATTAAAACCTAACTCTTCAAATAAGGTACTCGGTACTACCATGCCCTTCAGGTGCTCTTCGGTACGTTTCAGCAGATCTTTAATCGGCGGTAACCCGGAAAACGCCTTTTTACCGCCTTCACGCAGGCTGGTATAGAGTTTCCCCGATAATAGCTGAGCTAAATGATTGTTTAGGCCACCCACGTTTTCGGAGATAGACATTTCGTTATCGTTAAGGATAACCAGCATGTCTGAGTGAATATCACCTGCATGGTTCATGGCTTCGAAAGCCATACCGGCAGTAATTGCTCCATCACCAATGACACATACGGTGCGACGCCCTTTACCTTCCCGCTCGGCGGCAACTGCCATCCCTAAACCCGCGCTGATTGAGGTGGAGGAGTGGCCGACAGAAAGCACATCATATTCACTCTCACCGCGCCAAGGGAACGGATGTAAGCCATCTTTCTGGCGAATAGTTCCAATTTGTTCACGGCGGCCGGTCAATATTTTATGTGGATAAGCCTGATGACCGACGTCCCACACCAGGTGATCAAAAGGTGTGTTGTAGACGTAATGCAACGCGACAGTGAGCTCAACCACGCCCAATCCAGAAGCAAAATGCCCACTGGAACGGCTGACAGACGCGAGCAAATACTGCCGTAGCTCATCACATAACTTCGGCAGACTATCTTTTGGCAACATGCGCAGCTCTTCAGGATTATCCGCAAGTGCCAATGTCGGGTATTTGGCTATATCAAGGCTCATTCGATGCTCATATCAAAAGTGGTTATATACCCTTGGTCATTGAAGTTGCAGGGGAATTCGCTGGCTATTTATCTGCAACTCTAACTGCTTTGGGCATATCAGGCGTCTATTAACGACCAATATAATTCTAGTTATCGCGCTCAATAATAAAGCAGGCTAATGCTTGCAAGGGCGCTATATTATAGGATTGTGCTGAAAGGGCATTCAGGGCGCTGAGCGCTTCCTGATACAGATCCATAGCTTTAGCTTTAGCGCAATCTAACCCCAGAAGTGCGGGATAGGTGCTTTTCCCAAGTTGCTGATCTGATCCCTGACGTTTACCAATTGTAGCTGTATCACCAATAACGTCTAAAATATCGTCCTGCACTTGAAAGGCCAGGCCGATCGCCTCGGCGTAACGATCAAGTAACGGTAATGCTGCGCGCCCACGGGTACCGGCTGCCAATGCACCGAGGCGCACTGCCGCGCGGATCAATGCACCAGTTTTATGACGATGGATCTGTTCAAGGTCGGCCAGTGAGATCTGGCGGGCTTCGGCTTCCAGATCCAGCGCCTGACCACCACACATCCCTGCAACACCGCTGGCATGGGCTAATTCAGCCACCATCGCCAGGCGATCTTTATCTGCCACATTGGGCATCTCTGCTTCGGCCAAAATGGCGAAGGCCAGCGTTTGCAGGGCATCACCCGCCAGAATGGCGTTAGCCTCACCAAATTTAACGTGGCAAGTGGGCTGTCCACGGCGTAAATCATCGTTATCCATCGCCGGTAAATCATCGTGAATCAATGAATAAGCATGGATACATTCAATTGCCGCCGCAGGGGCATCTAAAGTGGTCAGCGAGAGGCCAAACATTTGACCTGTGGCATACACCAAATAAGGGCGCAACCGCTTGCCGCCTAACACGGCACCATAACGCATGGCCTCGACCAAATCGCTATCACCAAAGGGCAGAGGGGCGATAAAGTTCAGTAGCGCCTGATTCACTCGCTGCTGGTGCGCGGCAAGTTGCTGGCTAAAATCGATGGATGAGTGGGCGTTAGACATAAGACTTACTCAGCATCTGGCGTGAAAGGGGCTAATGGCGCATCAACATCGTCGCTCAGAAGAACCTGCACACGCTGCTCGGCTTGTAATAAGGTCTGCTGCCCAAGACGCGCCAACTGCACGCCCCGCTCAAACTCATTTAGCGCCTCTTCTAGCGGGAGTTCACCGGACTCCAGGCGAGTCACAATCTGTTCCAGTTCGCTGAGCGATGTTTCAAAACTGGCTGCTTTGGTTTCGGATGATGCGGCTTTTTTCGGCATAGTTTTTTATTCGACTCACTATTTTTATAAAACGTAACCTTGATGGCCGGTCACGTTTTCCTGCTTGCTGGGAAACACTTTCAGGTGAAAAACTTATTACCGCCTATTCTAGCGGATAATGCGGGGGAAATCGTGGCGTTTAAGTCTGGTTTTTAGTACGCAGCGGGGCATCATATAGTGATATACTCCACGGCTTGCATCTTTTTGCTAACGTCTATTGACTGTTGCTGCCAATAGCAACGCCATCACTCCATAACCAGACAACTAAAAACCGCCATGAAGTTTATCATTAAATTGTTCCCAGAAATCACCATCAAGAGTCAATCGGTGCGATTGCGCTTCATCAAAATTCTCACCACTAATATCCGCAACGTACTGAAAAACCTTGAGGATGACAGCCTTGCTGTTGTCCGTCATTGGGATCATATTGAAATCCGCACCAAAGATGACAATTTGGGTCCACAGATTTGTGATGCGCTGACTCGCGTGCCGGGGATTCACCATATCCTCGAAGTAGAAGATCGCAACTACACCGATATGCACAATATTTTCGAGCAAACGCTGGAAGCCTACCGCGAGACACTGGTCGGAAAAACGTTCTGTGTGCGGGTGAAGCGCCGCGGTAAGCATGAGTTTACCTCTGGTGATGTTGAGCGATATGTTGGCGGCGGTCTGAATCAGCATATTGAAACTGCCAAAGTCAAACTGACCCATCCACAGGTCACCGTGCATCTGGAAGTTGATCAGGACAAACTGACGTTGATCAAAGCGCGTCACGAAGGTCTGGGTGGTTTCCCGATTGGTACGCAGGAAGATGTTTTATCATTGATTTCAGGCGGTTTCGATTCGGGTGTCTCCAGCTACATGCTGATGCGCCGTGGTTGCCGCGTGCACTACTGCTTCTTTAATCTCGGCGGTTCAGCCCATGAAATTGGGGTTAAGCAAGTGGCGCATTACCTGTGGAACCGTTTCGGCAGCTCCCATCGGGTGCGTTTTGTTGCCATTGATTTCGAACCTGTCGTGGGCGAAATTCTCGAAAAAGTCGAAGACGGCCAGATGGGCGTGGTACTAAAACGCATGATGGTGCGAGCGGCGTCGCAGGTTGCAGAACGTTATGGCGTTCAGGCACTGGTTACCGGTGAAGCGCTGGGGCAGGTCTCCAGCCAGACACTCACTAACTTGCGCTTAATTGATAATGCCTCGGATACCCTGATTCTGCGCCCACTGATCTCCCATGATAAAGAGCACATCATCAATTTGGCGCGGAAAATCGGCACCGAAGATTTCGCTAAAACCATGCCGGAGTATTGTGGCGTGATTTCAAAAAGCCCGACGGTGAAAGCGGTTAAGGCGAAGATTGAGGAGGAGGAGGCTCACTTTGATTTCTCCATCCTGGATCGGGTGGTTAGTGAAGCTAAAAACGTCGATATCCGTGAAATTGCAGAGCAGAGTCGTGAGCAACTGGTGGAAGTTGAAACCGTTGCAGAGTTGGGCGAGAGCGATGTGCTGCTGGATATCCGCGCGCCGGATGAGCAGGAAGAGAAGCCGCTTAAGTTGGAGCAGGTGACGGTAAAATCGGTGCCATTCTATAAGTTAAACTCGCAGTTCGCCGATCTGGATCAGAGCAAGAGTTACCTGCTGTATTGTGATCGCGGAGTGATGAGTCGTTTGCAGGCACTTTATCTGCGTGAGCAGGGGTATACCAATGTGAAAGTTTATCGACCATAACTAGGTTTAGGTAAATATTAGCTGCTGTTTTAAATAATCTACCCCCGATATATTTTAAATATATCGGGGGTATGGATGATAATCAATACGCGAACTCTAATTGTATTGATTTTGGTTACTGCTGGGTAAATAACTATTTTGAGTCTTATTGATATTATTTATTTGAGAGAAAGATATTATTTCTTTTTCGCCGTTTATATCGCATGACGCTGATTTCAGGTTGTCAATGTTATCAGTGGATTCTTCGCAAGGGATTAAATCATCACCGCTTACATTTTTAGGCCCAAATTCGGCACTGAGTATTTTATATTCCTCCTTGTTTTTCATATTGTTCATCTTTGCAATGAAATCATCATAATCTTGATGGCTTTGTTCATTGCTTAATTCTTCTTTGGCCACTTCCAACTTATCTCGTTCATCATGATATTCCTTCATCAGTATATCAAATTCAGCTTTTAATGCGGCATACGCAGAGCTGTCTTTTTTATTCATGGTTTCAGTAAGCAATTTTAAATCCTGTTCTCGCTGCTCTCTGGGACTGTCACCTTCCATAAAGAGTTCTAATAATGAGTAATTCAGATTACCTAATGGTTCTGGGAAGTGAATTCTTGAATTATTTATATATTCTATCAGGTTATTTTCGCAATTATTATCCGCAAATACACTTTTGGCATTTGTAAGCATTTCTTGTGCTTGCATTGCTTTTTTTTCATTTTCCTTAAAATTTAGGTAGCTTTGCGAAGTATGGAAGTTATCTTTTATCTTCTGTATCCTGTATATATTACTCTGCAAACTTCTCAATTTTCTCTTCGCAGCTTTACTTCTCAACCCCGTCATTGGGTGTGGAGTTTTCTTTATATAATCTCTTTGCGCTATTACTAATTCTAGATTTTTATTAATATTATCATAGTCATCGTTTTTTACTTTTTCTGCTTTACTTTTTTCTTCTATTGCTGAATTTAAGTTGCTAGTTAAGTTATTTAAAATTAACTTTTCAAATTCATGGTAAGATCTTCCCTCTTTAAACTTATTTTCTTTGGAAATTAAATCTCCTATTTGATTCTTTATTAGATTAAATGTGCTTTCTTTGTTATTTATGCGAGAAGGAGAAGTTGCTTCTTTTTCACTTTTATTGTCAGACAACGTAAATATCTTGTAGTCTATGCCATAATCGTATGGTTGAATAAGGGATTCACTATTAAATCTTTCATGTTCAGGTGCAAGTTCGCTACTGAAATAAAAAAACATTTCTTTGCCTGACACTCCGTCGTTATCTAAAATTAAATTATTTTCATGCTCCAATGATATTATATTAAATTTATTTTTTAATTTGACAGGATCAGTGCCGTCTTTTTCATAGATGGCTTCTGTAAGCAATTTCATAAACTCTGTCAGTTCATTTTTGTATTTATCGTCCGCAAATACACTTTTGACATCTGTAAGTATTTGTTGTGCCGTTATTATTTTTCCTTCTATTGCTGAACTTAAGTTACTAGTTAAGTTATCTAAAATTAACTTTTCAAATTCATGGTAAGATCCTCCAGTCGTAAATTCATTTCCTTCTAAAATTAAATCTATTATTTGATTCTTTATTAGACTTAATGTGATTTCTTTTATGGCTGTAGACATAAGTTATACCCTATTGGTTGTTGATAGTCACCATCCAGTACTGACTGATCCGGATAGTTATGTCGTTAATTGGTAGGACAACTTAGCCGTTGATAGATGAAAATAAAATCTCATTAATATTAATTATAAAATAATGAGATCTTTTAGGAATTAGTCTCTGTAGTTATAGATCCCCGGCGGTAGTACTAGTTGCCAGGCTACCTCTTCAGCTTTTTCACGTCCGAGTAGCAGGAAAACAATTTTCAACGCGAAATCAATGGCGGTTCCTGGCCCCTGGCTGGTAACTAAATTCACCCGCCGATCATAGACCACGCGCTGATCCATCCATTTGGTGGCATTGATTTTATCTTTCAGCGCCGGGAAGCCGGTCATATTGCCGACGGGGAATAAATTATGATGCTCAAGAACCAGTGCGGGGGCGGCACAAATTGCCGCGACCAGACGGCCCTCATTGTGGGTTTGGCGCACAGTGGCGACTAACAGCGGACTATCGCGGAAGCACTCGGCACCTTTGATACCGCCGGGAAGCACTACCACATCAAACTTCTGATCAGCCACATCCACTAAGCGCGTATCGGCCAGTAACCGCACGCCGCGCGAACAGACAATCTCTAATGCGCCATCACTGGCAACACTCGCTGTCGTAACCTCAATACCTGCGCGCACCAGAATATCAATCGTGGTGACTGCCTCGGTCTCTTCGCTACCAGGAGCCAGGCAAACCAGCGCCGATACGCTCATACTCATTTTCCTTACGTTTAATTAAGTCATATAGCCGGGTATTTTCTGGCAGAGTCATGCCATGACTACGCGCACGGCGCAGTAAATAGCCGGTGATGTAATCTATCTCGGTGTGCCGCTGGCAGCGTAAATCCTGCAACAGCGAAGAGATGTTATCTGCCGTGCTTTGGATGACATTGTTAACATAACTGAGCAGGCTATCTGTTGAAGTATGGTAGCCCTCCATCTCCATCACGCTGGCAACCTCGGCGCACAAACGTTCGATAAGTTCAGGGTAGCGCTGCAAATCACCATTACGGCAGCCATACAGGCCGGTCAGCGGATTAATCACGCAATTTACCGCCAGTTTTTGCCAACAGGCAGCTGAAATATCGTTATGCCAGGCCACATCAGGTAATGCCTGATGCAGGAGATCAGCCAGGTGACTGATGTCTATCGCAACTGGCGACATCGGGCCAATATGGGTAATGCCGCTGGCGACATGGACAATCGTGTTGCCGTCCCGACGCGCAGCATGGGTGGTCACACCGTGCAGGAAAATATGCTCATCCCGAGGTAGCTCCTCCTGTGTTCCCATGCCGTTATGTAACAGTAAAATCTGGCATTCAGGGTGAAGTTTAGGTAGCAATGCGGTCACTGCACTGGAGACCTGCCACGCCTTTAAGCAGACCAGCAGCAGTTCACTTTTCGACAAATGATCAGGATCGTTAGTCGGCAGGTTTTGGTTGAATGCCTCGCCGTTTAGCATGATGACATTGACCGGACAAAAGGGCTGTGGCACACGAAGCCAGCCTTGTACATCATGACCTTGCTGGTAGAGCGCTGACAGCCATAATTGCCCTAAAGCTCCGCAACCAAGCACAGTAATTTTCATTGAGACCTCCTTGGTATGAGCGGAAAACTTACTTCTTCTTTCTGCGTGTTATGCTTTGATTATAGACTTTTTAGCCATTAAACGCAGGGTTGGCGATAACTGGGGGTTAGTTGAGCAATTGTCAGCGGCTTGGCTTTGTCTGTGGGGGATAAAGCGGTTATTATGCTCACCATTCATCTTATCAGGAGGAGGGAATATGCCATCTTTCGACATTGTATCTGAAATCGATATGCAGGAAGTGCGTAACGCCGTTGAAAACGCCACCCGTGATCTGGCAAACCGTTGGGATTTCCGTAATGTCCCGGCGAGTTTTGAGTTAAATGAGAAGAACGAAAGCATCAAAGTGGTCAGCGAATCTGATTTTCAGGTTGAACAACTGCTGGATATTTTACGTGCTCAACTGACCAAGCGTGGGATTGAAGGTGCGGCACTGGAGATCCCGGAAGAGATGGATCGCAGTGGTAAAACCTACAGTGTGGAAGCCAAGCTGAAGCAAGGGATTGAAAGTGTGCAGGCCAAGAAGCTGGTTAAACTGATTAAAGATAGCAAGCTGAAGGTTCAGGCACAGATTCAGGGTGAGCAAGTTCGGGTAACCGGCAAAGCGCGTGATGATTTACAGGGCGTAATGGCATTGATTCGCGGTGCTGATCTGGGTCAGCCATTCCAGTTCAATAACTTCCGCGACTGATATTCAGCGGGATCTGTTATTAATCGAATCAGGTACAAAAAATTTGTACCTGATTTAGGCTTATATCGCGTTGACCAACTCTTCTAGCTGATTACGATTGGTTTTTTTGGTATCCACTTTGACGTAAGCACTGTGTTCGGCTCTCACCACGACCGCTTCAGTGACACCCGGTTGTGCTCTGATTCGCTCTTCTAAAGCAGAATCTTTTACCGCCAACTCTGACAAAGTAATTCGCAGGCTACTGACATAAGGTGGTTCTTGCATAGTGGCGCTGACCGCAAACCATAGTAGTGCGATAACTGCGCCAGCAGCAAACACCATACTTGCCCCTCCCATACCAAAAATAACACCACCTAAACTACCGCCGATAGCGACGCCAATAAATTGGCTGGTGGAGTAAATTCCCATTGCTGTACCTTTGTAACCTGCGGGAGACTCTTTGCTGATTAATGAAGGTAATATGGCTTCCATCACATTGAAAGCAATGAAAAATAACTGCACGCCAGCAATGATAACCCACAACTGTTGCCCAGCGGACCACAGCACCACTTCTGCGGCAAACAGCACTGCCACACAGCCCATAAAGACCTGCTTCATCCGGCGTTTGACTTCAGCATAAATAATGAACGGAACCACGGCGGCGAATGAAACCAACATGGTGACCAGATAGACAATCCAGTGCTGAGCTGGAGCTAATCCTGCGCTAGCCATAATCTGCGGTAATGCCACAAAGCTCGACATCAACAAAATATGCAGGCACATGATGCCAAAATTAAGTTTAAGCAGCCGACTGTTGTTGAGCACTTTGCTCACACTGCCTTTTACGATGCTGGATTCACGATTAAGTATATGGCTATCGGCGTCCGGTACTACGGCTAACGTAATGACAATGCCTAACAGCGCCAGTATGGCAATTGCCCAGAACAGGGCTTGCAGGCCAAAAGCATGGGTGACGATGGGGCCGAGTACCATCGCGATAGCAAAAGTGACACCAAAACTGACACCGATGAACGCCATGGCTTTTGTGCGGTTTTGCTCACGGGTCAGATCTGACAGTAGCGCCATCACTGCTGCCGCGATTGCACCAGAGCCTTGTAATGCACGACCCAGAATAATGCCCCAAATAGAATCGCTTAGCGCGGCAATGACACTGCCTAAGGCAAATATCAGCAGACCACCGACGATGAGCGGTTTACGACCAATACGATCGGAAACCAGGCCGAACGGGATTTGGAAAATGGCTTGAGCCAAACCGTAAATACCAATCGCAATACCAATCAGCGCTTCACTGGCACCGGAAAGTGCCATGCCGTAGGTGGTGAGAACCGGCAAAACCATAAACATGCCTAACATGCGCAGTGAGAATACTGTCCCCAGTCCCCAGGTAGCCCGAAGCTCTAGCGGGGTCATTTTATTATCGTTCATTACCACCTCAAAAAAACATTCTGCACCATTGTAATGATGTTAGGCCCGGTGGGTAAATCTATTGATGTTTAGAATGTATTACAGGCAATATTTTAAGTAAAACTCGGGGCTGAATGACCCGAACAAGAACAGTCGGTGAAATAAATAGCTCTAACTGTTATAGGTGCCAGTGAAACCCGAAAGAGACGGAAAGATAAACGGATGAACGAAGAGAAGCAGGGGAGGGCAGAAAAAAGTGGCTGGCAGGTATTTTCCGCCAGCCACTCTCTATATCAACATCAGCTTGATATTACCCGACGTAAGTCAGTAATCCTGCCGAGGAAGGAACATTGAAATCAACCGACATCATCACGCTTAATGACGTAATGGCAATGATGGAGAAGATAAAGAGTTTTCTCGCCCATACGATGTCATTGGTTGCCTTGTAACCGCGCAAGGCCATGCCCAACCACCAGACACTCACCGCAGCAGCGACAACCAGGTATTTATAACCGGCATAGCCACTCAGTGTCAGCATCAGGGTTGCTACCATAAATGCCAGAATATAAAGGGTAATATGGTTTTTGGTGACCGATATTCCTTTTATGACCGGCAGCACCGGAATGTTGGCTGCCTGATAATCCTTAAAGCGGAAAATCGCGATGGCATAAGAGTGAGGCATTTGCCACAGGCTGAAGATCAGCAGCAGTATTAATGCCCCCATATCGAACTGCCCGGTCACGGCACAGTAACCAATCACCGGTGGCGCAGCACCTGACAAACTGCCAATCAAAGTGCCGTAGACTGATTTCCGCTTCATGTAGAGGCTATAAACCCCCACATAGATAACGAAACCAATGACTGCCAGCAGCATTGCCAATAGATTGGCGGCGACATAGAGCAACAGCATGCCAGCAATACCCAGCACTGAAGCATAAATCAGGCTCACTTTCGGATCGATAAGCCCTTTTACCAGGACACGATTCTTCGTTCTCTCCATGATACGGTCGATATCACGGTCGATATAGTTGTTAAACACACACCCGGAGGCAACAACTAGCGAGACACCGAACAAGGTGGCGAGAAAAAGGGGGTAATCAATCACGCCTTTGGAAGCGAGGAGAAATCCCCCAACGACAGAAATTAAATTGCCGAAGATAATTCCTGGTTTAGTTACTTGCAGGTATTGCTTAATCATCACATGCAGCTCTTCAGTCAACCATCATATTGATGTTGAGGTTGTACATAATCCAGAGTGAGCCCACAACAACGATTGCAATAATCATAGCGGTGAACAGGAACGCCACCAGATTCCAACGCTCTTCGGACGATCCATTCATGTGCAGGAAGTACACTAAATGTACGATAATCTGCACAACGGCTAAACCGACCACTGTGGCCAGAATAGTGGTATGAGAGGCAGTGCCGCTCATCACCATCGCAAATGGAATCACTGTCAGAATGACCGACAGAATGAAGCCAATAAGGTATGACTTCAAGCTACCGTGGCTGGCTCCACCGTGAGTCGTTGTTGGGTGACTCGATGTTGGATGACTCATTACATGGCTCCTAACAGATAGACAACGGTGAATACGCAGATCCAAACCACATCCAGGAAGTGCCAGAACAAGCTCAGACACATCAGGCGGGTTCGGTTCATTTCATTCAGGCCGCGTTTTGCTACTTGAATCATCATAATGATGATCCAAACCAAGCCAGCGGTAACGTGAATACCGTGGGTGGCAACCAGCGCGAAGAAGCTGGACAGGAACGCACTGCGATCCGGGCCGTAGCCTTCAGCAATCAGGTGATGGAATTCATAGATTTCCATTGCCACAAAGCCCAGACCGAACAGGAATGTCAGACCCAACCAGGTATTCACCTGGTTTTTATTGCCTTTATTCATGCCCAGCATAGCGACGCCGTAAGTAATGCTACTGAACAGCAACAGGAAGGTTTCGACCAGAACAAAGTTCAAGTCGAAGATATCCTTGCCTGAAGGACCGCCAGCGGTCCCGTTTACCAGCACTGCATAGGTTGCGAACAGAGTCGCAAACAAAATACAGTCGCTCATCAGGTAGATCCAGAAGCCGAATACTTTGGTGGCTCCTGCATCGTGATGCCCATGCTCTACATGGGCGACGTTATGGTTAGTCAGAGTTTCAGTTGACATGATTCACGCCTGCTTTGCTGATTTGTTCATGATGAAGATCTTCAATGCGCTCAACTTCTGCAACCGGCACATAGTAATCAACATCCTCGTCGAAGCTTTTCACAATCCAGGTCACAATCATGCCGACGAAGCCAACAATGGCCAGCCACCAGATATACCAGATCATGGCAAAGCCGAAGATCAAGCTGAAGCCAGCAATAATCACACCTGCCCCGGTATTTCTCGGCATGTGGATCTCTTCGTATTTCGCCGGGCGTTTATACGCTTCACCTTTCTCTTTCATGTCCCAGAATTCGTCACGGTCAGTCACGACAGGCACAACAGCGAAGTTATAGAACGGCGGTGGAGAAGAGGTAGACCACTCCAGCGTACGACCACCCCATGGGTCACCAGTCAAATCGCGATTCTGTTCACGGTCACGGATACTGACGAAGACCTGAATAACCTGACACAAGATACCACATGCAATCAGTGCTGCACCGCCAGCGGCCACCATTAACATCGGGTGGAATTCTGGATTGATATCTTGGCTCAAACGGCGGGTCATACCCATAAAGCCCAGTACGTACAGCGGCATAAAGGCAACGAAGAAGCCGATAATCCAGAACCAGAATGCACGGATGCCCCATTTCTCATTCAGCGTAAAGCCGAAGGACTTAGGCCACCAGTAGGTCAGGCCAGCGAAGCAACCGAATACCACACCGCCAATAATCACGTTATGGAAGTGTGCAATCAGGAACAGGCTGTTATGCAGAACAAAGTTTGCACCTGGAACGGCCAGCAGAACACCGGTCATCCCACCGATAGAGAAGGTGATGATGAAACCAACAGTCCACAGCATTGCGGAGTTAAGCTGAATTCGGCCTTGGTACATGGTGAACAACCAGTTGAATATTTTCACCCCTGTTGGGATGGAAATGATCATCGTGGCAATACCGAAGAAGGCGTTAACGTTGGCACCGGACCCCATGGTAAAGAAGTGGTGCAGCCAAACGATAAACGACAGAACGGTAATCGCGATGGTAGCCCAAACGAGTGAGGTGTAACCAAACAGCCGTTTTCTTGAGAAGGTCGCAGTAACTTCGGAGAACACGCCGAATACTGGCAGGACCAGAATGTACACTTCCGGATGGCCCCAGGCCCAGATCAGGTTGATGTACATCATCATGTTGCCACCCATATCATTGGTAAAGAAATGGGTGCCAAGGTAACGATCCAGGGTCAGTAACGCGACGGTGACGGTCAGAATCGGGAAAGAGACGATAATTAAAATGTTGGTGCAAAGTGCTGCCCATGTGAAGACCGGCATCTTCATCATTGACATGCCAGGTGCGCGCATCTTCAAGATAGTGGCGAAGAAGTTAACACCAGTCAGCAAAGTCCCCAAACCGGAAATCTGTAGACTCCAGATCCAGTAATCGACCCCAACACCTGGGTTGTACTCTTTACCTGACAGCGGCGGATAGGCCAGCCAGCCAGTTTGCGCGAATTCACCGACCCCCAGAGAGATGTTGAT
The DNA here is from genome assembly GCF_963892745.1 of Yersinia sp. Marseille-Q3913. Classification (NCBI taxonomy): domain Bacteria; kingdom Pseudomonadati; phylum Pseudomonadota; class Gammaproteobacteria; order Enterobacterales; family Yersiniaceae; genus Yersinia; species Yersinia sp. Marseille-Q3913. The sequence goes on along the minus strand of NZ_CAWQAF010000022.1, from coordinate 176,142 downwards.
TAACACCACCCCGACGACGAAGAACCAGAAGCTCAGTGAGTTCAGGAACGGGAAGGCAACGTCACGAGCACCAATTTGTAGCGGTACAACCACGTTCATTAAGCCCACCACAAAAGGCATCGCCATGAAGAAAATCATGATGACGCCATGAGCGGTGAAGATTTGATCATAGTGGTGAGGCGGTAGGAACCCAGCCTCGCCAGCAGAAGCAAGTGCTTGCTGGCTACGCATCATGATGGCGTCGGCAAAACCACGCAAAAGCATGACCATGGCGACCAAAATGTACATGATACCGATTTTTTTATGGTCAACAGAGGTCAGCCATTCGCTCCATAACCACTTCCATTTGCCGAAATAGGTCAGGAGGGCGACAAGTGCCAGCCCGCCTAGAACGATTGCAGCAACGGTAACCATAATGATTGGTTCGTGTAGCGGAACCGCATCAAGTGTTAATTTTCCCAACATCGTTTTATTCCTCGGCTCCGGCGTGAGCGGCGTGTTCGCCCATATCCATGCCCTGGCTCATATCCATACCTTTATGGGTATCATCGCCTTTCTGGTGCATGTTCATATCGCCCATAAATTTGCCAATAATCCCTTTAAACAGCTCCGGTTTAACACTGGAGAAGTACTCAACCGGATTATTTTCGCTCGGTTCAGCCAGTTTATTGAAATCGTCAGTGGTATTCAGGGTGTTCGGCGATTTTTTCACCTGTGCGACCCACTGGTTAAACTCTTCCTGCGTCGGTGTTGCAATCGCAGTGAATTTCATACCAGAGAAGCCCTTACCGCTGAAGCTGCTGGAAATACCATTGTATTTACCGGCTTCGTTGGCAATCAGATGCAGCTTGGTTTGCATCCCGGCCATCGCATAGATCTGCCCGCCTAACTGAGGGATAAAGAACGAGTTCATTACTGAGTTAGAGGTGATTTTAAAGTTCACCGGAACATCAGTAGGGAAGGCTAGTTCATTTACTGTAGCAATACCTTGTTCTGGATAGATAAACAGCCATTTCCAGTCAAGGGAAACCACTTCAATAGTGATAGGCTCTTTGCCTGCCACTTCAAGCGGTTTGAACGGGTCAAGTTCGTGAGAGGTTTTCCAGGTTATCGTCGCCAAAATAGCGATGATAATGATTGGAACAGCCCATACAACAAGCTCAATTTTGTTGGAATGGGACCAGTTTGGGGTGTAGGTCGCACTTTTGTTGGATGCGCGATACTTCCATGCAAAAGCGAACGCCATAAAAATAACCGGAACTACGACGATCAACATTAAACCGATAGCAGTAAGTATCAGTGTTTTTTGTTCGACTCCGATTGCGCCTTTGGGATTCATCAATACCATATCGCAACCACTAAGCATTACCGTGGCTGCAAATAAAGACAACATACCCATATTTTTAATGTATTTCTTAAGTCTCATCTAACGACCTCAATTACAAAAGGGCTCTATTGTCGTTTCATGTGTGCGGGCATTTTACGGGAAGGTTGCAGGACTGTAAACATGCTTAAGATTGTGTCAGCGGCTTGTTGACACTTTATGTTAAGGGGGTCACAGATGTTGACTGGCGTGACAATTTACTAATGGCAACAATATGTTGGCGAGATGATTTAGTAGCAAGGCCGGGATGTTAAGGAAAAACAACGGTAATTAGGGCTTTATTCAAGGGAAGTACTGATTTTTAATTCGTATGTAAGCTTATTTTGTGTGAAAAATATGTAATGCAAAAGTAAATTAAAATATATTCCGAGGTGACGTAAATAGGCACCCCGGAATCATTTAGTTAGAAATTATATTTAACTGAGTAAATAATAGCGTCTTGTAAAAAGTCTTCACCCAACTTGTTATACGCGTAACGGTACTGAATACCGGTGGTAAATTGCTTAATCGGTGTCCACCAAAGTGCGATGGCACCGTTAACCCCATTACGGCCACCATTGCCTGCGGCATAGCGCTCCGCACGGTTGAATTCCAGTTCATTCCAGTTGGTGATGCTAAATTTCTCATCAAATGCGGTAAAGTCATAACCTGCAACCCAACCCACAACATAACCGTTATTGCCTGAGTAATAGGTCTGGTCAACATAGTGCAGCGCCACGAAAGGTTTCATCCACACGCCAGCCACCGTTGCGTTATAGCCGATACCATACAGAGTGTTCACTTCGTGGAAATTACTGTAATCGTTGCCTTCAGCGCTTGGCAGCGAGTAGGTGCCATAAATGTGACCATACAGATTGAAGCCGGTGTCACCCAGGTAGTAGCGACCGGTGGTTTTGAAAGTGTAACGTTGGTTGTCACCCGGTTGCGCCGTTTTGGAATTGAACGGATTTTCTAAATCAAAGAAGCCGTAGATCTCGCCCCAGCTATAACCTGCACCACCTTCCAACTCGATATAAGCAAAGTCGTCTTTATGCGAGGAGTTACCTGATTTATGCGTAGTACTTCGGGTCCAGTCAAGATAGTTCATGCTGATATTACCGAAACCCCACTGGTATTCAGCTTGTGCGGCGGGAGCCAAAGTGACCGTGGCCAGCGCGATAGCGCCGATAAGAGTTTTACGCATAAATGCCTCTGTGTAGTTGAAAGATGTCAGGAGAAACAAAAGGACACAGTCCTTAACAAAAAGTGCGCACATCATAGTCTTACCGCACAAAAGGATAAAGCCCGCAGGGTGATGCAGATCTCGCTTTTGGAAAAATATTTTGCAACTGTTACTGATATATGTGACTTGATTCACTAATTTTGCGGGGTGGTTTCAAAATTGTTTATGGGGCGGAATAATTTCTTTAGCTAATAAATACAAAAAAGGCCGGCATTAGTGCCGGCCTTTGAGTGTTAACTCAGGTGATTACGCTAGTTTTTCCCGTCTGAGCGCCAGATAATCCAATAGCCCCCCCAGAACCATACCGACCACGCTGAGTTGGATGCCGCGCAGTAGCAAGGTATCGGCTATTTGTGGTGCTGCGGTCCAGTTCAGTGAGTTGCTTATCAGCAAAATCAGCCATGCGGCTAACAAAATGCAGCCAATAGTTAAGAAGCGTAATGCCCAACGGTAAGCGGTTTTAAATGCGGTTCGGGGCATAAATTCATCGGTTTTCTGGGTGTGTTCCAGCGTGTGACGGCAGATATAAAGCAGTAATAAGCCGGGAATGGCTGCGGCAATAGAAAATAGGTAGAACAGCGGCCAACCGTGTGTTTCGACAAACCAACCCGCAATCGGGCCGACATAAACGCGACCGACTGCGGATAGTGCAGATAACAATGCAAACTGTGTGGCGGAGAAAGACTTGTTACAAAGGGTCATTAACAGTGCGACAAACGCCGCAGTACCCATACCCCCGCAGAGATTCTCCAGGAATATAGCGCTACCCATGGAAAATATATTTTTATCAGTGATGGATAAAAGCCAATAACCCACATTGGAAATTGCTTGTAAAATACCGAATATCATCAATGCCCGGAATAAGCTCAACCGTTGCATCAATAGGCCGCCATAGAGCGCGCCAATAATGGTGGCAATCAATCCTAATGTTTTATTGACCAGCCCAACTTCACCCGCGTCGAACCCGACGCCACGGATTAAGAAGGTGGTACTCAGGCTGGCGGCAAAAGCATCCCCCATTTTGTACAACACGATCAGCAACAGAATCAGCCACGCATTGTTGCGACCAAAAAAATCACGTAATGGGGCAACAATCGCCTCTTCCAATGTTTTTGGGGGTGCAATGCGGATGTCAGGCTCAGGGGCAAATAGGGTGGCGAATACCCCAATTAACATCAATCCGGCCATTAACCAGTATGTGGATTGCCAGCCAAGGTAGCGATCGGCTATCCAAAGTGCCAGCCCGCCAGAAACCAACATCGCCAGACGGTAACCCAGCACTGAGACTGCTGCCCCAGTACCGCGCTCTTCGGCTGTGAGTAAGTCGGTCTTATAGGCATCAAAAACAATATCTTGCGACGCAGAACAGAATGCGACCAATACCGCGATAGCCGCCAGCCACCATAGATGCTTAGCCGGCTCCATAAAGCCCATGGCGATAATTGCAACGATGAGTAATAGCTGGCTAATCAGCAACCAGCCACGTCGGCGGCCAAGAAATGAGGGGGTATAGCGGTCCATCAATGGGGACCAGAGGAACTTAAAGACGTAAGCCTGACCAACCAGAGAGAAAATACCAATGGTTTTCAGATCGACGTTTTCAACCGTCATCCACGCTTGCAGCGTACCACCAGTAAGGGCTAAAGGAAGACCCGAAGCAAACCCCAACAACAGGAGAATAAGCGAATTACGTTGGGTAAAAAGGTTTGAATAGCGATTGGACATGTGAGACCTACATGCTCCACCCGATGTTCAGGGGGGAGCATTCTGTTAAGCAGTAATAATGATGTTAAGCAAACGGCAGATTAGCGAGCGTTTTGTTTGATAAAGCTGCTGACACTGGTGTCTTGCGCCATATCTGCAATCACATCGCTTAACACGGTATTAACGGCATCAGTGATTTTTTCGTTAGTCGCAGTAAATGCGCCCTGAACGTTGTAACTGGCACGGTAGTTTTTAACCTGCTTATTGCCATTTTTTGCGGTAGCAGTAATAGAAATATCCGCTTTGGTGGTGATGTTATAGCGCAGATTACCCTCCTGCACATCAGCAAATAGCTGGTTTACAACGATTTGCAAGTCTACCGGTGCACCAGTGCCAATCATATAACCGCGAGCTGTCATCTGTTTTTCCAGCACTTCTTGTAACAAGAAACGCAGGTCACGGGATGGGGTCAACACGACCAATTGGCCATCGCGATTGACTTTAGCCAGTGCTGCATCTTGGCGCTGATCAGCACCATTAATGCTGATAGTAATCCCCATCAGGGTAGGATCTTGTGGTGGCAATACCACTTTTGGCGTGACATTCAAGGTGTTGTTGCTGGCAGCACAACCTGCCAGGATAAAAACAGCCAACAGCGGGAAAAGAATTTTCTTTAGCATGTTCACTTTATCTCAATAGTTATGGAATTCTTTAATAATCAGAGCGGATAACAGCCATGTTATTTTGCGAGTTTGCAGTCGCGACATCATAGCACCGGGATTGGCGGGTGGAAGAACCCGATGTAGAGAATTTCACCAAAAAAGACGATTTTTCCCCAAGAGAGCCGCCAATTTACATAAAGACCTTACAAGTCACCTTTTACCTGACTATCAGATTAGCCCCATACCTTGAGCCAATTGCAGGGAGATCTTCGGGCTATTTTGTATCTGAAATGTTATAAAACAGCGAAAATCAACTAATATTGCATAAGAGAGTCGGCAGTTTTCTGCCTTTGCAGTAAGGAGAATATGATGATTTTGATTCGAGAACAAATTGAAGAAAAACTAAAAATGGCATTCGAACCGGATCATCTGGAGGTAATAAATGAAAGTTACCGCCACAATGTTCCAGCCGGTTCTGAAAGTCATTTTAAAATTGTGATCGTCAGCAATAAATTTCAAGATCAGCGCTTTCTGAGTCGCCATAGGGCGATTTATAGTGCGTTGGCTGATGAGCTGGCTGGCAGCGTTCATGCGCTGGCTTTGCACACTTATACCTTAAAAGAGTGGGCTGGATTGCAAGACACAGTACCGGATTCACCGTCTTGTCGCGGAGCTGGGACATTAGCGTAAACTGCGGCTCTAATCAAAAACAAGCTGGATAACAGTAGTAATTCTGGCCTGATTTAGGGTATTAGTAGATGAGAATTTCGCAAGCGGCCTCCGGGCCGCTTGTTTTTCTGTATAGGCGACACCATCGTTTTACTAGTGCGCCGCAGGAGTTTTAGCCGAGGGAACGATTCACGCGTGAATTTTACCGCGACAACATTCGCTTGCTTTCCTCGACTCATACCCTGTGCGCCGCTATAATGTCGCGTCTTATTTTTCCGGAATGGTTTCGGGACGCTTCTGACATCTGGGATACTCGGTTCTGTTTAATGCGGCCGTCCCGGTTCTTAGAGGGTGTTTTCAGAGTTCGCATCATTCCTGAAAGGGTAAATGGTGCTGCTTCGTTTGCAGCTTCTGGAGTTGACCGAGCACTGTGATTTTTTTGAGGTAACAAGATGCAAGTTTCTGTTGAAACCACTCAAGGCCTTGGCCGCCGTGTAACAATTACTGTTGCTGCTGACAGCATTGAGAAAGCAGTAAAAAGTGAATTATTGAAAGCCGCTAAAAGTGTTCGTATCGACGGTTTCCGTAAAGGCCATGTGCCGATGAACATCGTTGAACAGCGCTACGGCGCATCTGTTCGCCAGGATGTTCTGGGCGACCTGATGCAACGCAATTTCGTTGATGCGATCATTAAAGAAAAAATCAACCCAGCTGGTGCACCAAACTATGTGCCGGGTGAATACAAGCAGGGTGAAGATTTTACTTATTCTGTTGAGTTTGAAGTGTACCCAGAAGTTGAGCTGAAAGATCTGGAAAGCATTGAAGTAGAAAAGCCAGTTGTTGAAGTCAACGACGCTGACGTTGATACCATGCTGGAAACTCTGCGTAAGCAACAAGCAACCTGGAAAGAAACTGACGCTGCAGCAACTGCTGAAGATCGCGCAACTCTGGATTTCACCGGTTCTATCGACGGTGAAGAGTTTGAAGGTGGCAAAGCGTCTGATTTCGTACTGGCAATGGGGCAGGGTCGTATGATCCCAGGCTTCGAAGAGGGTGTTATCGGCCATAAAGCCGGTGAAGAGTTCACCATCGACGTAAACTTCCCAGAAGATTACCACGCAGAAAACCTGAAAGGTAAATCAGCTAAATTTGACATCGTGTTGAAGAAAGTTGAAGTGCGTGAGCTGCCAGAATTGACTGAAGAGTTCATCAAACGTTTCGGCGTTGCTGATGGTTCAGTTGCCGGTCTGCGTGCTGAAGTGCGTAAAAACATGGAACGTGAGCTGAAAGGCGCAGTACGTAACCGTGTTAAAACTCAGGCCATCGACGGTCTGGTTAGCGCTAACGAAATCGACGTTCCTGCTGCACTGGTTGAAGGCGAAATTGATGTTCTGCGCCGTCAGGCTGCACAGCGTTTCGGTGGCAACGAGAAGCAAGCTGCTGAACTGCCACGTGAACTGTTCGAAGAACAAGCTAAGCGTCGCGTCGTTGTTGGCTTGCTGCTGGGCGAAGTTATCAGCCAGCACGAGCTGAAAGCTGATGAAGATCGCGTTAAAGAATTGATCGAAGAGATGGCTTCTGCGTACGAAGATCCACAAGAAGTTATTGAGTTCTACAGCAAAAACAAAGAGCTGATGAACAATATGCGTAGCGTTGCTCTGGAAGAACAAGCGGTAGAAACTCTGCTGGCTAAAGCCAAAGTAACTGAAAAACCAACTACCTTTAGTGAACTGATGAATCAGACCACAACGGCGTAATGTTTTTTAGCGCATTAAACTGGATATAACCCATTTTCCAAGAGATTGGAAAGGGCATATCCAGTATTTTGATTGATTAAGCCCGTAGCCCATGGCTGCGGGCTTTTTCTTTTGGTAACAACAATCACTCAATAGTATGATTAATCTGGCATCTTTCTCTGTAATCTGCGCTATATTTGAAAAGTGAAATATGGATTTAAAATCAATTGGGCGTCGGGATTTTGGTAGGGATAGCGAGCGGTTGTTAGGCTAAAAAAATCTGAGGGGGGGCTTGAAAAAGAAGATTAATCCCCCAACTTACTTAGCAAACGTTCATAAGATGTTGATGAAACACTGGCTGATTACCGCTGTCGAATGTGTTTGGATAACCAGACTGCTTGCACGCACCTTGATGCATGAACATAGTCATCATTACTTATCTCAAGTAGAATCGGTTATGAATGGCGCCAAAGTAAATTCTATTAGGAGACGGTAATGTCATACAGTGGCGAACGAGATCAATTTGCACCTAACATGGCTCTGGTGCCAATGGTGGTTGAGCAGACTTCACGTGGGGAGCGTTCTTACGATATCTTCTCCCGTCTGCTGAAAGAGCGCATTATTTTCCTGACCGGCCAGGTTGAAGACCATATGGCCAACCTGATTACGGCACAGATGCTGTTTCTGGAAGCAGAGAATCCAGAAAAAGACATCTTCCTGTACATCAACTCACCTGGTGGGGTCATTACGGCCGGGATGTCAATTTATGACACCATGCAATTCATTAAGCCTGATGTCAGCACTATCTGTATGGGCCAGGCGTGTTCAATGGGTGCATTCCTGTTGACGGCGGGCGCTAAGGGTAAACGTTTCTGCTTGCCGAATTCACGGGTAATGATTCACCAACCGTTGGGCGGCTTCCAGGGCCAGGCGACAGATATTGAAATTCATGCAAGAGAGATTTTAAAAGTGAAATCACGCATGAATGAACTGATGGCGCTTCACACGGGAAAATCTCTTGAAGAAATAGAGAGAGACACTGAGCGCGACCGTTTCTTGTCAGCTGAAGAGGCTGTAGGATATGGATTAGTTGATTCCGTGTTCACCCGTCGTGACTAACGACTTATTTCTGTGAGCCGATATACTATAATTGTATGCAAATAGAACAAGTGGTGTATGTAAATAGAAGCAATTGAGGCGTCGAACCCGCTTAATTGCGTATTGTTCGTACACTACCCATTATATCGGCTGCCCGTTGCAGGCTAACGTGGTGTCCAGAAATAGCGAGAATAGTCTCCCTGCCACCGTGATTTTAGGGCGGCAGATACTGAAAAAGAGGTTTACTGATGACAGATAAGCGCAAAGACGGTTCTGGAAAGTTGCTGTATTGCTCTTTCTGCGGCAAAAGCCAGCATGAAGTGCGTAAGCTAATAGCCGGGCCGTCAGTGTATATCTGCGATGAATGTGTCGATTTGTGTAACGACATTATTCGCGAAGAGATCAAAGAAGTTGCCCCGCACCGGGAGCGTAGTTCGCTGCCAACTCCGCACGAAATTCGTCGTCACCTTGATGATTATGTCATCGGGCAGGAACCGGCGAAAAAAGTGCTGGCTGTTGCGGTGTATAACCATTACAAGCGTTTACGCAACGGCGATACCAGCAATGGCATCGAGCTGGGTAAAAGTAATATTCTGCTGATCGGCCCGACGGGTAGCGGTAAGACGCTGCTGGCGGAGACATTGGCTCGCTTCCTGGATGTGCCATTTACTATGGCAGATGCGACCACGCTGACTGAAGCGGGTTATGTGGGCGAGGATGTAGAAAACATCATTCAGAAGCTATTGCAGAAATGTGATTACGATGTTCAAAAAGCGCAACGTGGGATCGTCTATATCGATGAAATTGATAAGATTTCACGTAAGTCTGATAACCCGTCGATCACCCGTGATGTTTCGGGTGAAGGTGTGCAGCAGGCCCTGTTGAAATTGATTGAAGGGACAATTGCAGCTGTGCCACCACAAGGTGGTCGCAAGCATCCACAACAGGAGTTTTTACAGGTTGATACCTCTAAAATTCTGTTTATCTGTGGTGGTGCTTTTGCTGGTTTGGACAAAGTGATTGGGCAGCGCATTAACACTGGGACTGGCATTGGTTTCGGCGCGATGGTCAAAGGCAAGTCAGAGAAAGCAACAGAAGGCGAGTTATTAAGCCAGGCTGAGCCAGAAGACTTGATTAAATTTGGTTTAATCCCTGAATTTATCGGCCGTCTGCCCGTGGTTGCTACCCTGAGCGAATTGAGCGAAGACGCACTGATTCAAATCTTGAAAGAACCTAAAAACGCGCTGACTAAACAGTATCAGGCGTTGTTCAATCTGGAAGGTGTGGAGCTTGAGTTCCGTGATGAGGCGTTAACTGCGATTGCCAAGAAAGCGATGGCACGTAAAACAGGTGCTCGTGGCCTGCGTTCTATCGTAGAAGGCGCTTTGCTGGATACAATGTACGATTTACCGTCAATGGACAGTGTGGAGAAAGTGGTAGTAGATGAGTCAGTTATCGCTGGCCAATCTGCTCCAATGCTGATTTACGGTCAACCGGAAGCGCAAGCTTCTGGCGAATAATTAGCCAAATAATCCAGATGGTTAGTATGACAATGGGGGATTTTATCCCCCATTTCTTTTTCCTCGCATTGTTATCGTTGAATGTAAGACATTCGTCCCCATATACTCAATTACCTATTTAGTGAAACTCGTGATGGTTCGTGTTTCACGAGATTCCCAGTAATCTGGCGGAAGCTAAACTAAGAGAGAGCTCTATGAACCCTGAGCGTTCCGAACGCATAGAAATCCCCGTATTGCCTCTGCGCGATGTGGTGGTTTATCCGCATATGGTGATCCCACTGTTTGTTGGCCGGGAAAAGTCGATTCGGTGCCTGGAAGCTGCAATGGACCATGATAAAAAAATCATGCTGGTTGCGCAGAAAGAAGCCTCGACGGATGAGCCTGGTATCAATGATCTGTTTTCAGTCGGCACCGTAGCTTCGATTTTGCAAATGCTGAAATTGCCTGATGGCACGGTTAAAGTGCTGGTCGAAGGGTTACAGCGTGCGCGTATCACAACGCTTTCAGATAGCGGTGAGCATTTTGCCGCCCAGGCGGAATACCTTGAATCACCGGTGATGGATGATCGTGAACAAGAAGTATTAGTTCGCACAGCCATTAATCAGTTTGAAGGCTATATCAAACTGAACAAAAAAATCCCACCGGAAGTACTGGCTTCGTTGCACAGTATTGATGATGCGGCACGTCTTGCTGATACTATCGCGGCACATATGCCGTTGAAATTAAATGATAAGCAAGCGGTTCTGGAAATGTTCGATGTGACCGAACGTCTGGAATATCTAATGGCGATGATGGAATCAGAAATCGATCTGTTACAGGTCGAAAAACGGATCCGTAACCGCGTCAAACGGCAGATGGAAAAGAGCCAGCGCGAGTACTATCTGAACGAGCAAATGAAAGCCATTCAGAAAGAGCTGGGCGAGATGGACGATACGCCTGACGAGCACGAAGCGCTAAAGCGTAAAATCGAAGCGGCCAAAATGCCGAAAGATGCGCGCGAAAAAACCGAAGCCGAACTGCAAAAACTGAAAATGATGTCGCCGATGTCGGCGGAAGCCACCGTGGTTCGTGGTTACATCGATTGGATGTTGCAGGTTCCGTGGAACAGCCGCAGCAAAGTTAAAAAAGATTTGGTCAAAGCGCAGGAAGTTCTGGATACCGACCACTACGGCTTGGAACGAGTTAAAGATCGTATTTTGGAATACCTCGCAGTACAGAGCCGAGTCAGCAAAATTAAGGGGCCAATCCTCTGTCTGGTAGGGCCTCCTGGGGTGGGTAAAACCTCTCTGGGGCAATCTATTGCCCGTGCAACAGGTCGTCAGTATGTCCGTATGGCACTGGGTGGGGTACGTGATGAAGCTGAAATCCGTGGTCACCGCCGCACCTATATCGGTTCTATGCCGGGTAAATTGATCCAGAAGATGGCAAAAGTTGGGGTGAAAAACCCACTCTTCCTGTTGGATGAGATCGATAAAATGGCCTCCGATATGCGCGGCGATCCGGCCTCCGCACTGCTGGAAGTGTTAGATCCAGAACAGAACGTGGCATTTAACGATCACTATCTGGAAGTGGATTACGATCTATCAGATGTCATGTTTGTTGCGACCTCTAACTCCATGAATATCCCGGCACCTTTGCTGGATCGTATGGAAGTGATTCGCCTATCCGGTTATACCGAAGATGAGAAACTCAATATTGCCAAGCAGCATCTGTTGCCGAAACAATTTGAGCGCAACGCCATTAAGAAGGGCGAGTTGACCATCGATGATAGTGCCATCATGAGCATTATCCGTTATTACACCCGCGAAGCTGGGGTACGTAGTCTGGAGCGTGAAATCTCCAAACTGTGCCGTAAAGCAGTAAAAAATCTGCTTATGGATAAAACGGTTAAACATATTGAGATCACTGGCGACAATCTGAAAGATTTCCTTGGTGTGCAGAAAGTTGATTATGGTCGTGCTGACACTGAAAACCGTGTTGGTCAAGTGACTGGCCTGGCGTGGACTGAAGTTGGCGGCGATTTGCTAACCATTGAAACCGCATGTGTTCCGGGTAAAGGTAAGCTGACTTACACCGGTTCACTGGGTGAAGTGATGCAAGAGTCGATTCAGGCGGCATTGACTGTGGTGCGCGCACGTGCGGATAAATTAGGTATCAACCCTGATTTCTACGAAAAGCGTGATATCCACGTACATGTGCCTGAAGGTGCGACGCCGAAAGATGGTCCGAGCGCAGGTATTGCAATGTGTACCGCACTGGTCTCTTGCCTGACCGGCAATCCGGTACGTGCCGATGTGGCAATGACCGGCGAAATCACTTTACGTGGCTTAGTCTTGCCAATCGGTGGTTTGAAAGAGAAATTACTGGCCGCTCACCGTGGTGGGATCAAAGTGGTGCTAATTCCAGAAGAGAACAAACGTGATTTGGAAGAGATTCCAGACAACGTAATTGCTGATCTGGAAATTCATCCGGTTAAACGAATTGATGATGTTTTAGCCATTGCTTTGCAAAATCCTGCCTTCGGGGCACAGCCGGTAGCGTCAAAATAGTGACGTATCGCAAGAAGTATTGATAAAACTGATGCTGGTAAGTGAAATGCTACTTGCCAGCTATTTTTTGTGCCGCTAAGTTAGTTCGGCTGTCCGGTAAAAGTTTGAGCCTTTGGGCTGCTTGCTAAGGTCGGGCAGGATTGATATAACAGCTGCGCTGTCGTGTTGTCCGTAGGGATTTTCGGCGCGACGATAGAATTCTAAAGGGGATGAAAGAGTGAATAAGTCACAACTGATCGACAAAATTGCCGCTGGTGCTGATATTTCTAAAGCGGCCGCTGGGCGCGCATTAGATGCAATTATTGCTTCTGTTACTGAATCTTTGAAAGAAGGTGATGACGTAGCTCTGGTTGGTTTTGGTACTTTTGCAGTCCGTGAGCGTTCTGCACGTACTGGCCGTAACCCTCAGACAGGCAAAGAAATCAGTATTCCAGCGGCTAAAGTACCAGGCTTCCGCGCCGGTAAAGGTCTGAAAGACGCTGTAAACTAATTGCCGCGTCAATTCTCACCTGTGTATTTACCCAAAGCACTTGGAGTGGCAGCTAGCATCTCTGCTACTTCAAATATGACGGGTGTATATTGTTTGTGTTAAACAATAACCTGACGCAGTTGAGCTGGTAAGGTAAGATACAAGGCGCATCGTTACTGATGCGCTTTTTTTCGTTTAGGTAGCAGTTTTAACGCGCAGCAGCACGAATGGCTGTCGCAAGGAATGCTGGGTTTATTTAGACCTGCGCAACAGTTTTAATCCATATTACAGCGGAGTATTGTCACATTATGATGGACAATTTACGCGCGGCCGCTAATAACGTCGTGCTCAAAATCCTTCTGGCCCTGATCATGTTGTCCTTTATCCTGACCGGGGTTGGCAGCTATCTGATTGGTGGTTCCAACGACTTTGCAGCTAAAGTTAATGGCCAAGAGATCAGTCGTGCTCAATTAGAACAGGCTGTACAGAGTGAGCGTGGCCGCTTGCAGCAGCAATTAGGTGAACAGTTCTCCGCGCTGGCCGCTAACGAAGGCTACATGCTGCAATTGCGTCAGCAGGTTCTCGGCCAGTTGGTCAACAACATGTTACTTGACCAATACGCCAAAAAACTGGGGCTGACTGCCAGCGATGAACAAGTTAAAGATGCCATTCGTCAGGCACCTTATTTCCAGACCGATAATAAGTTCGATAATAATAAGTATCTCGAGCTGGTTAACCGGATGGGCTACACCCCTGATCAATTCGCGCAATTACAGCGTCAGCAGCTCATTAACCAACAATTGCTACAAGCCTTTGGTGATACTGGCTTTGTTCTGCCTATCGAAGCACAGGCAATGTCAGAGCTGATTTTGCAGCAACGTGAAGTTCGTCTGGCAACGATTGATCTCAAAGCACTTCAGGCACAGCAGAAAGTCACTGATGAAGAGCTGAAAGCCTATTACGACCAGAACAAAAATAGCTTCATTGCACCGGAGCAGATGAAAATCAGTTTCATTGCGATGGATGCCGCAGCGATGCAGGACAAAATTACTGTCACTGAAGAAGATATCGCTGCGTATTACGATCAGCATAAAAGCAGCTATACCCAACCAGAACGCCGTAACTACAGTGTTATTCAGTTTAAGAATGAAGCTGATGCCAAAGCAGCACTGGAGGAGTTGAAAAAAGGGGCTGATTTTGCCGCGATGGCAAAAGAGAAATCTACCGATATCATCTCCCGCAAGAATGGGGGAGATCTGGGGTGGTTGGAGCCAGACACGACGGCTGATGAACTGAAACAAGCGAAGTTGAGCGAAAAAGGTCAGTTATCTGATGTAATTAAATCCTCTGTTGGTTATCTGATTGTGCGCTTAAACGACATTAAGCCAGAACAGGTTAAGCCGCTGTCAGAAGTGCACGACGCGCTGGCGAAACAGGTTAAGCAGGAAAAAGCAGTTGACGCCTATTACGCGTTGCAGCAAAAAGTGAGTGAAGCAGCCACTAGCGATAACGAATCTCTGGCTTCAGCTGAAGAGGCCGCAGGCACTAAAGCTAAGCAAACGGATTGGTTTACTCGTGACTCAATACCTGCCGACGTGAATTTCAAACCAGTAGCACAAGCTATCTTTGACGGTGGCTTGGTCGGTGAGAACGGCGCACCGGGTAGTAACTCAGATATCATCACTGTTGATGGCGATCGTGCTTTCGTTATCCGTATCGATGGTCACAAGCCTGAAGGTATTGAGCCATTCGATCAAGTTCGTGATCAGGTCGCTGAACTGGTGAAACGTCAGAAAGCAGAACAACTGGCACGTGTTGATGGTGAGAAGATCCTCACTGCGCTGAAACAAGGCAAAGGCGAAGAGGCTATGAAAGCCGCTGGTATCAGCTTTGGCGAGAAGAAAACCTTGTCACGAGCGCCAGATGATGACCAATTAGTGCAGACGATCTTTACATTGCCTCATCCGCAAAAAGATCAATCAGTCTATGGTTTGTCTCAGGATCGTCAGGACAATATCGTACTGATTGAACTGTTGTCAGTGACTCCGGGTAAATTACCGGAAGGCGAAATGAAGACCTTCATTGCTAAAATGCAGGAAGGGTCTAGCGGTGTGACCTTTGATGCCTTGATGGCGAACCTGCACAAACAGGCCACCATCAAGATGGGTCCTGCGGAGCAACAGCAGCCGCAGTAATAACCGCAATAGCTCTCGCATTCATTTGCAACTCGATGTAACAACGAAAGGTCGCTTTGGCGGCCTTTCGCATATCTGAAATCTGCCCTTTGCGATTAACAAGCGGTTGCGTCAAGGTAGCCATGCTGTCAAACACAAGGAGGATACAGCATGAAATTTATAGGAAAATTGTTCGTTATAACGGCATTGTTGGTCGGTATTAATATCCCACAGATAGCTTACGCAGCGCCGGCTGGCTCCACCAATTCCCCTCAGGATAAAGCGCTCAATCAGTCTGGTGAGGCTGCGAAGCATAGTCAGCTAAGAGCGAGCAATGTGCAGATAAAAGCGGCTGAGAAGAAGAGCGGGCAGGCTAGTGCCATTGTATCTGCTGGCAATCCATCGGATAACCTACCAGGCCAGGTCAATATTAACAGTGCTAATGCGGAGCAACTGGCACAGCAGCTAAGCGGGATTGGTAAGAAGAAGGCGGAAGCTATTATTACTTACCGTGAGCAGTTTGGTCCTTTCACTGATGCGGAGCAGCTGCTTGAAGTTCCCGGTATTGGCCCCTCGTTCTTGGAGCGCAACAGCACCAAACTAAAAATATAGCCTTGGCTTGTCGAGTAAACGAAGTTGTAGCGAATAACTGAGTTTGTAGCGAGTAGATTCAGGGGGCGGGTAAGTGCTGGTGAGTATTTGCCTGACCCTTTTGTCGCACAAATAACTACCAACTTCTCATAATGTAAGCCGTAGCTGTCAGGGAAAACTGTGATGTTGATCCAGATTATATAGTAAGCACGCTATAAGATTTTTTCCCTCTGCTAATCTTGCATTGAGGTCATACCAGTTGTGCTGGTTACCCTATAACTATTGCCACTGTTTGGAGAAGCTCGCCGTCATGCATACACATATTAAAGTCAGGGGTTTCCATATTGATGTCTTTCAACACGTTAATAATGCCCGCTATTTAGAGTTTCTCGAAGAAGCGCGCTGGGAATGGCTAGATGGAGAGCCCGCAGCACAATGGATGGCAGAGAACCAAATTGCTTTTATCGTGGTTAATATCAATATCAGTTACCGTCGACCAGCAGTATTGGGTGATCTGTTGCGGATTGACAGCCAACTGTTAAGACTAAACGGTAAAAGCGGCGTGATGAAACAGATTGTCTCGCTGGAGCCAGAGTCTATTCCCGTCGCGGATGCTGAATTGACCTTTGTTTGTATTGACCTGAATAGCCAGAAAGCGTTGCCGATTGAAGGTGAATTGCGTGAAAAGTTGCAAGAATTTGTCAACCGAGGTCTATGAGTGGGAGATTGAACCACTGCTGATAGAGATAGACTCCTCGCTCCCATAGAGCGAGGCTATAACTTAGAGTACGGTAATGATCAGCGTAGGGCAGGGGCAGGGCGATGAAATAGTCAAACCAGCCCAATTTTTTGTTTCAGGCTCAATAAAACATGGGGCTTATTGGCTAGATAGAACTCCAGCCCTTTGGCGCGCAAGTGGCAGGCGGCACATTCACCGCAGCCATCACCCTGAATTCCGTTATAACAGGTGAGGGTATCATTACGGACACGATCGAGTTGCTGATAATAATCCGCCAATGCCCATGTTTCGGCTTTATCCAGCCACATCAGCGGGGTGATGAAAGCGATATCTCGGCCAATACCTAAATCGATAGCGTGATTGAGTGCTTTAACGAACTCATCGCGGCAATCAGGGTAGCCGGAGAAGTCGGTCTCGCAGACACCAGTGATTACTGCCTGTGCTTGCACTTGATAAGCATAGATAGCGGCCAATGTTAGGAAGAGAATATTACGACCAGGGACAAAGGTGCTGGGAACCGCATCAGCAACTTCTTCGTGATAAGTCGGCACAGGAATGCTGTCTCGGGTAAGACTGCTGACGGCTAATTCGTTGAGCATACCGACATCCAATACTTTGTGTGCCTTAGCACCAAGTTGCGTGGCAAGCTCGCGAGCAACGTCTATCTCTGCGCGGTGACGTTGCCCATAATCGAACGTAATACAGTGGACTTCGTCATATTGCTGTAATGCTTGAATTAAGCAGGTTGTGGAGTCTTGTCCACCACTAAAAACAACTACGGCACGTTTCATACTGTGACCTCGTACGGCTGTGGTTTTGAAAGAGCAAACCCGCAGCAAGAATTAAGAACTGGCCGTATGGTACTCAGTTCGCGCACTAAAAGGTAGCAACCCGTGTTTGGTGGCCAGGCTATAGTTGGCGCTACAGATTGTAGTTGGTGATCAGATGGTAGCTAGTGATCAAATTGTAGTTAGTGATCAATTTATAGTTGATGATCAATTTGTCGTAGGGGGCAACCATGCCTGGCTGAAGTCGAACCAGCCATAAGCGGTCAGTGTCACACCGTTAATTCGTGGTGGGGCATTAACCTGATATTGGTAGTTGAATAGCGGCAGAATTAAGCCGGACAGCATCAGATCATTGTAATATACCTGTAATTGGCGAAAACGTTCTGGTGCTAGTTCAATTTGCTGAATATCTGTCAGTGTTTCTTGCTGCTGAATTAATTGCTCAGGAGAGAGAATACCGCGCCACAGTGGATCAAGTCTGAGCCAGCTCTCCATTGTGGCTTCCGGAGATTCGCCGACCAGATGGTCAGCTAATAATAAGTCCGCGCTTTCAATTTGGTGCGTGCCTTTCCACCGCTTATCGTGGCTGGCCCGGATCTCTAATGTGCAACCCTGTGCCGCCAATACTGTTTTTAACTGTTCGGCGACACTCTTAAGTTCCATCGGCGGTTGATAAGTCAGTATCAGATGTGCGGGTAGTGGTGGATTATCATCAGACGTAAACTGCGGGATCGGCCAACCTGGCAGCATTTCATGGCTGGGGGTTATCACTCCGCGACGTACCGACAGCTCTTCTAAGATACCGGAAGTTTGCACGAGCATTAGTAATTTAGCTGTTTGCTGCGGTGTAATGTTACTGAGATGTCGGTTAATCGCCAGATAACAAAAACCGAGACTCATGCTGCGCTGGACAGGGCGGGCTAGCGGAAAATCCTCTTCCTGGCCAATGGTGATACGTACGGGATGCTGGCAACCACCTTTAGTCGATTGCCCCATAAGACTTGGTGTTATCCAGTATTCGATGATCTCCAGATAAGGGTGCTGCAAATGATAAAACTCATGTTGCTCCAGCCGCACCAGATGCTGGTCGAAAGTCGCCAACTTAAATGGGCCTGCCCCCAGCAATGGATCGTCTGGATGAAACAGTCGGCAGGGTAAGTCTGCTAACCGATGTGCCAGCCAGTAGTCAGGTTTGGAAAGGGTAAATTTTAAGCATAAAGCATGGGGGAGGGTGAACGCTGAAATATTGGCAAAACTGGGTTGGCTGCGTGGATTTTCCCGCAACAGCGCCAGTGTTTGCAATAATTGTTCTCCGCGAATGTGCTCGCCATTATGCCAACGCAATTGGCTGCGTAAGAAGAATTGCCAGGTTAAGCCATCATCACTGACTTGCCAGTGATGGGCCAGATCCGGCTTTGGCTGCGGGTCACCAGTGTTAAAGCGGGTGAGTCCCGCGTGCAAAGTATAAATCAAATGTTGCTCTGCCCGACCCGTGACGAACATCGGGTTTAGGGGTTCAAGCTCACGGTAATAAGGAATACGCAGGATTGGGCTGTCTGCTTGCCATTGTCCCCCCATATGAGGGTTTAGCAAAGTTTGTAGACGTTCCGGTTCAAGCTGGGTCAAGGCAAGTGCGGCCTGATGATCACCTTGCTCAAGGAACATTTTCAGGTAGGTTGCCCGCAGTGCATCAGGGCTTTTCAGACATTGCAGCTGCGCACGTTTTCCTCGGCCAACCTGTGAATACCAGCTGAGCCATTCACTCGACTGTAGCTGCTGGATCAGGGTGCGGGCATGTCGTTCGCTGCAAAATAGCAAACCTGCCAGTTCACCGACTGTAGTGGCAACGGGTTGATCGCCAAACTTTTGATACAATCGTTGATATTGGGTGAGCCGGTGAATTATGCGCATAATTAAATCCGGAATAGTTTAAATTATTTGTTCACTATTAGTTCCGTAAATAGTACGCCATAATTCTATCTATACCATCAGTTTTCCACTCAGTGAGGTTTTTAATGTACCGTTTAGCCGCTTTTGATATGGATGGAACCTTACTGATGCGCGACCATAATATTGGCGGTGCGACATTGAATGCCTTGCATCAGTTAGTCGAGAGTGGGGTGATTCTGACGTTCGCAACTGGGCGTCACTATATTGATATGAAAGGGATCCTTTCTCATTCAGGAATTAACGGCTACTTGATTACTGGCAATGGTACGCGGGTAGCGGATCTGGATGGGGCTCCCTTATATGGCATGGATTTACCTGCTGAGCTGGTGGAGTTTGTGCTGCGAACTCCCTGGCAGACAAATGCCAGTATCCACTTATTCCGCGATGATGGCTGGTTTACCGATTGCAATGATGCCGCTCTGTTAACCGCCCATAAAACCAGCGGGTTCCAGTTCCAACTCACGGCGTTGGATGCATTGCCGCTGACCGGTAATCACAAAATCTGCTTTATTGCCCCACACCAAGAGCTAACTGAGCTTAAAACGCAGCTAGAACAACAGATGGGTGGCAAAGCTGACTTCTGTTTTTCCGCCGCCGAATGTCTTGAAGTGCTCCCCCAAGGCTGTAACAAAGGGGCGGCGTTGGAACGATTAAGCCATCGCCTTGATTTGACACTGGCAGATTGCATGGCCTTTGGTGATGCAATGAATGATAAAGAGATGCTGTCACGGGTGGGGCGCGGATTGGTGATGGGAAATGCACTACCGCAATTGAAACAAGAATTACCCCATTTACAGGTTATTGGTCGCTGCGAGCAGCAAGGCGTCGCGCACTATTTGCAACATTGGCTAAGTTCACCACACCTCACCTATTCCCCCGAATTCTGAGGTTTATACCCTGAGTTCTGATGCTACAACATCAATGACTTTGGGTATAGCTATTAGCCAGCCGGATAATCATCCGGTTTTTTTCTTCTCAAAGGGGGCTGTTTCAAGCCCCCTTGATCGGCAAACTACAGGTTATTTAGCTCATTGCGAAAGGGGGTTAAATCGCCAATATTAGTGCTAACCCACTGTGCGTTGTAGTAGGTATCAAGATAGCGCTCACCGCTGTCACAGAGTAATGTCACAATCGCGCCCGTTTTTCCCTGCTCGCGCATCTGTTTGGCTAATTGTAATGCTCCCCAGACGTTAGTTCCCGTCGATGCCCCCACTTTGCGCCCCAGAATGCCCTCCAGCCAATGGATGGTTGCCACACTGGCGGCATCCGGTACGCGCAACATGCTGTCGATTACCTCTGGAATAAATGAAGGTTCAGCTCGTGGGCGACCTATCCCTTCAATGCGGCTACCACAGTTGCCGGTAACCGTGCGATCACGGTTGCAGAAGCAGTCATAAAATACCGAATTTTCCGGATCGACAACCACCAGTTGGGTATCATGTCCTTGATAGCGGATATAGCGGCCTAACGTGGCGGAAGTGCCGCCGGTGCCGGCGCTCATCACAATGTAGCCCGGGACAGGGAAGGGTTCGCGGGCCATCTGGCGGAAGATACTGTCGGCAATGTTATTATTGCCGCGCCAGTCGGTTGCTCGTTCCGCAAAAGTGAACTGATCCATATAGTGGTCATTCAACTCACGGGCCAATTGCTCCGATGCAGCATAGATTTGCCCCGCGTGGTCGACAAAATGGCAGCGACCGCCGTAGAAAGCGATTTGCTCAACTTTTCGTCGAGCGGTGCAACTTGGCATGACGGCAATAAATGGCAAGCCAATCAGGCGAGCAAAATAGGCTTCAGATACCGCTGTGCTGCCGGAAGAGGCCTCAATTATCGTGGTGCCTTCGGTGATCCAGCCATAACATAAGCCATAGAGGAACAATGAGCGGGCCAGGCGGTGCTTTAAGCTACCGGTAGGATGGGGGCTCTCATCTTTCAAATAGAGATAAATGCCGGGAAAAGCAGGCAGATTTAGGCGGATCAGGTGGTATCAGCGGAGCGTTGAAAATCAGCTTCTATTTCACTGATAGAATTTTTTACCCAAGTATTGGTCATTTGGCGGCCTACGATATAAATAGTAATATAATGATTGTTATGTTATCGGTTATCAAAGAAAAAAACGTTGCCATTTTTCCTTCTTTATCGCCAAATGATAGAAAATTATTCCATGGATAACGGCTATGCTAGATAAAACAGACCGCAAGCTGCTCTGTATGTTGCAAAAAGACTGCACTCAATCATTGCAAGTTTTGGCTGAGGCGGTCAATTTGACCTCCACTCCATGTTGGAAACGCCTAAAGCGCCTTGAGGATGAGGGTTTTATCCGTGGGCGAGTGGCGCTACTGGACAGTGAAAAGTTGGGTTTAGGACTGACGGCATTTGTGCTGATTAAGACGCAGCAGCATAATAGCGATTGGTATCAGGCCTTCGTCGAGTTCATCCAGAAAATGCCTGAGGTGCTGGCGTTCTATCGGATGGCGGGTGAATATGACTATCTGATGCAGGTAGAGGTCGCCGATATGAAAAGTTACGACAATTTTTACAAACGCATGGTGAATGGCGTGCCGGGACTGATTGATGTGACATCGAGCTTTGCGATGGAAAAAATCAAATATACAACTATGTTACCGGTTCCCGAGTGAAAATTTTTTGAATAAAAAGTCATTTTAACGATGGTATCCTACTCCCTCATTGATTGCGTATAGCAAGAAGAATACCGATGCTATTCGGTGTCAGACCATGGAATAAGACTGAGTGAGATTGTTTGCACAATTAGGCTGGTATTTCCGCCGAGAGTGGCGTCGCTATGTAGGCGCGGTGTTGCTGCTGATCATTATTGCTATCTTGCAATTATTGCCACCAAAACTGGTCGGGGTAATTGTGGACGGCATCAGTACAAAACAGATGTCGACCGACAGGCTATTGGTGTGGATCGGGGTGATGCTGGTGACGGCAATCGTGGTCTATCTACTGCGCTATGTCTGGCGTGTGCTACTCTTCGGCGCATCCTACCAATTGGCGGTGGAGTTACGATCGAACTTCTATCGCCAACTCAGCTGCCAGGCCCCCAGCTTCTATTTACGTCACCGTACCGGCGATTTAATGGCGCGCGCCACAAATGATGTCGATCGGGTGGTTTTTGCCGCAGGTGAGGGCGTGTTGACTCTGGTGGATTCGCTGGTGATGGGCTGTGCAGTACTGATTGTGATGAGCACTCAAATCAGTTGGCAATTGACATTGTTGTCGCTGTTACCCATGCCGGTGATGGCGATAGTGATCAAATATTATGGCGACCAACTGCACCAGCGCTTTAAATCGGCGCAGGGCGCATTTTCTAGCCTCAATAATCAGGCGCAAGAGAGTCTGACCAGCATCCGCATGATTAAAGCTTTTGGTCTGGAAGATAATCAATCACAGCAATTTGCACAGGTTGCCACCGAAGCGGGCGCGAAGAACATGTACGTTGCGCGCATTGACGCCCGTTTTGATCCGACCATTTATATTGCTATCGGCATCGCTAATTTATTAGCCATCGGCGGCGGTAGCTGGATGGTGGTGAACCACAGCATTACCTTAGGGCAGTTGACCAGTTTTGTGATGTATCTGGGGTTAATGATCTGGCCGATGTTGGCGTTGGCGTGGATGTTCAATATTGTCGAACGCGGTAGTGCGGCCTATAGCCGTATCCGTAGTTTGTTGGAAGAGGCGCCAGTGGTAAAAGATGGTGAGATCGAATTATCTAACGGGCGTGGCACATTAGCGGTAAACATTCGGCATTTCTATTATCCGGGGGCTGAACAGCCCGCATTACATGATGTCGCGCTGAAGTTGGCTCCGGGGCAGATGTTGGGGCTATGTGGGCCGACGGGGTCCGGTAAAAGCACCTTGCTGGCATTAATTCAGCGGCAATTTGATATTGATGATGGCGCTATCAGTTATCAGGGACATGCGCTGTCGGATATTCGTTTGCATGACTGGCGCGGGCGCTTATCCGTCGTCAGTCAGACGCCATTCCTTTTCTCTGACACAGTGGCGGGCAATATCGCGTTAGGTAAACCTGATGCCACTCAGGAACAAATTGAGCGGGCCGCGCGTTTAGCCAGTGTCCATGAGGATATTTTGCGCCTTCCTCAAGGGTATGACACTGAAGTGGGCGAGCGCGGCGTGATGCTGTCCGGCGGGCAGAAACAGCGCATTTCCATTGCCCGAGCGCTGTTGCTGGAGACTGAAATTCTAATTCTTGATGATGCACTCTCTGCGGTTGATGGTCAGACCGAGCATGAGATCTTAAAAAATCTGCGCCTTTGGGGCGAACATCGCACCGTGATTATTAGCGCCCATCGGCTCTCCGCTTTGACGGAAGCCAGCGAAATTCTGGTGATGCAACACGGCGGTGTGATGCAGCGCGGCACACATAATTTATTGGTCAATCAATCGGGTTGGTATCGCGAGATGTACCGCTATCAACAACTGGAAGCGGCATTAGATGATGGTGAACCGGAGGCCAAAACCGATGAGTAAACCGCAGCAACTTTGGCCAACACTCAAACGCCTGCTCTCCTATGGTTCTCCCTATCGAAAACCATTAGGGCTGGCGGTCTTGATGCTCTGGGTTGCCGCTGCCGCTGAAGTCAGTGGCCCACTGTTGATCAGCTATTTTATTGACCACGTGGTGGCGAAAGGCACCTTGCCGCTCGGTTTGGTGAGTGGGCTGGCATTGGCATATCTGCTGCTGCAACTGCTGGCTGCGACGTTGCACTATTTTCAGGCGCTGCTGTTTAATCGTACTGCGGTCGGCGTGGTTCAGCGGTTGCGCATTGAAGTGATGGATGCGGCTTTGCGCCAGCCGCTCAGTGCTTTTGATACCCAGCCGGTAGGGCAATTGATTTCCCGCGTAACTAATGACACTGAAGTCATCAAAGATTTATATGTGATGGTGGTCTCCACGGTGCTAAAAAGTGCCGCGTTAATCGGCGCCATGCTGGTGGCGATGTTCAGTCTGGATTGGCGCATGGCGCTGATTTCAATCTGTATCTTCCCTGCGGTATTGGTGGTGATGGCGATTTATCAGCGCTATAGCACACCTGTGGTGCGGCGGGTTCGGGCCTATCTGGCCGACATCAACGACGGCTTTAATGAAGTGATTAATGGCATGGGTGTTATTCAGCAGTTTCGCCAGCAAGCGCGCTTCGGAGAGCGGATGGAGTCAGCCAGTCGCGCACATTATATGGCGCGGATGCAAACTTTACGCCTGGAGGGTTTTCTTTTACGCCCGCTGCTGAGTCTGTTCTCTGCCATGGTGTTATGCGGTCTGTTGCTGCTGTTCGGTTTCAGCCCAGAAGGTTCCGTCGGGGTGGGGGTGCTGTATGCATTTATTAACTATCTGGGGCGCTTAAATGAGCCGTTGATTGAGCTGACATCTCAGCAATCTATCCTGCAACAAGCAGTGGTGGCTGGGGAGCGTATTTTCGATCTGATGGATCGCGCTCAGCAGGGTTATGGCACCGATGACCGCCCGCTGACCAGTGGCCGTATTCAGGTGAAGAGTGTCAGCTTTGCTTATCGTCACGATAAAATGGTACTGCAAAATATCTCTCTTGATGTGCCGTCACGTGGATTTATTGCCCTGGTCGGGCATACCGGCAGCGGCAAGAGCACGCTGGCTAATCTGTTGATGGGTTACTACCCGGTGCAGCAAGGGGAGATTCTGCTTGATGGCCGACCACTCTCTGAGTTATCTCACCAGACCTTGCGCCAGGGGGTTGCCATGGTGCAACAAGATCCGGTGGTGTTGGCAGACTCTTTCTTCGCCAATGTGGCCTTAGGCCGTGATATCAGTGAGCAGCAAGTTTGGCAAGCGCTGGAGACGGTGCAACTTGCGCCATTAGTTCATGCACTGCCTGATGGGCTGCACAGTATGCTCGGGGAGCAGGGCAATACCTTGTCAGTCGGGCAGAAACAGCTGTTGGCGATGGCGCGGGTATTGGTACAAGCGCCGCAAATTCTGATTTTGGATGAAGCGACCGCCAATATTGACTCTGGTACTGAACAGTCGATTCAGCGGGCATTGCAGCTGATCCGCAAAAATACCACTTTGGTGGTGATTGCTCACCGCCTCTCAACCATTGTCGATGCTGATACCATCTTGGTGTTGCACCGTGGTGTGGCAGTTGAACAAGGTAAGCATCAAGAACTGCTTGCGGCCCATGGGCGCTATTATCAAATGTACCAGTTGCAATTGGTCAGCGAAGATTTAGCGGCCATTGACCAGGTAGAAACTGCGGTGAATTAAGGGATAATCTGCGGGGCCAGGCGGCCTCGCATCACTCCCTGAGGCGCTTCCCAGTCCCATTCCCCACCGAATACCCCCTCCTGTACCGCGACAGTTTGCAAGGGAGCGGGCATACCGCACCATAATCTTGCACGTAATAGCCCATCAATGCGGTGGTGCACTTATGTGACGCGCATCGCACTAATTTGGTGCACAAAAAATACGCAATGCTATTGGTGTCGCCCTGTCAGCATGGGCCTGGTTCTCTCAACAGCCCTCTGTTCGCCATTTTTACACTAAATTTCCGCTATCTTTATTTATGGCATAGCCTTTGCTTTGTTTCTTTTGTGGCAGACAGGTGTCTCGTGGAGACTTAAATTCGACTTAGTTCGAGAAGGGGCAAATATGAAGCTGGTTACCGTGGTGATCAAACCATTTAAGCTGGAGGATGTGCGCGAAGCCTTGTCCTCTGTGGGTATTCAGGGGCTGACCGTAACCGAAGTAAAAGGATTTGGTCGCCAGAAAGGACACGCCGAACTCTATCGTGGAGCTGAATACAGCGTCAATTTCTTACCTAAAGTGAAAATTGATATCGCGATTGCCGATGATCAATTAGATGAAGTGATTGATGTGATCAGTAAGGCAGCCTATACCGGAAAAATTGGTGATGGCAAAATTTTCGTTGCTGAATTGCAACGTGTTATTCGCATCCGTACCGGCGAAACAGACGAAGCAGCACTGTAATTTGCAGGCTCAAATTTAGTGAATAGGGATGGGTTGATGATGAGAAAACTTTTATCCGTGTTGGGCCTGAGTTCGGTAGCGATGCTGCCCTCTTTGGCAATGGCTGCTGTACCGGCTGTAGCTGACAAAGCTGATAATGCTTTTATGATGATTTGCACCGCCTTGGTGTTGTTTATGACTGTGCCCGGTATTGCCCTGTTCTACGGCGGCCTGCTGCGTTCCAAAAACGTATTATCAATGATGACTCAGGTCACCGTGACCTTTGCACTGATCTGCGTACTGTGGATCCTCTACGGTTATAGTCTGGCTTTCAGTACCGGTAATGCCTTCTTCGGTAGCTTCGATATGGCGATGCTGAAAGGTATTGGCCTGACCAGTTTGAGCGGCACCTTCTACCAATACATCCATGTGGTGTTCCAGGCATCATTCGCCTGCATCACGGTCGCACTGGTGGTGGGTTCATTCGCCGAACGTATTCGTTTCTCTGCGGTATTAATCTTCGCGGTGCTGTGGTTCACCTTCTCCTACCTGCCAATGGCCCACATGGTATGGGGCGGCGGCTTCCTGGCAATGGACGGCGCGCTGGACTTTGCCGGTGGTACAGTGGTGCACATTAACGCCGCTATCGCAGGCTTAGTAGGTGCTTACTTACTGGGTAAACGTGCGGGCTTTGGCAAAGAAGCTTTCAAACCACACAACTTACCAATGGTGTTTACCGGTACTGCGATCCTCTATATCGGCTGGTTTGGCTTCAATGCGGGTTCAGCCAGTGCGGCTAACGAAATTGCCGCGCTTGCCTTCTTGAATACCGTGGTCGCAACAGCAGGTGCCATTCTCTCTTGGGTCTTTGCTGAGTGGATTTTACGCGGCAAACCCTCTTTACTGGGTGCGTGTTCCGGTTGTATCGCAGGTCTGGTTGCGATTACACCTGCGGCAGGTACTGTTGGGGTGGGGGGCGCATTGATTATCGGTCTGGTAGGTGGTGTTGCTGGCCTGTGGGGTGTGGTACTGCTGAAGAAATGGCTGCGAGTGGATGATACTTGTGACGTGTTCGGCGTCCACGGTGTGTGCGGGATTATCGGTTGTATCCTGACGGGGGTCTTCACCTCTGCTTCACTGGGCGGTACAGGTTACGCGGCTGGCGTCACCATGGGCCATCAGGTTGGCGTACAGTTGTTCAGTGTCGGTGTGTGTTTGGTCTGGTCTGGTGTTGTTGCCTTTGTTGCCTTCAAAATTGCCGACCTGGTTGTTGGTCTGCGAGTGCCAGAAGAGCAAGAACGCGAAGGTCTGGATGTTAACAGTCACGGCGAAAATGCTTACAACCAATAAGTTAGCTTAGCAAGAAGTTCAGTGGCTCAAAACAGACTAAGACGTTAGAAAACTAATAATAATGATGATAAGCAACAGGGGCGATTTCACTATCGCCCCTGTTTTATTTTGGGTATCGGAGTCGCTTTGCGGCGGTATCACCGATGCAAACGGATCACGCCCTCCTGCACTGTAGAGGCAACCAGCACGCCCTGTTGGTTGTAGATCTGCCCGCGAACAAAGCCCCGCGCTCCTGAAGCTGAGGTGCTTTCTACGGCATACAGCAACCAGTTATCCAGACGGAATGGTCGGTGGAACCACATCGAATGGTCTATCGTGGCAATCTGCACTCCAGGCTCAAGGAAGCCAATGCCGTGCGGCTGCAAGGCGGTTGGCAGGAAATTGAAGTCAGAAGCATAGCCCAGCAAATATTGGTGAACCCGCAAGTCATCAGGTATTTCGCCATTGGCGCGGAACCAGACATAGCGATTTGGCTCTTCGACCGAACCTTGCAGCGGGTTATGGAATTTCACCGGGCGCATTTCAATTGGCTGATTGCCAATAAATTTTTCCCGCACTTTTTCGGGGATCAAATGTGCAAACTGACGGGCAATGTCACTCTCTGACATCAATCCATCTGGCGAGGGCACGTCCGGCATGGTGTTTTGGTGCTCAAATCCCTCCTCCTGACTCTGAAACGACGCCGTCATGTAGAAGATAGGTTTACCATTTTGAATAGCACTGATCCGGCGGGCGCTGAAACTGGTGCCATCACGTAACGTTTCGACGTCATAGATAATTGGCTTACTGCTATCCCCTGGGCGCAAAAAATAGCTGTGGAATGAGTGGACAATCCGATCCATGGGGACGGTTTGTTTTGCAGCATAGATAGCCTGACCGACGACCTGCCCGCCAAATACCTGGCGCAAGCCCAGATCTTCACTTTGGCCACGAAAGATCCCTTCTTCAATTTTTTCCAGATGGAGTAGATCGAGCAGTTTTGCTAATGGCTGGCTCATGTTGTGGCCCTTGATGGTTGAGTTCACCTACAGTGTGCTGAATCTGTTGGGGGGGCGTCAATATATTGCTGTGATCCCTGTTGGGCTAATGATCATCTTTTAAGGAATAGTCTGATAAACGGCTGAATCTTAGGGCAAACGGAAAGTCTCAGCAGATTGTGCTATAATTAGCGTGCTAGGTGGTTGAAGCCACTGATTAAACGCGTGCCTATTCTGTGAATAGTCAGCATCTTAATAATAAGAAGGAGTGCGACCTATGAAACCTTGGCAATCAATGACATTTTGGCAGGTAGCGGGTGGGGCAGCATTAGTGGTCAGTCTGGCTGGGTGTGCTCACCAAGGCGCTGATGTGCCAGTTCCTGCCCCTGCGGGGGTGACAGCAGCAGCTCCTATTGCGCAGCCTGCGGTGCAAGGAACAGTAAACATCCGCGAGCGCATTGCATTACCACCCGATGCCGTGGTTACGGTGACGCTGTCGGATGCCTCACTGGCTGATGCACCATCACGAGTCATTGCTCAGAAAGCGGTTCGTACTGAGGGCAAACAGGCGCCATTTACCTTTACCCTGCCGTTTAACCCATCAGATATCCAGCCAAACGCGCGCATCATTGTGAGTGCGGCGATCACCCATAATGGTCAGTTAATGTTTATCACTGATACCATTCAGGAGGTGATAAACCGTGGAGCCGGGACTCAGGCTAATTTGCAGCTGGTCCCCGTGACCTCCGTTGCCATAGAAACTGCACCGGCGACAACCCCAGGCGCTGCGACGATATCAGGTGCTACGACCACACCGTAGCCATCGAAGCGCCGCAGTATAACCACTATGCTGTGGCGCTGAGATTAACGGTACTGCCAACGATATTGCTGTAAATCAATTCTGCCCATGATATCAATTTGAATGCCCTCGGCCAATAATGCTTTTTTCTGCCTCAGATAATCATCACCAATTAATGATATTTCACCGTGGCGATTAATCACCCGATGCCAAGGCAATGCAGACCCCTGCGGTAAACGCTTTAGAACACCACCGACTTGCCGTGCCGCTCGTGGGGAACCAATTAACCGCGCAATATCACCATAAGTGGTGACCTGTCCGTAGGGGATAGCGGCCACAACCTGGAATACCCGCTGACGAAAACTGTCCATTATCGGTGGGCTATCATGCTCATCCTGATATTCCGTCGTCGTAGATTCATCCTGATTTTTGGGGGAGGTTTCTGATGATGTCACTGCATCCTCTTGCGGCTCTATTATTTGCATAGAGGATAGCGTCGCACGATATAAATAACATCGTCGATTATTTTTTTGCTTGAAGAGAATAGATTAAGCACAAACCTGAGTATGAGTGCGCAATAAACCACCGGTTAGCTGGTGTTACCTTGCTATTTGGCTGGGCATGGTCGATAATACCCACCGCTCCAGAGTACAAGGAGCCGTTAACGTCAATGGAGGTCCTGTTGGTTCTCCCGCAACACTAACTTGTGAACTCGGTCAGATCCGGAAGGAAGCAGCCGTAGCAGGTGAGGTGTGTGCTGGGATGTAGCTGGCAGGGCCTCCACCATTTCTGCTGTATAGATGTTTTATCTTGTTGATCTTATCTGAAGTCTCTTCCCCCCTGATAGCGATCTACCTTAAATCTCCCTATCCTATTCGCCAGACATTGCAGAATAGGCTGAGTATTGAACAGAAGAATAAGATCCTTTTCATTCCCCACTGGTTTGAACTTTCTATTTATACATTCAATCTGACATATGATTAATAATGTCTTGAAACTATTAGCGGTCAGACAAAATGTTAATAAATAGAGCGCTGAATCATTTTTACTTAAATGCTTTTACAGCATCCTGATAAGTCACAGGATTTCACCTAAGCGCAGGAACGCAATAGCGCGGGATTAAAGTTAACCTTCAATACCGTCGTTTTATCTAAGAAATTTATCTTAAATTAACAAACGTAAAAATCGCCTAGCGCATTGAAGCCGATAGATTTATCGGCTCAACGTTGTTGTGTCTTAACCAGCGTTAAGCGGACTATTTCACATGCTGCCAAACTGTAGGTGGAATTTTATCATAAAGCTTATTCATTGTGAGCTCAGCCAGACGATGATCAGCCGCTGAGTAAAATAATTCCAGCTCATCGTCGGAAAGTTCGTACTTATTCTTTTCAATTACACGTTCTAGCGTATCAATAGTCGTACATTTTCTTAAACGCATCAGGTAGTCAGTTTTTGTCATGGTGATTTTTCTTCTCGATATACAAATTAATATAGGGAAACTATCCCTTAAGTTTTCATCAGGGTACAGATGTATTCTCCTGAGAAAAGTCTGAATAAACGCTCTTTGGTTTTTTGCCAGCGACGCAATTCAGGATCATTGATCCCGTAACTACTAAACAGAGTATATGTATCGTCTAAATATTCTTCCACTAACTCTGAAAGGTCGCCGTCATCCGGGTATTTTATTTTAAAACTCATCACAAATGAAGCTATATGCTCGATCAAATCATTAAGTTGTAGATTTACAGCTGCTGTGGGGTCATTGACCCACCCATGGTGGCTATCACCAAGTGTAGCAATGCCTTCATCATACAAACTCTCACAGAGAAACTTCAGTTGGGCAATATCATGCCGCTTAGGCGAGTACTCATCCATATCATCCCCTCCGTAAAGTCTTAATTCGGTGTTGATAACACAATGTGAGTAGATTGATAATCATATAAGCGCAGACGCTTATCGTTAACCTAAATAAGCTTGCCTTGCTATGAATATAAATCATTTCTTCGTTCACCGCGCAACTTTATTACTTAATCTTACAATTCGTCAGCGGTTGACGGTCGATCATTGTTAATGATATCAAAAATTATTTTTTCCGGATGTACAATAAATGTTACAGCACTTGTTAGGGACTCTTCAGTATGGATGTCCAAACAAGGGTTAAAGATATGCCACTGATAACAGTAACTCATTGAATAATGGTTATCTTGCAAATGAGAAATATCAAGAATTTCTAATGAACCTGCTGTGTATCTGGCATTTTCAGAATAATACATTAAGCCGGAAACTAAACTTCCTTCAATTTCACGAATATTATTGTTGATAACCCGCTTCAGTAATGAGACTGGGTAACCCCCAGCAGTGAAGTCGCCAGCTATTTCATTGTTCATTAATTGTTCGCTCATGGTGGTAACAATAATTTATTATTGCATCATCATTGTTGCAAAAAATGCGATGACACTGTATTTCTGCAACTATTCTCATGATTTGAATGAGAAAAATCAGGTTTAATGCGGTTTTCAAGCAACATAGTTAGTTAACACTTCGTGAGGCTATTTAGGCCGTAAAGTTTCAATAACGCAATTTTGCAATGAAATAACTACCCTTAACGAGGATTTCTCATATTTTGGGATATTAAGTACGATTAACTTAACAACACTCTATTAATTTAGAGTGCTCTACGGGTTTGATCAAGAGGAGGGCTGCTAGATTACTTTTGTTTTATTGTGTTATTTATCGTGTTTAGAGCGCTAACGAGTCATTCTGGCACTAGAGTACCAAATCCCAGCCCGCGATGTTTTCTTGAATTCATTGATGATATGTGATGTTATAATGTATCATAAATTCATGTGTCTTTCTCTGATATGAATAAGCACTCTTTCCTTGCCCGGCTGAATCCCTTTCTTGCCTGGACGTTGTTCTCACTCTCCTCATTACAGCGCATCGGCGCCGTCGCCTTACTTTGCCTATTGCTGTGGTGTGCGATTTATTGGGCGAATGTACTGCCATGATAAATTTGAGAAAAATTGAAATCGGATATGATCGAAATCCACTGACACCCCCCATTGACGGCTGTTTTTCCGCCGGTTCCCTGACTGCAATTATTGGCGCAAATGGGGCAGGAAAATCCACGTTGCTTAAAACATTGGCGGGTTTGCAGCCGGTAGTTACTGGGCAATTAACCTTCGTTGGTGGGCGAGCACCGCAAATGGCCTATCTTCCCCAACAAGCCGAGTTAGATAAACAGTTCCCGATTGCGGTTCAGGATGTGGTCGCGATGGGATGCTGGCCGCAAAGTGGGTTACTTGGTGGGATAAATAATCAATCACGCCAACGAATAAAACAGGCACTCAATATGGTCGGTATGCAGGATATGGCGCGCCAGCCCGTGGGGGAGCTTTCCGGTGGTCAGTTGCAAAGAGTGTTGTTTGCTCGCCTTTGGGTACAGCAAGCGCAGCTGATTTTGCTCGATGAGCCTTTTACCGGCATCGACAGCCAAACGGTGCAGTTGCTCCTCGAAGTTATCCATCAATTACACCATGAGGGCCGGACCATTATTGCGGTTTTGCACGATATGTCGATGGTGGCTGAGCACTTCCCCGATGCATTGTGGCTAACCCCCAAAAGCTATTGTTGGCAGCAATCGGTGCTGGTTTTAGCCGAATTGCATCGCTCACACAGCGCTTCTTGCGCACTCTCCTCTGCGCCGCAACAGCCCGAACTGCTGAGGATGATCAGCGCATGACATTGATCCATTTACTGATTGATCCTTTTATGGATTTTGGTTTTATGCGCCGTGCACTGGTGGCTTGTTTGGCGCTCTCACTCAGTTCGGCCCCTTTAGGTGTTTTCTTATTGTTACGGCGAATGAGTTTAGTGGGTGATGCTCTGTCTCACGCGGTATTACCGGGGGCGGCGATAGGTTATTTGATTTCGGGGATGTCACTGGTTGCAATGGGGGTGGGTGGCTTTATTGCCGGATTGGCAGTTGCTGTGATGTCGGGGTGGGTCAGCCGTCGAACACTGTTAAAAGAGGATGCCAGTTTTGCCGGTTTCTATCTGGGGTCGCTGGCGTTAGGGGTGACGTTGGTCTCACTGCGTGGTTCCAGTATGGACCTGCTCCATGTGTTATTCGGTTCTATTTTGGCAGTTGATACCAACGCCATGACTATGGTGGGCGTAATCACCACATGCTCAATGCTGGCGCTAGCGGCTATTTACCGCGCGCTAGTGGTTGAATCTTTCGACCCTCTCTTTCTACGGGTCAGCATGGGCCGCTGGTTGATGGTGGTTCACGCGCTGTTTTTGTCGTTAGTGGTTCTCAATCTGGTGGCGGGCTTTCAGATCCTCGGCACTCTTATGTCGGTCGGACTGATGATGTTACCTGCCGCCAGTGCCCGTTTTTGGGCTAAAAATTTACCCCATACACTGGCTATCGCCATGGTGATCGGCATGGTTGCCAGTCTCGTTGGCTTGCTGTGGTCCTATTACGCCTCGCTACCTGCTGGTCCGGCGATTGTACTCAGTGCCAGCCTAATTTTCTTTTTGTCTATCTTATTTGGAACGCGCGGTGGGGTTTTGGTTACCGCGCGCCGTTAAGCAGTGCCTGTTAATAAAGGAGAGTTAAATGAAGCGTTTATCGATTAGTTTGGCGGTGGCTGCCCTGCTGTCAAGCCCATTGGCGATGGCAAAAACTATTGAAGCTGTTGCCAGTTTTTCTATTTTAGGTGACATCGTTCAGCAGGTGGGCGGCGAGCATGTCAATGTGATCACCTTAGTTGGGCCGAATGGTGATCCCCATGGTTTCGAACCCACGCCGAAAAATAGCAAACAGTTGTCCAAAGCGGATGTGGTGTTTGTCAGTGGATTAGGGTTGGAAGGGGGGTTAGAGCGGCTAATCAGCGCCTCGGGTTATAAAGGGCAGGTGGTCATTGCCTCTACCGGAGTTGATAGCCGTAAAATGGATGAGGAGGGTAAGAGGGTGACCGATCCTCATGCATGGAACAGCATGGCGAATGGCATTAAGTATGCTAACAACGTCATGAATGCATTGATTGTCGCAGACCCGGAAGATGCGGATTATTTCCGCAAGCGGGGTGGGGAATATATCCAGCAATTGGAAAAACTGGATGCTTATGCAAAAGCGCAGTTTGCCGCGATCCCCGCAGGGCAGCGAAAAGTCCTGACCAGCCATGATGCTTTTGGCTATTTTAGCCAGGAATATGGGGTTAACTTCTTGTCGCCAGTGGGTTTTTCAACTGAGTCTGAAGCCAGTGCCAGCGGTGTGGCGGCGTTGATTAACCAAATCAAGCAAGAGAAGATAAAAACCTATTTTATTGAGAATCAGACGGACCCACGTTTGGTCAAACAGATTGCCGCCGCCAGTGGTGCTAAAGCAGGGGGAGAGCTCTATCCTGAAGCATTGTCTCCCGCTGGTGGCCCGGCCGCGACCTACGCTGAAGCTTTCAAACACAATGTTGATACCCTTGTGGGCAGTATGAAATAGTTGCCGTAAATAGAGCTCAACCTCCGATTGTTAGCGGGGGTTGAGTGCGCTATCCCTTTATGACAGGTTGATCGTCAGCAAAAAAAAAAGCCCCGCAGAGCAGCAACGGGGCTTTTCACTACAGGTGACACCGAACTCATCCTTAACGCTTCTTATGGGTTCCGCCTTGAACCGCTTTAAAACGCGGATTACTTTTACAAATCACATACACCCGACCACGGCGACGGACGATTTTGCAATCTGGATGACGATTTTTTGCTGAACGTAATGAACTCAATACTTGCATGTTTAACTCTCAGAATTAGCTGGCTTTTTTGGTCAAGAAACTGCCAAAACGTTGTTGGAAACGGGCGGTGCTACCCTCTTTGGAAAACTCTTTCTGTTTACCGGTGTAATACGGATGTGAAGCCGAAGAGATATCCAACGTGACATAAGGGTAGGTCTGACCATCACGTTCAATCGTGCGTGCGGTGGCAATGGTTGAACCTACAGTGAAATAGGTATCTGCACTGGTATCGTGAAAAACCACGGTCCGATAGTTGGGATGAATGCCAGGTTTCATAGAAACTCCAATTGTTATGTTATATTATAACAATAATTATGCGCTTTTCATTTTCCTGTTTCAAGATCCGAATGAAAAAAACCCGCAAACCTGAAGTTCGCGGGTCTTTCTTTATTATTGCTAGCGGGCGATCAGAGGTTAGGCGACGACATGCAATCCAAGAACCGCAAAGACATTCGCTAAGATCCCGACAATAATCGCCGCAATAGGGCCTGCGGCTAGCTTCATTACCGGACGCCCACAAATTTCATTGAGGATATACAAGCTGACAACCAGGAAAATACCGGTGCCTGGCCAGATCTGGTTTGCCGCATTTACTCCGCCGACCAGCAGTGCAATCTCAAGAATTTGTGTCATGGCGGTGCGGATATTGTCACCGGACATTTTCAATGATGGGAAGCGGTTCATCACTTTGCCGATTCGGCTCAGACTGGTTATCTCTACCCCCATGGCACTGGCACCGAGGATACCAGCAACGACCGGGTTAGGTGCCAGATAGCCTAAACCGAGGAACCAGTCACACCAGCCGTTTGTACCATAAACGCCACTTATCATCGCAGTAGTAATAATCAGCGGCATAAAGGCGAGGGCTTGCACGATCGCCACGATCGCCGCAGAGGTAATTTGCCCTTTGCCGAGCAGTGCTGCCGCGATGGGTTCACCTGCGATCCAATGATAGTGGGCGGTAATGGCTATCAACGCCGCCATCGGCAGCAGGTAAATAGCATTTTTCCGAATCCGCTTAATATTGTCATCAAACAGGCTGTGCTCTATCTCCTCGCCGTGGCGTTTATCGCGGGATGCGAAAAACAGCAGGCAAATCATGCCAAACAGCATTGCAATGCCTTCTGGGCTAAGTGCAACTTCATTGCCGGCGATGGTCACTGGGTTAATACGTTCAACCACCACCCTGGCCAGAAAGGCGATAATGATGGTGATTAAGCCCGCTTTTTTGCCGAACTGATAACCGACAGCAATGGCGGGGAAAGCCACAAAAGCATAGATTATCGGATCACCCACGGATGCCAGCGCATCAAGGAAATTAACCGGCAGATAGGTGAAGCCTTTAATTAGCCCATCCAGTGCAATGGTGACGAGTGCACCATAAACAGCACCAATTGATACTGCCAGCTTAGTATTATTCAGTGATACCCCAATAATATCAGCGGTCAATAATACGATATGAATGACAATAACCCCGGTAGCCAAAGTGATAGGCATGGCAAAACCGGTAATAAAACCAATACTGATAGCAAAAGAGATCCCTGCCAGCTCTTTTCGGCTCATATTGCCGTTCATAAACTCCGGCATAATCGGCCGTAATCCATCGTGGTAAACCGCGATAGACTTATTGGCAAGAAAAGTGGCATAACCGCCCATTAGCGAAAAAAGAATAATCTTGATGAAATTAAATGATTCCATATCACTACCCCATCGGGGCCAGCAGACCCCAAGCTAATTGTTTATTATTTATGGATTATTTGTCGGCCAATAAAACGGCGCACAACACTTTTACTGAGTTTTCAACGCGATCATTGGTAAACCCGAAGGCTTTTTTGCCTTGATCTATCAATTGGCTGACATTAGCCTCTGAGGGTTGAGTTAGGGCATTGGCGATAGTGGCACATTTGTCGCGGCCAATCAGGGCATAGGCCATTGCCAGCGCGCCTCCTGCGCCGCTTTGGCAGGCCCCCACGTAATAGTCGAAGCTGCCATTTTTGACTTTCATGGCGGCATCCATGTCAGTGAATATTTCAGAAGAGACTTTCCCTGCACCATATTTGACTAAACATTCTTGTATTTCATTTTTATTAAGCTGCCCGCCAATCGCTATTTTAAGCATTTCTGTTTTTCCCATTTTTAATATTTTTGAATGGCCTGAATATATTCCATTATTGACTGGCATTGATAAGTGGTTGCCAGAAGGAGTGGCCGTTTTGTGGTGCGGGCGCAGCAAAGAATTCGCAAACAGTCGCGCCGACATCAGACATCGTTTCGCGGATACCAAGATGGATGGCTTGCGGCTGCGTATTCGTCATCCCTGCGTGGTAAACCAGCAGAGGCACCTGTTCCCGCGTGTGTTTACTGTGGCCGATCGTCGGATCATTACCGTGGTCAGCCATGATGACAAGACAATCACCTGTTGCCATGGCCGCCATAATTTTACCTAACATGTTATCGACCAATTCCAGGCGTTCAGCATAGCGTTCTACATCTTGCCCGTGGCCAGCGAGGTCAGTTTCCTGAATATTGGTGCAGATAAAAGCACTGCCTGCGCGTTGTATTTCTGCCAATGTGATATCCAAAATAGTTTGGGAATCAACTAATTGCTGATAGTTTCGCCCTGTGGGATTAGCCACGATATCGGCGACTTTGCCGACTAATACTGTTGGGACATTAACTTTCTCGAGCTGATGAGGAACCTGCACTGCTGCATCGACACCATAGCCCAGATGAATAACCTGAAAACCACTGTCGTAAACGCCTGATTTTGGGCTATTAATGCCAATGTATTGCTGCTGTTTGACTTCAGCCGCGCTGATGATTTTATGGCTATCCACTAATTGCCCGCCATAAGCGATAACGCGATTCACGGCGACACAACTGCGAACTATCCGGCCAATCCTCTCAACCAACTCAAAATCGACGGCACTTAAATTAGCACAAATATTAAAGACTTGACCTAAATCTGCTTCAAGATTATCACCAATTGCCACCGCATTATTGACCCAGAGGAGTTGCAGATCACTGCTATCCTCAGGCGCACTGCGCTGTTCAACCTGATAGCCCTGTTGGTGCAATGCATCAGCCACGCGCGATTTTACGGTAGAGAAAGGCATGGATAATGGCGAGCGGGGCAGGGTGCCCATGATCTCCTGATGGCCCATAAATGTGTCGCCGCCTTCATGCTGTAACAGGGCGACGCCAAAACTGGCCTGTGCACTCTCTTGCATTATGCTCTTGTTGAAATCCGGCGAGCCGATATGCAGCGCATTAAGTAATCCCAGTTTTTCCAAATGTGGCAAGCGCATCTCTGGATAGGTTTGCAAAATGTGGGCGCAGGTATTAGCCTCGATATCCTGTGGGCGAACCTCAGCGACATCAGGCATGGCACCTACGCCAAAGCTATCGATGACCAGTACGATAAACTTACTCATAACCCCTCCTGTCCAGTGGACCTTGGAATGGTATTACCCTGACTATCATAAATTCCGAGCAATCTTGGTTGGCCTGAATGAATCCCCGCGACCAGCGCCACATCACTGCGGGTGACGAAAATTTGAGTACGAAAACACATCACCACCGGAGAGCCGACGGCGAAGGGTTCAGTGAGACTGAGGGTGTAGTCGATGCTGTCAACTGTTGGGTTCAGAACTTTGCTCGAATGCCACTGTTGATCATGGACTAACGCGTGACTCAAATGGCCGCGCCGATAGTATCCGCCACCGTAGCAATAGCTTCTGCCTTGATGGTTATGGGAAATCTCCGTCAGATAGAGCATGGCGACATGCTCAGGTTGCTCACCCTGTTGATTGGATGGCATGGTGCCGGTCAATGAGTGCCCCGGTTCTGCATGGGTCACGCCATAGCGCGCCAGTAACGGGATGCTTTCAACGCAGGTTGCGGAAGGGCCATTGATCTGCTCCACGCGAATGCCTTCTCGTTCAAGGATGCCCTTTGCTTCAATCAACGTTTTGAGGTTCGGGCTAGGGAGCGTCTTCCCTTTCTCACTATCAAAAAGCATGCAGGGGAAGTGTGTCACGCCCACCAAACGGACTCCGCCCAAGGTTTTTATTTCATTGATAGCTGCGGGCAGTTCATCCAGTGCGAATCCGGCTTCTTGGCCTGGATAGATAAGATCATTGGGGTGCCAAACCTTCAACAGTAATGCCTGCTCTATGCCTTGGCGCAGGGCGGCTTTGGCAATTTCGCGGGCCTTGGCGATGCTGTAAACCGTGATGACTTCTGGCTGGTGGGAGACCACTTCTTCCACCATTCCACTGGGGATTTGCACCAGATGACCCACGTGGGCGACAGGTAGATTATGCTGATAGAGCTGACGCGCTTCTTTGAAATCCACGGCTACGATGCCTTGATAGCCGCACTCCAGCAGCAGCTTGCAAAGCAGCGGGTTTCGACCAAACTGTTTGCTCATGAGATAAAGTGTAATGCCATGGCGAGCGGCAGTTTCCAGTAATAAGTCTGCATTTTTTCTGACCTGATCAACATCAATAACGTAGCTGTCAGGTTTTATCGCCCCTTGCTGCCACAGTAAAAGAGCGGCTTCCATCAGTGCTGGATTCTGTTTTTGTAACGCTTTTAGTAGCATTTTAGATCCTTAAATTACTACATAATTTTCATTTTTTTGAATATTTAGTTTATACAGATGCGATCAATATTCCGTTTGCTGAGCAAGATACAGGCCATATAGGTTCGCTAATAAATAGCCTATTTCGTGGTCAGGAACCTCGAAGGCAAACAGAGAAAGTAAATCGTTGTTAATTATCCTAATATCGGCAAAAACAGCTGTTGCTTCAATTTCTTTTAATATTTCATCGTCGATAGCCGGGATCACCTCTCCCTGATTCGCCCGCATCAAGGCATTTGCCATATGAGTGATCAGCATCTCTCCCTGAGGGTGGCGTAGAGATAATTTCCAATGTTGCTCCAGACGTTCGAGAACCCTGATCATCCCAAGATAGACTGATGAATCAATAACCTGTGCGTCATAAAGGATTTTTAATCTCGTTTCCATTTAGTATTATCCGGTTTTTTATTTATCTTCATTTTTATGAATATTTACATAATAATAATTTATTGTTGCTCTGCAAATGCTCTGTGGGCTATTTGGTATATTGATCACAATATAATCATATTGACCGAATCGACAGCTTTATCTTGGTGATAATGCCCTGTTTTCTGCTGGATAACTGAGGGAAGGGGGCTAACGGGAGACAAAGAAAAAGGCCGCTGAACGCGGCCTTCAAATATCACATCATCTGCTGCGAATAAGGTTTACTTCGGCTTATGCTCAACGGCATGTGCGTGCTCTACATCTTCATTTTTCCGGCTAAAGCGGCGGCGCACCACCACGAAGAATACTGGAACGAAGAAGATAGCCAGTACGGTGGCGGTGATCATCCCGCCCATAACACCCGTACCTACCGCATTCTGTGCACCAGAACCGGCACCACTACTGATAACCAGTGGCAGAACCCCAAGGATAAAGGCCAGCGAGGTCATCAAAATTGGGCGCAGACGCATACGCACGGCTTCCAACGTTGACTCCACCAAGCCTTTGCCCTCTTTGTCCATCAAGTCTTTGGCGAACTCAACAATCAAGATGGCGTTCTTGGCCGATAGCCCAATGGTGGTCAACAAGCCTACCTGGAAGTAAACGTCATTATTCAGGCCGCGCAGTGAGGCTGCCAGTAATGCACCGACTACACCCAGTGGTACCACCAACATCACTGAGAATGGAATCGACCAGCTTTCATACAACGCCGCCAGACATAAGAAGACCACAATCAGTGAGATGGCGTACAGTGCTGGAGCCTGGTTACCCGACAAACGTTCCTGATAGGACATACCCGTCCAGTCATATCCGATGCCGCTTGGTAATTTACCCGCCAGTTCCTGCATCAGGTCCATTGCTTCACCAGTACTTTTACCCGGTGCAGCCTGACCCAAAATTTCCATGGAAGGTAAACCGTTGTAACGTTCAAGCCGTGGTGAGCCATATTCCCATTTCGCGCTAGAGAAGGTGGCAAATGAGACCATTTGTCCAGAGCTGTTACGGACATACCACTTATCAATATCACCCGGTAACATACGGAATGGTGCGTCAGCCTGTACGTAAACTTTCTTCACGCGACCACGGTCGATAAAGTCGTTTACATAGCTGCCGCCCATGGCAGAGCCGAGGGTGGTATTGATATCAGAAATAGATACGCCAAGGGCCTGTGCTTTTTCCTGATCAACTTCCACTTTGAACTGAGGTGTATCTTCCAGTCCGTTAGGGCGCATACCGACCAGCATATCCGGATGTTGCGCCGCCATGCCGAGCAGTTCGTTACGGGCTTCAGTCAATTTCTGATGCCCCACGTTACCTTGGTCAATCAACTGGAAGTCGAAGCCGGTTGCCGTACCCAATTCTACAATCGCTGGCAAGTTAAAGGCGAATACCAAACCATCTTTAATTTGCGAGAAGGCCGCAGATGCACGGGCCACAATCGCTGGAACTTTGTTTTGCTCGCCCGGACGCTCATCCCAGTTTTTCAGACTGACGAATGCCAAACCGGTGTTCTGACCTTGACCACTGAAACCGAAGCCGTTAACGGTAAATACCGAGTTAACTACGTCTTTTTCTTTGTCGAGGTAATAGTCAGTCACCTGATTTAACACTTTCTGAGTACGTTCTTGCGTCGCACCAGCAGGCATTTGCACCATGGTCAGGAATACGCCCTGATCCTCTTCTGGCAAGAATGATGTGGGTAAACGCAGGAACAGCACGCCCATCCCAATTACGATGGCCAGATAGATCACCAAATAGCGGCCAGTGCTGCGCAAGATATTGGCAACGCTGTCGGTATAGTGGTGGGTGCTTTTTTCGAACATGCGGTTAAACCAACCGAAGAAGCCGGTTTTTGGCCCATGCTCGCCTTTGGCGATAGGTTTCAGCATCGTTGCGCACAATGCTGGTGTCAGAATCAATGCCACCAACACCGAAAGCACCATTGCCGAAACGATAGTAATGGAGAACTGACGATAGATTGCGCCCGTTGCACCGCCGAAGAAGGCCATCGGGATAAATACCGCAGACAGAACCATCGCGATCCCCACCAATGCGCCCTGGATTTGCTCCATGGATTTTTTGGTGGCTTCTTTTGGCGGTAGCCCCTCCTCTTGCATCACTCGTTCGACGTTCTCGACGACCACGATGGCGTCATCCACCAATAGCCCTATCGCCAACACCATCCCGAACATCGTTAGGGTGTTTATCGAATAGCCAAAGGCGGAGAGAATGGCAAATGTACCCAGCAATACCACCGGTACTGCAATCGTTGGGATCAACGTTGCACGGAAGTTTTGCAGGAACAGATACATCACCAGGAACACCAGAATAATGGCTTCTACCAGTGTCTTAACCACTTCGTTAATAGAGATCTTAACGAACGGTGTGGTGTCATACGGATAAACGACTTTCAACCCTGCCGGGAAGAACGGCTGCAATTTTGCCAGCTCAGCTTTTACCGCAGCAGAAGTATCCAGGGCGTTAGCCCCTGTCGCCAGCTTGATACCGATACCAGCAGCTGGTTTGCCGTTATAACGGGCGATGATGTTATAGCTTTCAGCGCCGAGCTGGACGATAGCCACATCTTTTAAGCGAACCTGCGAACCATCGGTATTCACTTTCAGCAAGATCTGGCTGAACTCTTCAGCATTGGTCAAACGAGTCTGCGCAATGATTGATGAGTTCAGTTCCTGACCAGGTACGGGAGGAGTCCCGCCCAACTGACCGGCTGCAACCTGATTGTTTTGTACTTTAATCGCATTGATAACATCAACCGGCGTCAGGTTAAAGTTATTCAGTTTGTGCGGGTCCATCCAGATACGCATCGCGTATTGGGAACCAAATAGCTGAACATCACCCACACCGGCGGTACGGCTGATTGGATCTTTAACGTTAGAACCCACATAGTCAGCGATATCTTCTTGTTGCATGGTGCCGTCTTCAGAAATAAAGCCGGCAACCATCAGGAAGCTACTACTGGACTTTTCAACGCTCACACCCTGCTGCTGCACTTCTTGCGGCAGTAACGGCATGGCTAATTGCAGTTTGTTCTGGACCTGAACCTGAGCGATATCCGGGTCAGTGCCTGAGTTAAAGGTCAACGTCAACTGAACGTTACCGGAGGAGTCACTGCTGGAAGACATATACAACAGGTTGTCGATACCGTTCATGTTCTGTTCGATAACCTGCGTCACTGTATTCTGAACAGTAGTCGCATCGGCGCCAGGATAGTTGGCGGAGATTGTAATTGCCGGAGGCGCAATAGTCGGATATTGCGCAACAGGTAATTTCATTATCGCAAGTGCACC
The DNA here is from genome assembly GCF_963892745.1 of Yersinia sp. Marseille-Q3913. Classification (NCBI taxonomy): domain Bacteria; kingdom Pseudomonadati; phylum Pseudomonadota; class Gammaproteobacteria; order Enterobacterales; family Yersiniaceae; genus Yersinia; species Yersinia sp. Marseille-Q3913. Next base: position 132,602 of record NZ_CAWQAF010000022.1, on the reverse strand, counting down.
GGCCAACATCAAAATGATGGCGATAACCCAGGCGAAAATAGGGCGATCTATAAAGAACTTAGCCATGAATTACCGGCTCCTTTTAAGACTTCTTCGCTGTATCAGCTGGGGCTGCTTTTGGTGCTGGAGTCGTGACTTCCTGCACTTTTACCTGTACGCCCGGTCTGATTTTCTGCAAGCCGGAAACAATAAGACGATCACCTGCTTTCAACCCTTCTGTAACCAACCATTTATCACCAATGGCCTGGTTAGCAACCAGCGTACGCAATTCAACTTTGTCATCGGCACCGACGACCATCGCTGTTGCTTCGCCACGCGGGTTACGTGTCACACCTTGTTGAGGCACTAACAGCGCGTCAGGTCTAACACCTTCATCCAAACGGGCGCGGACAAACATCCCCGGCAGTAAGGCTTCATTCGGGTTAGGGAAGATTGCACGAATTGTAATCGAACCGGTGGTCTCATCCACTGTCACACCAGAGAACTCCAGCGTACCAGTTTCAGCGTACTCAGTACCGTTTTCCAGTAACAAGCGAACCTTGGCTTTACCGTCTTCCTGCTTGAGCGTGCCATCAGCCAGCTCTTTTTTCAGGCGCAAGAACTCATCGCTTGATTGCGTTACATCGACATACATCGGATCAAGCTGCTGAACCGTGGTCATCGCTGTTGCCTGACCACTGGTCACCAGCGCACCTTCAGTCACTGAAGATTTACCGGTACGGCCACTGATTGGCGAGGTCACTTGAGTATATGCCAGATTAATGCGCGCAGTTTCTACCGCAGCTTTTGCGGCAAGAACCGTCGCATTAGCTTGCATAGCGCTAGATACCGCCTGGTCATACTCTTGCTTACTGATGTAGTTTGTACCCAGTAATGGTTTGTAGCGATTTACCGTCAGACGTGCAATTTCAGCGGCAGCTTGTGCTTTGGCTAAATCACCTTTTGCGCTGTCATAAGCGGCCTGATAAGTGGCTGGATCAATTTGATAAAGTGATGTTCCTGCGGTGACATCACTGCCTTCAACATAGTTACGTTTTAGAATAATCCCGCTAACTTGCGGACGAACTTCTGCAACACGGAATGCGGACGTGCGGCCTGGTAGTTCGGTTGTGATATTCAGTGGTGCCGCTTTCAATGTCACAATGCCGACTTCAGGTGCCTGTTGAGCATGGGCTTGCGCCGCATCTTTGTCATTACATCCTATAAGTACTAAGCTGCCTGAAAGTACCAGAATTGCAGCCAGAGGCATTACCCCTCTGTTTTTGCTCATAGATAAACCTCAAGTGTCCGATTTTTAATTTAATTCAATGGATCACAAGCTTTAAAACCCATTGCTGCGTAAATTATATGTGCGTGCTATGGTACATACATTCGTGAATGTATGTAAATCGCACCCCCTCGAAAAAACAACGCTATGGCACGAAAAACCAAACAGCAAGCCGAAGAGACCCGGCAACAAATTCTGGATGCCGCAGTGCGGGAGTTTTCTGCGCATGGCGTTTCCGGCACCTCGCTTACAGATATTGCTGCTGCCGCAGGTGTCACCCGTGGCGCAATTTACTGGCACTTCAAGAATAAGGTAGACCTGTTTAACGAAATTTGGGAGTTATCAGAGTCTAAAATTGATCAGCTCGAATCAGAGTATCAGGTAAAATATCCTGATAATCCACTCCGAATCTTACGTGAAATACTTATCTATGTTCTTGTTTCCACGCGTGAGGATTGCCGACGCCGCGCATTGATGGAAATTGTCTTCCATAAATGTGAGTTTGTCGGTGAGATGTCCTCGGTCCATGATGCACGCAAAGTTCTTGATTTAGCTAGTTATGAGCGAATTGAGGCCGTTTTGCAAGGCTGTATTGATGCGAATCAATTGCCCGCTAATCTGGATACTTGTCGCGCTGCGATTATCATGAGAGCTTATATTACAGGTTTGATGGAAAACTGGCTCTTTATGCCAGAAAGTTTTGATATAAAACAAGAGGCGCCGATATTAATCGACGCCTATTTGGATATGCTAGCCCACAGCCTTTCATTGCGTAAAGAGACTAATAGCAAGGTATAGGATTATCTGGAGTGGCTTTTATGAGGAGTGCATTATGAGTTCACTGGTTGTGATTGCCAATGGTGCCGCTTATGGCCATGAATCACTATTTAATGCTCTGCGTTTATCCATCACATTGAAAGAGCAACAAACCGATCTCGATTTACGCCTATTTTTGATGTCGGATGCAGTTATCGCCGGTATTCACGGGCAACAACCTCGGGAAGGTTATAATTTGCAGCAGATGCTGGAAATTCTCACGGCACAAAATGTCCCCGTTAAATTATGTAAAACCTGCGCAGATGCCCGTGGCATGAGTGGGTTAACACTGGTCGATGGTGTGGAAGTTGGTACTTTGATAGAGCTGGCGCAGTGGACGTTGGCTGCTGAGAAAGTGCTGACATTCTAAATGACGAGAGGATTACCGCTAATCGTCTTTCTAACCAATGTGTATTACTGGCGGTTACATCCTAATCAATAACAAATGCGTAACTGCCCGCATAATTGCAGCTATTCACGCGCTGAAAGACTTTTCTTATTATTACCCGAGACTGAACGTGATAGGATTTCAGCCTCTCTGTTGAATGAAGTTCAAATATGAACAGCAGATTTCGCAATCAATATTCCATACTACTCTCGTTACCCATGATGGCATCAGCAGCTGTACTTCTCTCGCGCCTCCAGATGGTGCTTATTCTGCTTATAATTTCATTGCTACTGTCACCACTCACTCTTGCATCAAGTATCAATGTTGATGTACCGACTCGCAGTGAAGTGCTCAGCCAACTGGATGCATTATCAAAACAAAAAATATTGTCACCTGCGGAAAAACTCGCACAGCAAGACCTGACCAAAACGTTGGAATACCTTGATACGATTGAGCGTACCAAGCAGGAAGCTAATCAGCTTAAGCAACAATTGGCGCAGGCGCCGACGAAGCTACGCCAGGCAACTGAAGCACTGGATTCGCTGAAAGACAGCTCAGCAGATACCTTGACCCGTGAGTCACTGGCTAACTACTCATTGCGCCAGTTAGAGTCGCGCCTGAATGAAACCTTGGATGATCTGCAAACCGCGCAGGAAGACCTCTCGGCCTATAACAGCCAACTTATCTCTTTGCAAACACAGCCGGAACGGGTGCAGAGTGCGATGTATAACGCGTCGATGCGTTTAATGCAAATTCGCAATCAACTCAATGGATTATCGCCAAATCAAGACATTCTGCGCCCAAGCCAACAGCAAGAGTTATTGACCGAGCAGGTGATGCTAAATGCACAACTGGATTTGCAGCGTAAAAGTCTGGAAGCCAATACCACTTTGCAAGATTTGCTGCAAAAACAGCGGGATTATACCACTGCGCACATTAACCAACTGGAGCGTTATGTCCAGATATTGCAAGAGGTGGTCAGCGGTAAGCGGTTAATTCTCTCAGAGAAAACAGCCAAAGAAGCACAAGCACCCAATGATGCAACGGACATCCAAAATGACCCGTTAGTCAGCCGTGAACTGGCAATTAACAAAGAGCTGAGTCAGCGGCTGATTAATGCCACGAAAGAGGGCAACACGCTGGTACAACAGAATATCAGGGTTAAAAACTGGCTGGACCGCGCCCTGCAATCTGAGCGTAATTTAAAAGAGCAAATCACAGTATTACGCGGCAGTCTGCTGCTTTCGCGTATTCTCTACCAGCAACAACTCAATTTACCGGCGTCCGGTTTAATGACCAATATGACGTCACGTATTGCTGACTTGCGGCTCGAACAATTTGAAATAAATCAGCAGCGTGACCAGCTATTCCAGGGGGATGACTATATCCAAACCCTGATGAGCGACAGTAAAGAGAAGATCAGCCCTGATGTAGAAGACGCACTCGGGCAAATTGTTGATATTCGACGTGAACTGCTAGACCAATTGAATAAGCAGCTGGGTAACCAACTGACACTGGCCATTAATCTGCAAATTAACCAACAGCAGCTACTTAGCGTCAATGAGTCATTGCAACACACCCTGACGCAGCAGATTTTTTGGGTTAGCAGCAACAAGCCGATGGATTGGTCATGGCTGAAAGCCTTACCGGGGGCGCTTAAAACTGAACTGAGCAATTTCCACTTTACCCTGTCGCTGGATGATGTGGTAGCTGGCCTGATCAAATCATTGGTATTTCTGATACCTATACTGATTGTGGCGGGGGTGATCCGATCACGCTATAAAATCATTAATAAACATCTAGATAGACTCGCCGCTGATGTCGGGCAATTAAAGCACGATAGCCAAATGCACACACCCAATGCCATCATGCTGACCTTGCTGAAAGTGTTACCAGGTAGCTTAATTATCTTAGGTATCGGCTACTGGTGCCTGCGTTCAGAGTTTAATCTCAGTGAGTTATTTTGGAGCTTCTTCCAACATCTGGCACTGTTCTGGCTGATATTTGACCTGACTTACCGCATGTTATCTCCAGGAGGCATCACTGAGCGGCACTTTATGATCTCAGCCGACAGATGTGCGCATTACCGCCGGCAAATGGTGCGTTTGGGGGCGGCATTATTGCCGGTGATCTTCTGGTCTGCATTGGGGCAAAAAAGCCCACTCCGGCTGGTAGATGATGTCATTGGACAGATTGTCATAGTGATAGCGCTGGCGCTGTTGGCGCTATTTGTCTTTCCATTCTGCCGTGATAGCTGGCGTGAGAAAGACTCCCATGCGGTACGATTAGTGATTGTTACCGCAGTGGCTGTAACCCCTATCATATTGATTGGATTAATGGTTGCTGGCTATTTCTATACGACGCTACAACTGGCGGGGCGCTGGATTGACAGCCTGTACTTACTATTCCTGTGGAACATTGTTTATCTGACGGCGATTCGTGGCTTAGGGGTCGCGGCGCGGCGTCTGGCTTATCGTCGGGCAATTGCACGGCGGCAAAGTTTGGTGAAAGAGGGGGCTGAAGGCGGGGAGCCAGTCGAAGAGCCACCGCTGGCACTGGATCAAATTAACCAACAGTCATTGCGTTTGACCACCATGGCGCTGTTCCTGATTTTCGCCACCTGCTTCTACTGGATCTGGGCTGACCTGATCACCGTTATCTCCTATCTGGACAGTATCTCTTTGTGGCATTACAGCACAACAGTCGCGGGTGCGAGCGTAACGCAGGCGGTGACATTGGGGAATATGCTGGTGGCCTTAATGGCACTGGTCGTCTCCTATATTCTGACGCGCAACCTCCCCGGTTTGCTTGAAGTGGTGGTGCTGTCGCGACTACAACTACGCCAAGGCACCTCTTACGCCATCACCACCATCCTGACCTACCTGATTACCGCCATTGGTGGGATAACCGCCCTAAGTTCACTTGGGGTTTCGTGGGATAAATTGCAATGGCTGGTGGCGGCGCTCTCGGTTGGTCTGGGGTTTGGTTTGCAGGAGATCTTTGCCAACTTCGTCTCCGGCTTGATTATTCTGTTCGAACGCCCTGTACGTATCGGCGATACCATCACTATTGGCACCTTCTCGGGTAATGTCAGCAAAATACGGATTCGTGCAACAACAATTACCGATTTTGACCGCAAGGAAGTGATTATTCCGAACAAGGCGTTCGTCACTGAGCGGCTGATCAACTGGTCACTGTCAGATACGATCACCCGCATTATTATTAAAGTTGGCGTCGCGTACGGCTCTGATTTAGCAAAAGTGAAAGAGGTGCTGTTACAAGCTGCTCATGAGAATCCACGGGTAATGAGTGATCCTGAACCACAGGTATTCTTCCTGGATTTTGGTGCCAGTACCCTTGATCACGAGTTGCGTTTGTATGTACGTGAACTGCGGGACCGCAGCTATACAGTAGATGAATTGAATAGGGCGATTGATAAATTATGTCGCGAGAATGACATTAATATCGCCTTTAACCAGTTGGAAGTGTACTTGCATAAACCGGATGGTACTCAACTTCAGGAGGTGAACCGCCCGCTTGAAACCAAAGGCTTACCTGCTGCGCAATCTGATCTGGGGGATACGAAGCCTGACTTACCCGATATCAATAAGCCGCTCGCTTGAGGTTATCTGGCAGGTGAGGGAGAGGCAATAACTCACTATTATCTATAGGGTAAATTATTTATACCCTATAGATTTCAATCTGAAGTTTGGCGGCGGAGCTTACGCTGGTAATCCAGTTGCACTATCTCTAACGCCTTCAGTGCTGTTTCTGGCGCGATCTCATTGCATTCCAGCAGATAGATAAGATCTACTGCCAGTTGCAGTTCTGGTGAAGCTTTTTCAACTGACATAATGTGACCAACATTTGGTTTTCAGTTAATGAGGAAAGCCGGGGGATAGGTTGCTTAACTGCAAACTTCCACCTGACTTGATTCAATCCATCCCCCAAAAGATACCAAGATGCAGAAAGGTGGCAAGTGGGGAACCCCGATAAGCTTATATCAGTAAGTCGTTCGGGTGATTGAGCACAACCAACACACCTGCGACTGGAGCCGCGATGGTATAAAAACATTATAGAAAACTATTCGCTGTCGGAACCCTGACGATTCAAAAAATGTGACAAATATTCAAAAACCGTTCTCTTTTTTCTCAATATTGCGCTCTATTTTGATCAGCGCTTGTCGGCAACGCATTAAACGGCCTTCCAGTGCTGCCAGTTCTTTTTGTATCTTTTGCTGCTCAGAGAGCAGACTTTGTCGACCTAGCTGACTCTCTCTATCCTGGATCATGGCCAGTATACGCCGCTCATAATCTTGATGCTCAGCCAACTTATGATAAGGGTCCAATTTACTATCCCGCGGTTCAGGATTAGATCTCCTCAACTTTTGAGTTGCCAACTCTCTTTGCAGCGCTGAGATCTGTGCGACTAATTTCTCAGCCAGAAAGGCGACCTGCTGAGGGCGATTCTCGGCAACCACTTGTTTCAACTGCGCCATGTTTTTGCGCACTTCCTGTAGATAGTCGCGAAAACGATTACCATGATTAGCAAATAGATTCAGATCAAAACGGGCCTGTTGCGAGGGGGTGTTAGCTTGAGGACCAATCTGAGTCGACAACGCTTCAATTTGGCTTTCAAGCACCTGCAATAGTTTTTCTGTACTCATGGCGCTGCTCCTGGACGTTTTCCCGCCAGCTTGCCTTCGAATGGTTGTAGTTACAAGCAAGAGGGCGGCTAAAAAGTAGGGTATACAGATATTGTACTAATAATGGCAAGAATATCTGTTGATGATAGCCAGTGCATGGGTTAATGATAAGCAATTTGATGAGCGCTATAGTGTACATAAAGGGAGTGTATGTCTCGTTGGTTATTAATAATTTTAGGGTGGCTGGCGGTGGTATTGGCAACCTTGGGGGTTGTGCTTCCTCTTTTACCCACTACGCCATTTCTACTACTAGCTGCGTGGTGCTTTGCGCGATCCTCCCCCCGTTTTCATCATTGGTTGCTCTATCGCTCATGGTTTGGTAGTTACATCCGTACCTGGCAGCAACATGGTGCTCTGCCGCGAGGTGTTAAGTGGAAAGCCATTTTGGTCACCGTGCTCACTTTTGCCCTCTCACTTTGGTGGGTGAAAATTTGGTGGGTTAGGGGCTTATTGCTTATCATATTAACGGTATTGTTGACCTTTATGTTACGAATGCCAGTTATTGACCTATCGCAACAAAATAAGCGCTGAGTAGTTCACACTAGTTGCAATTTAGTATCAGTTTGCATAGATTTGAGCGTTTTCGTGCGCGGGGTGAGCCCTCGTTGCGTCCTTAGGGTTAAGGATGCGGTAACTTGCGCTATCGGGGCATCATCGGTAGATAGAATAAGTTACTCAGCTGATGTGACACTCGCATTGGTTGGCCGCGCTTTAGTATGTACAGCAGTTTTATCAGGCACAAATTATGACCGCTACTGCACCTAATACAGCACAACAGCTTAAATATATTAAAGACAGTATTAAAACCATCCCCGATTATCCAAAAGCGGGAATACTGTTTCGTGATGTGACCAGCTTGCTGGAAGATCCATTAGCCTATGCCTCTAGCATCGAAATGCTGGTTGAGCGCTATCTGGATAAAGGCGTGACCAAAGTCGTGGGTACTGAGGCCCGCGGCTTTTTGTTTGGTGCGCCAGTAGCTTTGGCTCTGGGTGTTGGCTTCGTTCCTGTGCGCAAGCCGGGCAAGTTACCACGTGAAACCATCAGCGAAAGTTATGAGTTGGAATACGGCATCGACAAACTCGAGATCCACACCGACAGTATTCAGCCAGACGATAAGGTCTTGGTTATTGATGATTTGCTGGCTACCGGCGGGACGATTGAAGCGACGGTTAAATTGATTCGTCGTCTGGGTGGTGAAGTGACTGACGCGGCGTTTGTCATTGATTTACCTGAGCTGGGCGGCGAAGCTCGCCTAACTCAGCAAGGGATTACTTGCTACAGTCTGGTCTCCTTCAGCGGCCATTGATTGTATTGAAAATATCAGCCTCGCCGTGAGTGGCGAGGCTGTGTTAGCATGGCCCTCTAGATTATCTAACTTCTCCGGTATTAATGAGCTATCAGGCCCTTGCCCGTAAGTGGCGCCCCCAAACCTTTGCCGACGTCGTTGGTCAGCAGCATGTTCTGACGGCGCTAGCCAATAGCCTTTCGTTAGGGCGAATTCATCACGCCTATCTGTTCTCCGGCACCCGTGGTGTTGGCAAAACCTCTATTGCCCGACTATTAGCCAAGGGCCTTAATTGCGAAACGGGCATTACCGCCACGCCGTGCGGCACTTGCGCTAACTGCCTTGAGATTGAACAAGGCCGTTTTGTTGATCTGATTGAGATAGATGCCGCCTCACGGACGAAAGTAGAAGATACCCGAGAGCTGCTGGATAATGTGCAATATGCCCCAGCCCGTGGTCGCTTCAAGGTCTATTTGATCGATGAAGTACACATGTTGTCGCGCCACAGTTTTAATGCGCTGCTAAAAACCCTTGAAGAGCCACCAGCACATGTGAAATTCCTGCTGGCGACCACAGATCCGCAGAAGTTGCCGGTGACTATCCTCTCCCGCTGCCTGCAATTCCACCTCAAAGTGATCGATGTTGAAGTAATCCGTACACTGCTCGAAAAGATATTGCAGGTAGAGCAAATCAGCAGTGATGCACGGGCACTGCAATTACTGGCGCGGGCTGCCGATGGCAGTATGCGTGATGCTCTTAGCCTGACGGATCAAGCCATTGCAATGGGTGACGGGAGCATTACGACGGCCACTGTCAGTCAAATGCTTGGCACGCTGGATGATGAACAACCACTGGCGATAATCGAAGCTTTGGTCAGTGCCGATGGTGCGCGGGTGATGGCGCAGGTTGAACAAGCGGCATCACGTGGTGTCGATTGGGAAAACTTACTGGTTGAAACCTTAAGTTTACTGCACCGCATTGCGATGGTGCAGTTGCTGCCCTCTATGCTGGATAACCATTACGCGACGATCGAACCACGTTTACGCGAACTGGCCCGTACATTACCGCCTGCGGATATACAGCTCTATTATCAAACCTTGCTGGTGGGCCGCAAAGAGCTGGCCTACGCCCCGGATCGCCGCATGGGGGTTGAAATGACCTTATTGCGGGCGCTGGCTTTTCACCCTAAAGCAGTAATTGCTGAACCTCAGATGATGCCCGCCACGACGTCGATGGTCGCCATGGATAACAGTGCGCCAACTGTTCAGCACGATCAAAATAGGCAAACTGTTCAAGCTGAACCGCAGCAAGATGCCCCGCCACTCGGGGTTGCCGTGCCAGTGAGCACTCAGTTACCCGACTCTACCGCGCAACTTCTTCAAGCGCGAACACAGTTACTGCGACAGTCGGGGACGACCAACGCAAAAAAGGGTGAACCGGCGGCGCCAGGAAAAGCGCGGCCGGCAAACTCAGCACTTGAGCGCTTAGCTTCGGTGACTGAGCGCAGCCAGCAGCGCCTGGCCGCCAAATCAACGGAAGAGAAGAGACCGGCGAAGAAAGAAGCTTACCGCTGGACTGCACAGAATCAGCCTGAAGTCTCAGTTGAGCCGATAGCCACACCGAAAGCGATGCGTTCGGCGCTGGAACATGAAAAAACGCCAGAGCTTTCGGCGAAATTAGCCGAAGAGGCGATGGCGCGCGACCCTTGGGCGGCTGAGATAGATAAGCTACAAATTCCTAAATTGGTGCAGCAGCTTGCGCTGAATGCATTTAAAGAAGAAATAGAACCGGGTAATATTTGCCTTCACCTGCGTTCTGCTCAGCGCCACTTAAATTCGCCATCGGCGCAAAAGGCGTTAGCGGAAGCACTGAGTGAATTACAAGGTAACACTGTTACACTTAGCGTTGTCGAAGATGATAATCCAGCGGAGCGTACCCCGTTGGAGTGGCGGCAGGCCATCTATGAAGAGAAACTGGCGCAAGCGCGTCAGTCAATTATTGCGGATAATAATATTCAGACACTGCGTCGTTTCTTCGACGCCGAACTGGATGAAGAGAGTATCCGACCGGTTTAACCGCTGCGATAAGTGCATGGTGCACTGACGCGGCCCCTTGCGATGAGAGATGACTATGTTTGGTAAAGGCGGTATTGGCAATTTAATGAAACAAGCCCAGCAGATGCAGGAAAAAATGCAGCAGATGCAGGAAGAAGTCGCCAAATTAGAAGTTACCGGTGAATCTGGCGCGGGCTTGGTAAAAGTGACAATTAATGGGGCGCATAACTGCCGCCGGGTTGAAATCGACCCAAGCCTGTTGGTTGAAGACGATAAAGAGATGCTGGAAGATTTGATTGCTGCCGCATTGAACGATGCTGCTCGCCGTATCGATGAAACGCAAAAAGAGAAAATGGCCTCTGTATCCAGTGGCATGCAACTGCCACCAGGCTTTAAGATGCCGTTCTGATGCAAACCAGCCCACTCCTTGAATCATTAATGGAGGCGTTGCGCTGCTTGCCGGGTGTTGGCCCGAAATCAGCGCAACGTATGGCCTTCCAACTGCTACAGCGTGATCGTAGCGGTGGAATGCGCCTGGCACAGTCTTTGACCCGTGCGATGTCCGAAATCGGCCACTGTGCTGACTGTCGTACATTTACCGAGCAAGAGCGTTGCACCATTTGCGCCAATCCACGCCGTCAGCAAAATGGTCAAATCTGTGTGGTCGAAAGCCCAGCGGATATCCATGCAATTGAACAAACCGGCCAGTTTGGCGGGCGCTATTTTGTACTGATGGGGCATCTATCCCCGATGGATGGTATTGGCCCTGGTGATATTGGTTTAGATTTGCTCGAAAAACGGCTTGAATCTGAAACCATTACTGAAGTTATTCTGGCAACCAACCCGACCGTTGAGGGAGATGCCACTGCTAACTATATTGGTCAGATGTGTGGTCAATATGGGGTATTAGCCAGCCGTATTGCACATGGTGTACCTGTGGGCGGTGAGCTGGAAATGGTTGATGGTACGACCCTATCTCATTCGTTAGCCGGGCGTCATCCCATTAAGTATTAGCTCCATATCATCATGCGGGCGATGGGTTTGTAATTGATTAACATCCGAATAATTTTATTCGTGATCATTAACTTATCGCCCCATATCCTCTGTTTTTTCTGCGTTGAGACTTGAATCCTTCTCCTGTTGGCCCCATCTAATCCTCATTGTTCAATTTTGTACCTATCGGTAATTTGGATTGAGGTAATTAATGAGTATGAAAGGTCAAGAAACCCGTGGATTCCAGTCTGAAGTAAAACAACTTCTTCATTTGATGATTCACTCGCTTTATTCCAATAAAGAAATTTTCTTGCGCGAGCTGATCTCCAATGCCTCTGATGCGGCAGATAAACTGCGTTTTCGCGCGCTGTCTAATCCTGAGTTGTTCGAAGGTGACGGCGAGCTGCGTGTACGTCTATCTTTTGATAAAGAAAAACGTACTTTGACCCTAAGCGATAACGGCATTGGTATGAGCCGTGAAGAAGTCATTGATAATCTCGGTACTATCGCGAAGTCAGGGACCAAAGCATTTCTTGAATCTATTGGTTCAGATCAAGCCAAAGATAGCCAACTCATTGGCCAGTTTGGTGTCGGCTTCTATTCCGCCTTCATCGTGGCCGATAAAGTCACGGTACGCACCCGTGCTGCCGGTGCCCCAGCGGATGCTGGTGTGTTCTGGGAATCAGCAGGCGAGGGTGATTACACCATTGCAGATATCACCAAAGAAGAGCGCGGTACTGAAATTACCCTGCATCTGCGCGAAAGTGAAGACGAATATCTTGATGATTGGCGTCTGCGCTCGGTTATCAGTAAATACTCAGATCACATTGCGTTGCCGGTTGAAGTTCAAAGTAAAAATGAAGAAGACGGCACCATTACCTGGGAGAAAATCAATAAAGCTCAGGCATTGTGGACCTGTAATAAAGCCGATATCACCGACGACGAATACAAAGCATTTTACAAACATATCGCCCATGATTTTACCGATCCATTGATCTGGAGCCACAACCGCGTTGAAGGTAAGCAGGAGTACACCAGCCTGCTGTATATCCCGGCGCAGGCACCTTGGGATATGTGGAATCGTGACCATAAGCATGGCTTGAAACTTTACGTTCAGCGCGTATTTATCATGGATGACGCAGAACAGTTCATGCCGAACTACCTGCGTTTTGTTCGCGGCTTAATAGACTCTAATGATCTGCCGCTCAACGTATCCCGCGAGATCCTGCAAGACAGCCGTGTCACTCAGAATCTGCGCAGTGCGTTGACCAAACGTGTGCTGCAAATGCTGGAAAAACTGGCCAAAGACGACGCTGAGAAATATCAGCAGTTCTGGCAACAGTTTGGCATGGCACTGAAAGAGGGGCCGGCTGAAGACGGCAGCAATAAAGAGACCATCGCCAAATTACTGCGCTTTGCTTCAACACACAGTGACAGCTCAGCACAGACCGTGTCATTGGAAGAGTATGTCAGCCGTATGACCGAAGGGCAGGAGAAGATCTATTACATCACCGCTGACAGCTACGCGGCGGCGAAGAATAGTCCTCATTTGGAACTGTTCCGCAAAAAAGGCATTGAAGTTTTACTGTTATCTGATCGTATCGATGAGTGGATGATGAGCTACCTGACTGAGTTTGACGGTAAAGTCTTCCAGTCGGTCAGTAAAGCCGATGATTCACTGGATAAACTGGCAGATGAAGAGCGCCCAGAGCAGCAAGAGGCTGACAAAGCGCTAGCGCCATTTGTCGAACGCGTTAAAACCCTGCTAGGTGAGCGAGTGAAAGATGTCCGTCTGACACATCGTCTGACTGATACACCGGCGATTGTCACGACAGATGCCGATGAGATGAGCACGCAGATGGCGAAATTATTTGCAGCGGCGGGCCAGCAGGCACCTGAAGTGAAGTACATCTTCGAACTGAACCCAGAGCATGGTTTGGTAAAACGAGCTGCTGATGTGACGGACGACGCCCAGTTTGCTGAATGGGTAGAGTTATTACTGGATCAAGCGCTGTTAGCTGAGCGGGGAACACTAGATGACCCTAACCAGTTTATTCGCAGAATGAATCAGCTATTAACGGCTTAATTGAGTAATGGAATGCCTCTGGTACATAATGTATCAGAGGCGTTTTTTTATTTAATTTCAGCATGTTAAACTTAATTTTTGCCGTAGTCCCGCTAATCCAGTCTCGCCAACCAACCTCGCACGCCTTGAGCCAACCCCCCTGAAAATGGTATGGTTGTTCGTTTTCCGCATTTTCGCTTTATTTAAGTAAAAACACATAGAAAAACTACATAGCAAGGGGATTTACGCAATGCGTATCATTCTGCTGGGCGCTCCGGGCGCTGGTAAGGGTACTCAGGCTCAATTCATCATGGAGAAATACGGTATTCCGCAAATCTCTACGGGTGACATGTTGCGCGCCGCTGTAAAAGCAGGTTCTGAGTTAGGTCTGAAAGCGAAAGAAATTATGGATGCCGGCAAGTTGGTCACTGATGAGCTGGTTATCGCATTGGTAAAAGAGCGCATCACACAGGACGATTGTCGTGACGGTTTCCTGTTAGACGGGTTCCCGCGTACCATTCCTCAAGCTGATGCCATGAAAGAAGCTGGCATCAAGGTTGATTATGTACTGGAATTTGATGTTCCGGATGAGCTGATTGTCGAACGTATCGTTGGCCGTCGGGTGCATGCTGCTTCAGGTCGTGTTTACCACGTTAAATTCAACCCACCAAAAGTTGAAGACAAAGATGATGTGACCGGTGATGAGCTGACTATTCGTAAAGATGATCAGGAAGCCACTGTGCGTAAACGCTTGATTGAGTATCATCAACAAACTGCACCATTGGTCTCTTACTACCGCAAAGAGGCCGATGCGGGTAATACGCAATACTTTAAACTGGACGGAACCCGTAAAGTAGCAGAAGTCAGTGCTGAACTGGCGACTATTCTCGGTTAGTTCTGAATGGTAAGATAGCGAAGGCGGTCTGAGGTCGCCTTTCGTATTTTACGGATTTCGTTGGAAGTTTAATAATTAGCTCGAATAATACGTGTAAAAGCCAAACAAGGACTTGCGGATGATGCAAAGTAAGCTCGGTGTACTGATGGTTAATCTGGGGACTCCAGATGCGCCTACGTCGCAAGCGGTCAAACGCTATCTGGCTGAGTTCCTGAGTGACCGCAGGGTTGTTGACACATCCCCACTGCTTTGGTGGCCTTTATTACGCGGTGTTATTTTGCCGATTCGATCGCCTCGTGTGGCTAAACTCTATCAATCTGTGTGGATGGAAGAGGGCTCGCCTTTATTGGTCTACAGTCGGCGGCAACAGCAAGCGCTGGCGGCGCGTATGCCAGATATTCCCGTCGAGTTAGGGATGAGCTACGGCTCACCAAATCTGCCAGATGCCATTGATAAACTATTAGCACAAGGGGTAACAAAGTTGGTGGTATTGCCGCTTTATCCGCAATACTCCTGTTCAACCAGTGCTGCGGTTTGGGATGCTGTTGCCCGGATTTTAAAAGGTTATCGCCGCTTGCCGTCAGTTTCTTTTATCCGTGATTATGCCGAGCATCCAACCTATATTTCAGCATTAAAACAAAGTGTTGAACGCGCTTTTGAACAACATGGTAAACCCGATAGATTAGTACTTTCTTTTCACGGGATTCCTAAGCGCTATAGCCAATTAGGTGATGATTATCCGATCCGTTGTGAAGATGCCAGCCGCGCGTTACGGGCAGAACTAACACTGCCGCCAGAACAGGTCATGATGACATATCAATCCCGATTTGGCCGCGAACCTTGGCTCACTCCTTATACTGACGAGACATTAAAAAGCCTGCCTGCTCAGGGGGTTGAACATATTCAGGTGATTTGCCCTGGCTTCTCTGCCGATTGTCTGGAAACCTTAGAGGAGATTAAAGAACAAAACCGAGAAATTTTCTTGCATGCGGGTGGTAAGAAGTTCGAATATATCCCAGCGCTAAATGACGATGTAGGGCATATAGACCTGTTAGAACAGTTAGTTAGAGAGTGTTTGTAGTGTCATTGGGCAATAGCCACAGAATGGCTCTATTCATATTAAATAAAATAATTATGGCTGAATCAGCATTGTTCTTATTGAATAATATGAGGTGAATGCTTTTTTATTTTTTCAATCAGATAATACTGAAAAGACATTTCTATTTTTTATAATGATAATTGTCTGCGCGTTGTGAAACATCTAAAAATGATATGCTTAACGTTTCTCTTGTAATGATGAGTTATATGTAAGAAAATTAGCCAAAATATTAGTCATGGGTGTTTTTTTTTGCTTAGCTGAAAGTGCGGTAGTACATTTAGCCCTTTCGGTCAAGCCAGCAGGTCACATCAATGCAAGTTATGTGCAGTATTACAAGTTTGTGCTATGTATCAGTGCATTGGTTACTGTAAGCCAAGGGCGGTAGCATGGTTTTTAGTGTGAAAAACCATCGTAACCTATTGATCTATAAAGTTACTAGTTTGCAATCCCTTTAGTTCGAATTGATTTCTTTATAAACATGTTAATACTTTCCCATGAAATTTAATTTAGCCAGGTTTAAAATATGTCTTTCAATATAAAACTACAGCCATCTGGGATCATTTTTGATGCTGACGAATCTACAACTATTTTAGATTCAGCTTTAGGGAATAATGTTAATATTGAATATAGCTGTAAAGATGGCAGCTGTGGCTCTTGTAAAGCAACATTAATTTTAGGTGAAATAGAACAGGGTAAAAATACTTCACTAACAAATGAAGATATAACTAATGGAATAATTTTGACGTGCTGCTCAAAGCCTAAAAGCGATATAGAAATTAATGTAAAATATTATCCCGAGTTAAGTCATATAATGAAAAAAACTTATCCATGCAAACTCGATAATATTGAATTTATTGGCAGTGATATTGCTATTTTAACTCTGCGTTTACCACCAACATCTAAGATTGAATATTTGGCAGGGCAATTTGTTGATTTAATCATGAATGGGCAACGGCGCAGCTACTCCATTGCTAATGCTCCCGATAAAAAAATAGAGTTACATATTAGAAAAGTTCCGAATGGTTTGTTCAGTGGGATTATTTTTAACGAACTTAAATTACAACAACTTCTCCGTATAGAAGGTCCACAAGGTACCTTTTTTGTTCGCGATAATAGCCGTCCGCTTATATTTTTAGCGGGAGGAACAGGTTTTGCACCGGTTAAGGCAATGGTTGAAGATCTTATAAATAAGAGTGACCAGCGGCCAATTCATATTTATTGGGGAATGCCTGAAAGCAAACTTTTCTATTCGGATATAGCCAATAAATGGGCAGCAGAGTACCCGAGTATCCGATATATCCCGGTAGTTTCTGGTGAAGATAGCTCTTGGGATGGTCAAACAGGATTGGTTCATAAGACGGTGATTAACGATTTTCCTGAGCTAACTCACCACAGTGTATATGCTTGCGGTTCGCTCGCCATGATTTCAGCCGCACAACAGGAATTTGTTAAACATGGACTGGCTGCAGAGCAATTCTTCTCTGACGCCTTTGTACCATCAAAATAATTATTAATGGAGAGTAAAGTGAAAGCAGTTATTCTGGCCGGTGGTTTGGGGACTCGTCTTAGTGAAGAAACAGTAGTCAAGCCAAAGCCGATGGTAGAGATCGGCGGGATGCCTATTTTATGGCATATTATGAAACTCTACTCTGCTTATGGGATTAATGACTTCATTATCTGCTGTGGTTACAAGGGATATGTAATAAAAGAATACTTTGCGAATTACTTTATGCACATGTCTGATATTACCTTCTCCATGCGTGATAATGAAATGAAAGTACATCAAAAACGGGTAGAGCCGTGGAATGTGACGTTAGTTGATACCGGTGAAAACTCAATGACTGGTGGTCGTTTGAAACGAGTCAAAGACTATGTCAAAGATGACGAGGCATTTTGTTTTACTTATGGTGATGGTGTCAGTGACGTTAACATTGCTGAGTTAATTAATTTTCATAAGAGCCATGGCAAGCAAGCAACATTAACGGCCACCTATCCTCCGGGTCGCTTTGGTGCCCTGGATATTAAAGATAAACAAGTCCGCAGCTTTAAAGAGAAACCCAAAGGTGATGGGGCATTAATTAACGGCGGCTATTTTGTTCTGTCTCCTAAAGTTATCGATCTTATTGATGGCGATAAATCAACTTGGGAACAAGAACCATTAATGACGTTGGCTGAAAACGGTGAATTAATGGCCTACGAGCACGCTGGCTTTTGGCAGCCAATGGATACCTTGCGTGACAAAGTTTACCTGCATGAGTTATGGGAAGCTGGCCGTGCTCCCTGGAAAGTTTGGGAATAAATATCATGATCGATAAAAACTTTTGGCAAGGTAAGCGCGTTTTTATTACTGGGCACACCGGTTTTAAAGGTGGTTGGTTAAGTTTGTGGCTACAAAGCATGGGAGCAACGGTAAAAGGTTATGCTCTCGCAGCACCAACAGAACCAAGCCTGTTTGACGCTGCTCGTATTGCAGATGAGATGATTTCGGAAGTCGGTGATATTCGTCATTATGACCAACTGCTTAAATCAATCAGCGATTTCAGACCCGAAATTGTTTTCCATATGGCAGCACAACCTTTAGTTCGCCTATCTTATTCAGAACCGGTTGAGACATATTCGACTAATGTGATGGGTACGGTTTATCTGCTAGAAGCTATTCGTCATGTTGGCGGCGTTAAAGTCATTGTTAATATTACTAGTGATAAGTGCTACGACAATAAAGAGTGGGTTTGGGGATATCGCGAAAACGAAGCCATGGGCGGGTATGACCCTTATTCAAACAGTAAAGGTTGTGCAGAACTAGTTAGCTCCTCTTACCGAAACTCCTTTTTTAATCCATCAAAATACCAACAACACGGCACTGCATTAGCAACCGTGCGAGCTGGTAATGTTATTGGTGGTGGTGATTGGGCACTGGATAGAGTGGTCCCTGATATTCTACGTGCTTTCGAGAAATCAACTCCTGTTATTATTCGCAACCCACATGCTATTCGCCCATGGCAACATGTATTAGAGCCGCTGTCTGGCTATTTATTACTGGCACAACGAATGTATTACGATGGCCCAAAACTCGCCGAAGGCTGGAACTTTGGACCCAATGATACAGATGCAACACCGGTACAGAATATTGTAGAAAAAATGGTTCTATTTTGGGGAGAAGATGCTCGTTGGCAATTAGACGGCAATGAGCATCCTCATGAAGCCCATTATTTGAAGCTAGATTGCTCTAAAGCAAAAATGCTACTAGGCTGGCACCCACGTTGGAACCTTGATATTACGCTATCTCGCATTGTTGACTGGCACCAAGCCTGGCTGTCCGGCGCAAATATGCATGAGTACAGTATTAACGAAATTAATAGCTATATGAACACTAAATGATTTGAGGTCATAGATAAATGAGTCAAGAACAATTACGTCAACAGATAGCTGAGTTAGTTGCTCAGTATGCTGAAACGGCTATGGCCCCAAAGCCATTTGAAGCAGGTAAAAGTGTCGTACCACCATCAGGTAAAGTAATAGGCGCAAAAGAGTTACAATTAATGGTTGAAGCATCCCTTGATGGATGGTTAACAACAGGCCGTTTTAATGACGCTTTTGAAAAGAAACTTGGTGAGTATATTGGCGTTCCTTATGTACTGACGACCACCTCAGGCTCTTCTGCTAACTTACTGGCATTGACCGCATTAACATCCCCGAAATTAGGTGCGCGCGCACTTAAGCCCGGTGATGAGGTTATTACTGTCGCCGCAGGGTTCCCCACAACAGTAAATCCAACCATCCAGAATGGATTAATTCCCGTATTCGTTGATGTTGATATTCCAACTTATAATGTCAATGCCAGCTTAATTGAAGCGGCAGTTAGTGATAAAACTAAAGCAATTATGATCGCCCATACTTTAGGTAACTTATTTGATTTGGCTGAAGTGCGCCGAGTCGCAGATAAGTATAACCTATGGCTGATTGAAGACTGTTGCGATGCTTTAGGCTCTAAATATGACGGAAAAATGGCTGGCACATTCGGTGATATTGGTACTGTTAGTTTTTATCCGGCTCACCATATAACAATGGGCGAGGGGGGCGCGGTATTTACTAAATCAGTTGAGCTCAAATCCATTATCGAATCTTTCCGCGATTGGGGCCGTGACTGTTATTGCGCACCAGGTTGCGATAACACCTGTAAAAAACGTTTTGGCCAGCAATTAGGTTCTCTGCCATTTGGTTACGATCATAAATACACCTACTCACACCTCGGTTATAACTTAAAAATTACCGATATGCAGGCGGCATGTGGTCTGGCACAACTGGAACGTGTTGAAGAGTTTGTTGAAACTCGTAAAGCGAACTTTAAATACCTCAAAGATGCACTTCAGTCATGTGTAGATTTTATTGAGCTACCTGAAGCCACTGAAAATTCAGACCCATCATGGTTTGGTTTCCCCATTACTTTGAAAGAAGATTGCGGCATTAGCCGTATTGACTTGGTTAAATTCCTTGACGAAGCAAAGGTAGGAACTCGTTTACTCTTCGCCGGCAACTTAACGCGTCAGCCCTATTTCCATGATGTGAAATACCGTGTAGTTGGCGAATTGACAAATACCGATAGAATCATGAATCAAACTTTCTGGATTGGTATCTATCCAGGACTAACACACGATCATTTAGATTATGTAGTGAGTCAGT
This sequence comes from Yersinia sp. Marseille-Q3913, assembly GCF_963892745.1. Taxonomy (NCBI): domain Bacteria; kingdom Pseudomonadati; phylum Pseudomonadota; class Gammaproteobacteria; order Enterobacterales; family Yersiniaceae; genus Yersinia; species Yersinia sp. Marseille-Q3913. Next base: position 112,352 of record NZ_CAWQAF010000022.1, on the reverse strand, counting down.
TTGAAGAGTTCTTTGGTTTGAATTTCTAATTTAGTTATTACGTTGAGCTAGCTGGTCTAGCTCAATTTTTACTGAGGTAGTTAATGAAAGCGTCTGATGCCATAGCACATGTATTGAGTGCTAATAATGTGGACTTCGGTTTTGAATTGATTGGTGGGATGATTGCGCATCTTGTTGATAGCATCAATTTATTAGGGAAAACAAAATTAGTCTCTGTACATCATGAACAGGCAGCAGCATTTGCAGCAGGTGGGATCGCTAGAGCTACTGCTAATCAAAAGATAGGTCTAGCTTTAGGCACTAGCGGCCCTGGTGCAACCAATTTAATTACAGGCATTGCAGATTGTTGGTTGGATAGCTCACCTTGTATTTTTATTACTGGTCAGGTAAATACAAATGAGCTAAAAGGTGAGAGAAATATCCGACAACAGGGTTTCCAAGAGCTAGATATAGTCAGTATTGTTCAAAGTATTACAAAATATGCCTATCAAATAACAAATAAAGATGAAATTATCCCGTGTCTACAGCATGCTATAGAGACAGCACTCAATGGAAGACCTGGTCCAGTACTTATAGATATTCCAATGAATCTACAAAGAGCAGAACTAGATGACAGTGTGATTGATTATCTTAAAGAAAATAAAGCCAAACAAATAAAATATAATCTTTCTGCATCATCCGAGTTCGAAAAAACATTTGACTTATTAAGCGACTCAAAACAACCAGTTTTCTTAATTGGTGGTGGGGCGATAAATTCAAAGAACTTTAATGAGTGGCAATCCTATCTTTCAGATAATCATATTCCTCATGTTGCAAGCTTAAAAGGGAGTGAAAAGACGATAGCCCTACCAGGATACTTCGGTATGATTGGTAGCTATGGTACTCGTACTGCAAACTATGCTCTACAGCATGCAGATTTAGTTATTGTGCTTGGAAGTCGCTTAGATGTTCGCCAAACTGGTGCAGATACAGATGATTTTGCCCGGAATGCAAAAATCGTTCAAATAGATATCGATCAGCAGCAGCTTGATAATAGAGTCAAGGGTGATTTTAGCGTGGCTGCATCCTGTGAAGACTTCTTTTCTTATTCATTAAGTCATACTGTAAATATTGAATGTGGTAATTGGATTTTAAAGCTAAATAAACATTGGGATGAAATGTTTGTTGATGAATATAAAGAACTTAATATTAGCCCATTTAAAGTATGTGAAGCCCTGAATAATTTATTTAATGATAAGAAAGTGCATTATGTTACTGATGTTGGTAATAATCAAATGTGGGCGGCACACTCTCTGCGATTAAGTTCAGGACAGGCAGTTCATAATTCTGGTGGTTTAGGTGCTATGGGATTTGCAATACCAACTGCGATCGGAGTTTCTTATGCAATTAATGATCTAGTCGTCGTTATTACCGGTGATGGCGGAGCACAACTGAATATCCAAGAACTCGACATCATCGCCAGAGAGAAAAGGCCCATACTTACAATTGTACTTAATAATGATTCTTTAGGTATGGTTAGAGCATTCCAAGAGATGTATTTTGATGGTCGGGATGATTCGACATACTGGAATGGCTATAGCTCATCATTTTCAAGTATTGCTAAGGCTTATAATATCACTGCATTCACTATTACGACAGACATTGAGCTCTCAAAATATATAAATGATTTTATAACTAGCCCAAGACCAATGCTTATTGAAGTATTAATGAGTGATGCGAGAGAATGCCGCCCTAGACTGGCATTTGGTAATCCAATTGACAAACAGTTCCCATATAAGTAATTATTTATTTTAGTCTTTTACTATTAGTGATTTTAAGCTTAATTTCATTTATCAAACGACTACAACTTTATAATAGTTTTTCTAATATCTATCTAATGTGCGAAATTCTTATCCCTAAATGAATTGATAAAAGTGATTTCATTTTAAATAATATGAAAAATAGTCAAACCCTAGCATCTAAAATATCAGAAAAAACTTCAATTGATTACCATGTTGGAGTGACTTTATTACTTAGATTATGGACTATTGCTGCCGGTGGTATATTAATAATATTAATTCCACTTTATCTGACAGCACCTGAACAAGGCTATTTTTTTACCTTCGCAAGCTTAATTGCGATGCAGGTGTTTTTTGAACTTGGATTTAATTATGTAGTTGTCCAGTTTATCGGTCATGAAATGGCTCATGTCACTATTAATAATAATGGCCGCCTCGAAGGAAGTAGTAATAGTGTCAGTCGCATTTACTCACTTATCTCATTATTAAAGAAATGGTATACAGTTATTTCATTGGTTTTCTTTGTTGTCGTTTTTTTTGCAGGATTCTATTTTTTTAAACATAATGGGAGCTTGCAAATTCATGATTGGTTACCTGGCTGGACACTACTAGTTTTCTTTTCCTCGATAAATCTCTTTATTAGTCCGTTTTTGGCTGTATTGGAAGGAATGGGTTTTGTTGGTCAAGTAGCTACGATAAGGTTAATACAATCGGTAGTTGGCTATTCCGTTCTTTCAATATTACTTATATGTAAGTTAGGACTTATTGCTATACCTGCAATTACTGGAGCTGCGGCGTTATTTTCGACAATTCTAGTATTAAAGAGATATGGTAGGTTATTATTTAGACCAGGTTCTGATAATATTATTTCTAATGAAAAGATATCTTGGTATAAAGAAATTTTCCCTTTCCAATGGAGAATCGCTTTAAGTTGGTTAAGTGGGTATTTCATTTTTCAATTATTTAATCCAATGTTATTTGCACATCAAGGTGCAATTGAGGCTGGAAGAATAGGTTTAACATTGGCAATATTTAGTGCGATGTTATCTCTATCAATGAGTTGGGTTACAGCCAAAAGTCCAACAATGGCTAGGTTGATCGCGGAAAATAAAAAGATAGAATTAAATAAGTTATTTATATCCTTAATAAAGAAATCAGGAACATTGAATTTTTTGATTTCTATTTCATTCTTGATTTTCGTTCTTTTACTGAAAAAATATGGTGTCGATATAGTGAGCAGAGTTGCCAGTATTGAAGTTATAGTATTACTGTTTTTCATTTCTCTAGCTAATCATGCGGTATTTTCAATGGCGGCTTACATGCGGTGTCATAAGGAAGAACCTATGATATGGAATTCATTATCAACTGGCTTTATAGCGTTTCCACTTATTTATATATTTTCGCAAGTTAGTTCATTTGCTACCATTGCAAGCTATGGTTCTATAATGATTTTCGTATCATTACCATGGTGTTATTTATTATTCCGTAAGTATTACAATCATGGTGTAATTAAAGGTAATTAGATAAGTTAGTATCTTCTTTTTACGTGTTAGAGATTAGGTGTGTCGTATGCTAACGAGTATATCTCAGAGTGCGGCATTTATATATAGATAGCGTTAATGGCATGATAGACAATGATGAATAAAGAAATAATTTCTCAGGATGTGAATGATATCATTAACTCATGCCAAGATTTGATGACATTAAAAAACAAAGCTATATTAATTACAGGAGCAAGTGGCTTTATTCCTGCTTATATGGTTGAAACTATTGCCGTATTAAATAAAAACCATGGTCTAAACATTAAAGTGTATGCTTTAGTCAGAAATGAAATAAAAGCTAAAAAGAGGTTTAGCCATCTTTTAAATACTAGTTGGTTAAACTTCATCTGCCAAGATGTTACAGAAGAAATTAAAATAGATGCTACAATTAACTACATTATTCATGCGGCTAGCCAAGCGAGCCCAAAATACTATAAGACAGACCCTGTAGGTACTCTTTTAGCAAATACAAAAGGAACTTATAATATACTTGAGTTTGCTCGACGTAATATCCACAGTATTGAGGGAGTGCTTTTTTTTAGTAGTGCTGAAGTCTATGGAGACCTAAATAAAGATATTCAATATGTCTCGGAAAATGATTTTGGTTCTCTAGATTGTAGTGAGTTACGCGCTTGTTATGCTGAAAGTAAGAGAATGGGCGAGACAATGTGTATTTCATGGGGAGAGCAATATTCTGTTCCATGTAAAATTGTAAGAATATTTCATACATATGGACCAGGAATGGCTCTAAATGATGGTCGTGTTTTTGCTGATTTTGTAAGCTGTGCTGTTAAGGGCGAAAATATAGATATGAAAAGTGATGGCTTGGCCATCCGTGCTTTTTGTTATTTATCGGATACAGTTCATGCTATTTTTAAAGTTTTGTTATGTGGCCATATAGGACAATCATATAATGTTGGAAACGAAAACTGTGAAATAAATATTCGTGATTTGGCTTTTTTGGTTAATAAATTATCAATTAATAATAATTCAAAAGTTATAATCTCAAATAGTGATAACAACTATATTTTAAGCAAAGTAAACCGTATTATTCCAGACACAACTAAATTACGATCTCTTGGATGGGAACCGAAATATGACGTAATTTCTGGATATAAACGGACAATAAAATTTTACTTAGAGTAATTTACGCTTATAAATGACAATATATTAATCTACTTAAAGTGATAACTTGAAATCTACTAGTAGCGCAGATAGGCATTATAAAATGAACTCTAAATCAGACGTTAGTATAACAATTGTTATCCCTACCTATAATAGGATCGAAAAACTAAAAAGTCGTATCTTTGAGTTATTACCACAAATGAGTGAAATTGATACATTATTTATATCTGATAATGCCACTGAGAATTTTGATGTTGAAATTATCAACTTTTTCAAAAATGAGCCAAGAATATTTTTTCATCAAAATAAAGAAAATATTGGTGCAAACGCCAATATAGCAAAGTGTTTTGAGTTGGTAGAGAATGACTGGATGTGGCTACTGAGCGATGATGATTGTGTAAAACCAAATGCTTTAAATATAATAAAGAAATATATTGGTGAGAAGAACGTTGATTTTATAAATTTCTCATCTGAGCTTTTAAAAACTAAGCGAGTTGATTCTGTATGTAGGTCTTTTGATGAATACTTAAATTCAATTGGAAAAAATTTCAGTAACCATTTACTTATTTCTAATAATGTATTCAATATGAAAGCGTTTCGGCCTTTTCTAAAATTCGCATATTGGGGGTGTTTTGTTAATGCACCACATTTAGCGCCTGTTTATTGTGCTCTAGAAAATAACTCGCATATTTTATTATCAGGCGAAAATATTGTTGAATGGCAAAAACCCGATCGCATGGATTGTTGGCTGCAATCATCTTCTTTTAATTTGCTTTTTTTACCTGATGTATTATCAAATGCTCAGTTAAGAAGAAGGTCCATTCATACAGTTATGGAAGGGTTATCTATTCCTGAATTTTTAATTGCTCAACTGGCATTCAACAAAATAATCGATCCGGAGTGTGCTGATAAAGTAGATACTTATGCAGGAAGAATTATGAGTATCTATATGAAATATGGTAATGCCTTACAAAAGACAAGAGCTTTTCTTTTGAAAATAATGATAAAATCTCCACGATTATACTTATTTATGGTTAATATTGTGTGTAAAAAAATATATGGTAAGCCTATATATGATTTTCTTCAAAAAAGAAAATTCGAGTTTTATTTATAACTTTAGCTTTTTTACAATCCAAATAATTGGTTAATTGATAAGAAATCATAAGAATTAATATATAATTACAAAGAATAATATATGACTATTATTTTTGATGATTTAAGTCAGTGTGCGTTGAGAGTAATATGATATATAAAAAAGAACTTATTTCAGTAATTATAGTAAAGATTTTCTTTACACTATTTGCGGTTTTTGTATATAACCAGTTTTCGCACTTAGCTGACTCTGAAAGATACTTAAATGCAACAGTGAACCTAAATAATTTTTTAAATAGAACTCAATTTGTAGATAATATATTTTCACTTTTGCGATATTTGATTTCAAGTAAGCTTTTAATAAATGTTTTTATATCTATAATATTTGGATTTTCATTTTATTTTGTATTCAAAGATCTTCTTAATTTTATAGATAGGAAGCTATTATATATATGTTTTCTTCTTCCAAGTTTTCAAATTTGGACAAGTGTAGCAGGCAAGGAAATTATAGCGATAGCAGGGTTGCTTTTTTTTATAAAATGGGTTGTGAACATACAGTTTGGTAGAAGAAATAGAATAAGTTATCTTTTTGTTGGTGTTTTTTTTGGCATTCTACTCCGACCTCATTATGGTATCGCATATGCTTATCTCGCGAGCAGCATTATTATATTAAGCAATGTTAAAATTTCTAATTTTTCAAAATGGGCTTATATCTTACTATTAGTAATAATATCTATTCTACTGGCATTGATACTGGCAGTAACTGTCGGTTTGTGGAGCGAAAAATTTTTAGCAGTATTGGTTATAATTAAAAATTACTTCTTATCATCTGATGCAGCATATGCCAACCGATATTATATACAATGGGGGACAGTTGCAGATTACTTCAATAATATAGTGTGGGGCTCTTGGGTCTCAATTGTTGGACCAACATTTTATGAGACATTAAATAGAATTGTTTATGCTCCTTTCTTTATTGAAGGGATTGTTAGTTTAATGCTAATGATCTATATATTCTATCTGTTTTATAAAGTTACGGAAATAAATGTATTGTATAGAAAGTATTTTTACATAGCATTTATCCCTGCAGTAATAATTGTATTAATGATTCATTATCCATTTGGTGTTTTTAATCCCGGTGCAGCAATAAGATATAAGCAAAATATAACACCATTAATATATTTCTATCCTCTATTGGTGCTTGCCTGTATTAATGAGTCTAAAGCGAAAAATTATATGACATAAGCATTTTTAATTTATTATGTACTCCTTCTCTTCTAATAAGTAACTAAATTCCATATTTCGATAGATTAATAACATGTGAGTATTTTATGAATATTGCAATAGTTGGTGGGTCAGGTTTTATTGGCACAAATTTGGCTGAATTACTCAATAATAAAAATGTCGATTTTTCAATTTTCGATAAAGTTAAGAGTGATAAGTATCCAGATAAGTGGCAATATTGTGATGTTACCGAATATGATACTCTAGTTAAAACATTAGATGGACATGATTTTATCATCAATTTAGCCGCGGAACATAAAGATAATGTTAGACCCATTGACCTTTATTATAAGGTTAATGTTGATGGTGCTAAAAATATTTGTAAGGCAGCAGACTTTCTTGGTATAAAAAATATCGTTTTTACATCTTCCGTTGCTGTATATGGTTTTGTGGAAAAAGAGACCGATGAAAGTGGAGAGTATGCTCCTTTTAACCATTATGGGAAATCTAAGTTAGAAGCTGAAAAGATCTATGATGCATGGTTTGATTCCTCCTCAGATAAAAAATTAGTTACTATCCGCCCTACCGTTGTTTTCGGGGTTGGTAATAGAGGCAATGTTTACAACTTATTTAAGCAGATCGCGTCAGGAAAATTCTTGATGATTGGTAGTGGCGAAAATGAAAAATCCATGGCTTACGTTGAAAATATAGCTGCTTTTTTAGAACTTACTCTTTCGTTTTCTGCTGGGTATCACTTAATAAATTATGTAGATAAGCCTGATTTCACAATGAATGAATTATCTACTATCATTTATAATTGCCTTGGAAAAAAGAGTAAAATAATTAGGGTACCATATTTTATTGGGATATGTGCAGGTTATACTTTTGATATTTTGGCGAAAGTTAGTGGCAAAGAATTACCGGTAAGTAGCATTCGAATCAAAAAGTTTTGTGCAAAAACCCAATTTAGCTCTAACAATATCAATAATTATAATTTTTCAGCTCCTTATTCTCTGAAAGATGCCGTTGTAAAAACAATTTCACAAGAGTTTATGAATAGAAAGTAACTTATTTTTTCTTGATTTAATAATTAAGCTTGTATTTTGTTTGAGAGGTAGAGATGCACAATGTTGCATTTGTAATAACTAAGTCGGAAATTGGTGGGGCCCAAAGTTGGGTTGCGGAACAAGTAAGATTATTTCGTAATGATTGTAAGATTATATTAATAACGTCTGAGCATGGGTGGTTAACTGAATCTATTTCGTGTGACAAAATTGTAATCATACCTCAATTAAGAAGTATGACTAGTATTAAAGCTATATATTTAATGTATAAAGCACTAAAAGAAAATAATATCAATATTGTTGTTGCTAGTTCTGCTAATGCGGGGTTATATAGTCGGCTTGCTCGTGTTTTTATGAGATTTAGATGTATTTATGTTTCTCATGGTTGGTCTTGCTTATATAATGGCAGGTTTTTAAAATCTATATTTTCTTATGTTGAACGTATATTGTCACATTTATCCGATGTAATATGGTGTGTGTCAAAAAGTGATGAAATAAAAGCTATTAATGATATTGGAATAAAGAAATGTAAGATAGTAACATCACTAAATTCTATTACACCCTTATCACCTCGTGATGATCGGGTATGCGAAAATAAAATATTATTTTTAGGTAGATTAACTCACCCTAAAAGACCTGAATTGATTTGTAAGGTTGTTGCTGATAACCCTGAATATAAATTGGATGTTGTTGGCGCTGGAGAGTATGCTGACTCCTTATTCAATAAGTATGCTGATTACAATAATATACGTTTTTTAGGTGAGATAGAGAATTTTAACGCGTTTAATCAATATGATGTTTTTGTTCTAACATCTGACAGCGAAGGTTTGCCTATGTCTGCATTAGAGGCAGCAACAGCTGGAGTGCCTCTTATATTAAGTGATGTTGGTGGTTGTAACGAAGTTATTGATGGGAATGGCTTACTTATTGCTAATTCGGAAACGAATCTATCTGCAGCATTAGAAAGTATCTTTACTAATTATGAACAGTATTATTCGATGGCAAAAAATAGGAAAAATAAGTTCGATATTAATAATAAAAAAGAAGAATACAACAAAATTATTTTTGGTAATTAATATGTCTAAAGCAATCTGTACTAAGCTACTTATAATGAATTTCATGTGCTAATTTATTAATCGAGGGTGAGAAATGACTGTTTTAGTCACTGGTGGTTCGGGCTATATAGGTTCCCATACAGTACTCACATTGTTAGAACAAGGAAGAGATGTTGTTATTCTTGATAATCTAGCTAACTCATCAGCAGAGTCCTTAGTTAGAGTATCAAAAATTTGTGGGCGGGAGCCTAAATTCTATCAAGGTGACGTGCTTGATAGCTCTTGTCTTAAATTGATTTTTTCAAGTCATATAATTGACTCAGTGATCCATTTTGCGGGTTTGAAATCGGTAGGCGAGTCTGTTGAGAAACCTATTGAGTATTATCAAAATAATGTTACAGGCTCTATTATCTTACTTAAAGAAATGCTTGCTGCTAATGTTAAGAAATTAATATTTAGCTCTTCAGCGACAGTATATGGCGAACCTGAGTTCGTTCCATTGACTGAAAATGCTCGAATTGGTGGAACGACTAATCCATATGGCACTTCAAAAGTGATGGTAGAGCAAATACTAAAAGATTTCTCTTTAGCTCATCCTACGTTTTCGATAACAGCACTGCGGTATTTTAATCCAGTAGGTGCTCATCCTTCAGGTTTGATTGGTGAAGACCCGAATGGAAAACCAAATAACCTATTACCATTTATTACCCAAGTCGCTATTGGTAAATTATCAAAATTACTCGTGTATGGTAATGACTACGATACACCAGATGGTTCTGGTGTAAGGGATTATATTCATGTTATGGATTTAGCTGAAGGGCACCTTAGCACTTTAAATAGCTTGGCTTCTGGATTCCATGTATATAATCTGGGTACTGGTATAGGTTATTCTGTTTTGCAGATTATTAGAGAATTCGAGCGTGTTACAGGGGTGACGATTCCATTTGAAATTGTCTCTCGTAGACCTGGTGATATAGCTGAGTGTTGGGCAAGCCCCGAGCTTGCGAGTATAAAATTGGGCTGGGAAGCGAAAAGGAATTTATCTGACATGCTTATGGATGCCTGGAGATGGCAAGAGATGAATCCAAATGGTTATAATTAATGGTTTTTTTTAGTAATTAATGAGTTATTACTCTAATATAAGTGGATACAAATTAATGAATGGTAGATCTATTGATAATAAGAAGTTATCTTCCTTTGAGCAATGCGGCTTATCTTCGAGTAAAGATGAAATAGATCTTATAGATCTAGCATCTATTATTGTAAAATCATATAAGTTAGTTACTTTTGTTACCTTTGTTTTTATTTTTTTTGGTATTGGTGTTATATTGCTCTCCCCCCTAAATTGGCTAAGCTCAGCCACAGTTACTTTTCCTTCTGATCGCCAACTTCAATCTATCGACTCTATAAATGCTTCACTGTCGCTGCTAAATGTTGATTCCAGTATTAGCCAAGATGATATTTTTGGAGGGTTTGTAAGATATTATTCTTCTGAGGATTTATTTAATAAGTACTTGGGTAGTTTGAAGGTTAAACCTGTAGGAAGTGTAACAATTGTAAAATTATCTATAGATAAAAATGTTAATGACTATGTCTTCAATTACACTTCTAACATTGATTCAGGTATGAAAAACACGTTATCTGGCTACATTAATTATGTCAACGAGCAAGTTAATAATGATGTTAATCGTCAAATTAAGTTAGTGTTAGAAAAAGCGAAAAAGATAGCTTCAGAGGAATATGAATTGGCCTTGCAGCAAGCAAAAAATGAACAAAAAGTCAGAGTTCAGCGACTAGAATATGCTGTTTCAATAGCTAAGGCCGCAGGTTTGCAGAGACCGGCTAGTGACGCATTTGGTATTTCTGCAGATAATGATAACTACCCAATATCATTGGGTTATGATGCCTTGAATCGTCAGTTAGAAATTGAAAAATCCATAACCGACCTTACTACTGTTAATGCTGAGTTATTAAATAAAAAACTTTATCTTGATAAAATTAATGCACTGCAACCAGTCGTTATTAATATCCAATCATTTAGTTATTTACAGCAGCCATCTGATCCTGTGCAGCAAGATGCTAAGAAACGACTTCTGATTATTATTCTATTTGGGTTTGTTGGTTTGGTCGGCTCTATTGGTTTTGTCTTGGTTCGCCATTATGTGCGTGAACGTCAAAATACATTAGTTAACTCACCGAAAGAGTAACTTTTATTAGATTAATAATAAAAGGCAGTGGAGCAATAAGTCTGCTGCCTTTTTAATAACCATGATTTGCCTGATCATGTGTTATTTTGAGCTGGCAGTCTGGTAGGTCGGTTTATCCCTCCCTGTTTATCCTCCCTACATGTGCTAAAATTCTGTATCTTCCCGTTTCTACATCTGTAACCTAATACTATGAAATTTCCTGGTAAACGCAAATCTAAGCACTATTTTCCTGTTAATGCCCGTGATCCATTATTGCAACCAGCGCAGGCTGATAATGAGGTGAGTACCTCTTATATCGTTGGCATTGATCAGACGCTAGTTGATATTGAAGCGAAGGTCGATGAGGACTTTATCACCCGTTTTGGCCTTAGCCAGGGGCACTCATTGGTCATTGAGGATGATGTTGCTGAGCGCCTTTATCAGGAGCTAACACTCAATGGGTTAATTACGCATGAGTTTGCGGGTGGAACTATCGGTAATACATTGCACAACTATTCAGTGTTAGCTGATGACCGCTCCATTCTATTGGGCACCATGTGCAGTAATATCAAAATTGGTAGCTATGCCTATCGCTATCTGTGTAATACCTCCAGTCGGACTGATCTGAACTATTTGCAGGCGGTTGATGGTGCTATTGGTCGCTGTTTTACTTTGATTACTGATAATGGTGAGCGGACATTTGCGATTAGCCCCGGCCAAATGAATCAGCTACGCCCAGAGAGTATTCCTGAAGAGGTGATTGCCGGGGCATCGGCTTTGGTACTCACCGCTTATCTGGTGCGCTGTAAATCGGGTGAGCCGATGCCAGATGCCACCATGCAGGCCATCAGTTATGCGAAGAGACATAATGTTCCGGTGGTGATGACGCTAGGCACTAAATATGTCATTGCAGATAATCCGCAGTGGTGGCGTGATTTTCTTAGCGATCATGTTTCTATTTTAGCAATGAATGAAGATGAGGCTTATGAGCTGACAGGGCTAAATGATCCCTTGATGGCCTCTGATATGGCACTGAACTGGGTTGATTTAGTGCTGTGTACCGCAGGCCCTAATGGGCTTTATATGGCGGGCTATACCGAAGAGGCGAATAAGCGCCAGACTCAGCATCCGCTATTGCCTGGTGCGATTGCAGAATTTAATCTGTACGAATTCAGTAGGGCGATGCGTAAAGAGTATTGTGATAATCCATTGCGTATTTATTCTCATATTGCACCTTATATGGGGGGGCCTGAGAAAATAATGAATACTAATGGGGCAGGGGATGGAGCACTATCTGCTGTGCTACATGATATTGCCGCCAATGGCTATCACCGTAATAATGTTCCTAACTCCAGTAAACATGTCCGTAGCTATCTCAGTTATTCTTCATTGGCTCAAGTGTGTAAATATGCAAACCGGGTTAGTTATCAGGTACTGAATCAGCATTCACCGCGTCTAACTCGCGGTTTACCTGAGCGGGAAGACAGTTTGGAAGAGTCCTACTGGGAGCGCTAATCATCCGTGGGAATTACGTAGATAAAAAAACAGGGTCGGCAAATTTGCTGGCCCTGTTTTTTTTATCGCGTGCTGAATAGCCGAAATAGATTTAGATGGGGCAAACTGGACGCTTATCTTCTTCTGTAAGCCGATCTATTTTCAGCATATTCAGCATACTGTTAGCCACTTCGCGTTCCCCCATAACAACCTGATTCGCACCACGGTCTGAGATATAAACCACCTCATCATCATAATGGGCGCGAGCAATTATCTCGAGGTCGGGCCGCTTAATTCTGGCTGATGCAACAATTTCACCGGCTTCGTAGCCATTTGGGATAGTGAGTAATAACCAACGCGCGCAATCCAGACGCGCCAACGACATAATATCGGCGCTTGCAGCATTACCTAATACGGCATTAATACCTTGTTCACGCAGCGCTTCCACTCTTGGCCGAGAATTTTCGATGACGACCAATGGGACTCCTTCGGCATGAAGTTTTGCCCCTAATAAGCTCCCGACCCGGCCATAACCCACCAATAATGCATGGTTGCACAAGTCGACAGGGATCTGTTTCTCCTCTTCGACCGCCTCTTCCAGAATCAGATCTTCCATAGTTTCGTTTTTGGCTAAATAGCGATCCAACAGGGTGAACAGTAGCGGGTTGAGCATAATGGACAGAATCGCTCCCCCTAGCACCAGATTACGACCATGTTCAGACATTAAGCCAAGTGAGATACCTAGCCCCGCCAGAATAAAGGCGAACTCCCCGATTTGCGCCAGGCTCACGGAGATGGTGAGTGCGGTCCGTTTTGAGTGACCAAACATTCGTACCAATGCAAACGCTATCACTGACTTACCGAAGATGATGATAGCTAATGATGCCAGTACGGCGAGGGGTTCACGTAACAAAATCATCGGATCGAACAGCATACCCACTGACACGAAAAACAGCACCGCGAAGGCGTCACGCAGCGGTAAGGTATCTTGTGCTGCGCGGTGGCTTAGCTCTGATTCATTCAATACCATTCCGGCGAAGAATGCACCGAGGGCGAAGGATACATCAAACAGCCCTACAGCACCGTAGGCAATGCCGAGTGCTAACACCAGTACTGCCAGTGTAAATAGTTCACGCGAGCCAGTACTGGCAGTTTTAGCCAGTATCCATGGTACTAATCGACGACCGACGACAATCATCAATGTGATGAATGCGATCACTTTACCAATGGTAATAGCTAACTCAGTGAATAATTGGCTCAAACTGGTGGTTTCGTTGCCCATAACGCCAGCAAAGGCGGGTAGTAGCACCAATGTCAGCACCATCGCCAAATCTTCGACAATCAGCCAGCCAATGGCAATTTGCCCTCGCTGGCTATCAATCAGTTGCCGCTCTTCCAATGCCCGCAGCAATACCACGGTACTGGCGGTTGACAGACATAAGCCAAATACCAAGCCAGTAACCAAATCCCAGCCCAATAAGTGAGATAGTCCCATCCCTAAGAGGGTGGCGACAGTTATTTGTGCTATGGCTCCCGGTATGGCGATCGATTTTACCGCGAGGAGGTCTTTAAGCGAGAAGTGAAGTCCGACACCAAACATCAACAAAATAACACCAATCTCAGCCAGTTCGGGTGCTAATGATGTATCAGCAACAAAACCTGGCGTGAATGGCCCGGCAAGCACCCCTGCGGCAAGGTATCCCACTAGTGGTGAGATGCGCAGGCGGTGAGCCAGTGTGCCCAAGAGGAAGGCGAGAACAAGGCCTCCGACGATCGTGGTGATTAAGGGTGTTGAGTGGTGCATCCAGACTCCTTCTAGTGATACCCGCCATCTTTCAAGTTGCAGGTATGTTGGCTGTGTTCGTGACTCGGCCCCGGCTTGCCGCCTTCTTGCATTTTGCAATCTATTGGGTAGATACAGGGCGGTAAGCATTTCACAGCAATAACATTAGTTTATTGCATTTATGCGATCAATGCGCGATAAAAATTCATTTTTTATAGATAAAAGTCAACTTTGGCATGGAAATTGTTTGAAGTGGTTGTTTGTGAGGGATTTGCCAATTTTGCTAAGATGACATAGGCAACTCTCCCGGCTGAAACAGATATCTCAGTCGGGATTATAGGGTTATTACTATCACTTATCTTCTATATTGGGCAGTAAGGCTGTGAATATCCCGAGTAATGGTAAGAATGCACATATTTGATAAACCAATTCAATACTGGTCAAATCAGCAACATACCCTAGTACAGCCGCGCCTAAACCCCCCATACCGAAAGCAAAACCGAAGAATAATCCGGATACCATCCCCACTTTTCCCGGGATCAGCTCTTGTGCATAGACCAGGATCGCCGAGAAAGCCGAGGCGAGAATGATACCGATAATCACGGTTAAAATGCCCATCCAGTACAAAGAAGCGTAGGGTAAAATAAGGGTAAAGGGTGCTACACCCAATATAGACCCCCAAATAACATATTTTCGCCCTATTCTATCCCCTAGAGGACCGCCAATAATGGTGCCGGCGGCGACTGCGAATAAGAATACAAATAAGTGTATCTGCGCATTTTGTACCGAAACGCCGAACTTATGCATCAAATAGAAGGTGTAATAGCTGCTGATACTGGTCAAGTAGAAGTATTTAGAGAATATCAGCACCATCAGGATAGCTAACGTCTTAATAACTGTCTTTTTTGGCAGCATTTTTGCCGATGAGATTTTTATGGCTTTCCCATGTGTGGCTCTTTGTTGCTGCTGATACCATTTACTGACCTGCAATAGCACGACAATCGCCAGCAGTGCCGCGAGTGAGAACCAGCCAACATTGCCCTTGCCATAAGGTGCAATCAGGATTGCCGCCAGTAAAGGGCCGAGTGCGCTACCGAAGTTACCGCCGACCTGAAACACCGACTGAGCCATGCCATGACGGCCGCCGGATGCCATGCGGGCGACCCGTGATGATTCCGGATGGAACACTGATGAGCCAGTCCCTACCAGCGCGGCGGCCAGTAAAACCACCGGGAAAGTGGTGGCCACTGCGAGCAACAATATGCCCGACAAGGTGAACCCCATACCAATTGGCAGGGAGTAGGGCTGCGGATGCTTATCGGTATACAGGCCAATCAGCGGCTGTAACAATGAAGCCGTAAGCTGGTAAGTCAGTGTGATTAGCCCTATCTGAGCAAAACTCAGTGAAAACTCGGCTTGCAATAGAGGATAGATCGCCAGAATCAACGACTGGATCATATCGTTGAGTAAGTGAGATACGCTAATCGCCCCCAGAATTGAGAAGGATGTACGTTTTACAGATGCATTAACGGCTGGGGGAAGTACGGTCTCAGAACGATCGGTCATAGTGAGTATTCACCTAATAATTTTACTGTTAATAGTGTGTTGGTAATGAATACATATTATGCAGATCGAATGATTTTTACTACATCTGACACAATTTGATATATATTCCAAAGTTCTGAAATGTATCAGTGCGTTACCACATGACAATACGAGGCGTATCACAGTATGACCTTGATTTATCGTGTTATTGCTATGCATTACACCATTTTCACTGATTAAGCTGGCATTTATCGAGCTGGCTTTAACGATAATATGGAGATTTGCCATGGGTTTTTCATTACCGACCACAGCATGTGCTTTGGCTGTGTCGCTGGCGTTTGCACCGGGATGGGCTGCTGCCTGGGAAAAAGATAAAACTTACGATATCACCATACTGCACACCAATGACCACCATGGACACTTCTGGCAAAACGATCACGGCGAGTATGGTCTGGCGGCACAAAAAACGCTGGTAGATAGCATCCGCAAACAAGTTGCTGCAGAAGGGGGCAGCCTGCTATTGCTCTCCGGGGGCGATATTAATACCGGTGTTCCGGAATCTGATTTACAAGATGCAGAACCTGATTTCCGCGGTATGACATTGGTTGGTTATGATGCGATGGCTATTGGTAACCATGAATTTGATAACCCGCTGAGTGTGCTGCGTCAGCAGGAGAAGTGGGCTGCTTTCCCACTCTTGTCTGCCAATATCTACCAGAAAAGCACTCAACAGCGGCTATTTAAGCCCTACGCCCTGTTTGATAAACAAGGGGTAAAAATTGCGGTGATGGGTTTAACCACCGACGATACTGCTAAGATCGGTAATCCCGAGTATTTCACTGATATTGAATTCCGGCAGCCAGCGGCAGAAGCGAAGCAAGTGGTCGAGCAACTGCGAAAAACGGAAAAACCTGACATCATTATCGCCGCGACCCACATGGGACATTACGATGACGGCAAGCATGGATCGAATGCGCCGGGTGATGTCGAGATGGCTCGCAGCTTACCGACAGGCTATTTGGATATGATAGTGGGTGGTCACTCACAAGATCCTGTCTGCATGGCGAGTGAAAACCATAAGCAAGCTGATTATGTTCCAGGCACCCCTTGTGCGCCGGATCGGCAGAATGGAACCTGGATTGTTCAGGCCCATGAGTGGGGTAAATACGTCGGCCGGGCTGATTTCAAATTCCGTAACGGCGAACTGAAGTTGGTGAGTTATCAGCTAATCCCGATCAATTTAAAGAAAAAAGTTGAGAAGGCAGATGGCACCAGCGAGCGGGTCTTTTATACGCAAGAGATTGCCGAGGACCCATCAATGTTGAAACTGCTGACGCCATTTGAAGAGCAGGGTAAGGCGCAGCTGGATGTCAAAGTGGGTAGCGTGAATGGCAAGCTTGAGGGCGACCGCAGTAAAGTGCGCTTCGAGCAGACCAATCTGGCGCGTGTTTTATTGGCTGCGCAAATGGAAAGAGCGGGCGCTGACTTTGCAGTGATGAGTGGTGGCGGTGTTCGTGACTCAATCGACGCCGGTGATATCACCTATAAAGATGTGCTCAAGGTTCAGCCATTTGGCAATACGCTGGTTTACGCGGATATGAAAGGCAGTGAGATTGAAAAATATCTGGCGGTGGTAGCCAATAAAAAAGTTGATTCAGGTGCTTATGCGCAATTCGCTAATGTGAGCCTGGTTGCTGATGGTCAAGGTGTCAGTGATGTAAAAATAAAAGGTCAGCTGCTAGATCCGAATAAAACTTATCGCCTGGCGACCTTAAATTTCAATGCGTTAGGCGGTGATGGCTATCCGAAAATTGATTCGCTGCCGGGTTACGTCAATACCGGTTTTATCGATGCAGAAGTGCTGAAACAGTATATCGAAAAGCACTCTCCGCTAGATGCTAATCAGTATCAGCCGAAAGGCGAGATTGTTTATAAATAAGCGGGATTATTATAAATAAGTAGAGAACTGGAAGCCTCCATCTGTTGGGGGCTTCTGGTGATGGCACTCGCATTGCCGCGATATGTGCCGAGCGCCGCAAATCTTTAATTCAATAACTGAATCAATTAATCCCGCTTCGCGATATCGGCAAATGTGCCTTGCAATAATCGGCATAAATCCGCAGCCGCTAATTCAATATCCAATCCTCGTTTCCCGCCAGAGACAAATATCGTCGGGAACTGTTGTGCCAGAGTGTCAATCACCGTGGGTAAGCGCTTTTTCTGCCCGAGCGGACTGATGCCGCCGACTAAATATCCGGTGGTTCGCTGCGCCAATTGTGGGTCGGCCATCTCCGCTTTTTTTGCCCCCAATGCCCGCGCAACCCTCTTCAAATCAAGTTGAGTCGCCACTGGTGTGACGGCCACCGCCAGATTTTTGGCATCACCATTTAGCGCGACCAGAAGTGTCTTATAAACCTGAGCCGCATTGAGCCCGAGTTTTTTAACCGCTTCATCACCAAAATTGGTTTCAGCCGCGTCGTGATGATAAGGGTGTAATGTGAAAGGAACTTTCTGTTTTTCCAGCAAAATGACCGCAGGTGTCATAATAAACGTCCAGTTAAAAATGAAAATTTATTCAGGTGGATTATCCTACACGCAATTCGTGCGAATGGGGTGAAATTTAACCTAATGAAATCAGCATCATGATGATTAGTTACCCTGGGGAGGTGAATGTCAGTTGCTAATCTAATCGTCAGGTTGCTACCCTATACTGGCTGCTTATATTATCCGCAAGGAGTGTGAGCGCTAAATAACTAAAATAATGAAAATTCCTCTTTGACTGGCCGATAGTGATATCGGCCATTTTTTTTACGGCAATTATTGATATTGGCTATTGGTGATGACTGATAGTCGGTTTCAATAATTCAGGTAAATTCCCCTCGCCATATAAGTGCAACGCGCCGACTGCGACCACATAACGCCCTGGCGGTAACTGTTCTAGCTGTTGTTGCCAACGTGTGTTGCGCTGAATCATCAGCACCTCATAGAGGTTTTGGCTAAAGGTGGGGGTTAGCGTTGTCAGATCCGTGGTCGGATGATGTTCCAGCCACCAGCCAATCATGGTTTGCAGTAGGCGGGCATTGGTGTGCCAATGAGTTAGGGTATCAAGCAGTAAAGATATGCCGTTGTCAGGTAGTGTCGCCAACAGATCGAGCTGCATCTGCGCGCCTTCCAGCTCAATAATCTTTTTCTCCTGCGCGGCGGCCGCTCTCAACAATTGATAATCGATGCCATATTCACCCCGCAACCCCAGTCGTTGGGCCTGGCGAGCTTGCAGCATCAAGGCCACTTGCCATGCGGGCAGAAAAGCCATCGACAGCGGGTCATTGTCCAGCTCTTCGCAGCGTTGCAACAACTGTTGATAGTGCTCCTCCGACAGTCTATCGACTAAGGGTTCAGTCAGGGGATCCTGACCAAAAGAGGGGGCGGCTTCGGTGATATCCGCTTCGACAATCAGCGCATCGGCCTGATTCAACTTATTCAGCAATTCATGGGGGAGGGGGAACATGCCATCTGTTCCCATATGGATACTGCCGACCATATGGAAATGGCGATCACCGGGTAAGGTGATATCCAGCGCTGGGTAGGTGTAAGTCGTCGGCGCGTTAATCCCGAGGAGTGTTGCAATGCGGCGTAATAATTGGCCCATGTTGTTCCCTTATCAGCATTTCCTACATGCTAAACAGTAAATGACGCACAAGAAAGTGTTGTGCGCCATTATAGCTTATCGGGCAAGGTTACTGTTTGGGCTTATAGCGCAGTAAACGGTTGGCGTTGCTGACCACGGTGATGGAGGACAATGCCATCGCCGCGCCTGCTACCACTGGGCTGAGCAAGGTTCCGGTGAACGGGAACAGGATGCCCGCTGCAATCGGGATCCCCAGCGCATTGTAGAAAAATGCCCCCAGTAGGTTTTGTTTCATATTGCGCAATGTGGCTTTGGAAAGCTCCACGGCATCTGCAACCCCATGCAGACTGTGGCGCATCAGGGTGATAGCGGCGGTTTCAATCGCAATATCACTGCCGCCCCCCATGGCAATGCCAACATCGGCTTGCGCCAGTGCGGGTGCATCATTGATGCCGTCACCTATCATGGCCACTTTATGCCCCGCCGCTTGCAACTGTTTGATAGCTAGCGCTTTACCATCGGGGAGGACGCCGGCGATGACCTGATCAATGCCGGTTTCTCTGGCGATAGCATTAGCGGTAATTGGGTTGTCGCCGGTTAACATCACCAGGTTGTATCCCAGTTTATGCAGTCGTTGTAGGGCGCTGACACTGTCACTGCGCAGTGGATCGCGAATAGAGAGCAGTGCCGCCGGTTTGCCATTAGCGGTCAGGATGACGGGTGTCGCACCACTTTCAGCTTGTTGCTGCATCAGTGATTGCAACTCATGGGTATCAATGTGCTGCTCTTCCAGCAGGCGGTTGTTCCCCAGTAACAGCGGAACGCCGTCAACCTCACCACTGACCCCCAAACCGCGCAAGGTGCGGAACTGGTTAACCGTCGCCAGTGTCACTCCTTCTGCACGCTGCAAAATAGCCCGGGCCAGCGGGTGATTAGAGCCGGTCTCCAGTGCTGCTGCCCACGCCAGCGCTTGCTGTTCGCTCACGCCGTTGAAGGTGTGGATAGCCACCACTTGCGGATGCCCCTCCGTCAGGGTGCCGGTTTTATCAAACACCAAGGTATCGAGGTTGCTGGCCTGCTGTAATGCATCAGCATCACGCACCAGAACACCAAATTCGGCAGCGCGACCGACGCCAGAGATAATCGACATCGGAGTTGCCAGCCCCAGTGCGCAAGGGCAGGCGATAATCAACACGGTAGTGGCGACCACCAAGGTGTAGACCAACTGCGGCTGCGGGCCGAAGAAGTACCAGATCAGCCCCGCAAACAGAGCAATCGCGACCACGGTCGGCACAAATACCGCCGAGATCCTATCCGCCAACTTACCGATTTCCGGTTTGCTGCTTTGCGCCTGACGAACCAGTTTGATGATGCGCGCCAGGGTGGTTTGGCTGCCGATGGCATTGGCGCGGAACAGTACCGAACCATCCTGTACTTGAGTCCCGGCGTGTACCACATCACCGGCTGATTTTTGTTGTGGGATAGGTTCACCGGTCAGCATGGCTTCATCCATCCACACTTCCCCCTGCACTATCTCGCCATCAACGGGCACGCGGTCACCGGTGGTCAGGCGTAAGGTCATACCCAGCTGGACATCCGCGAGTGGGATCACTCTCTCACCCTCATCCGTCACTACCCGCGCCGTCGGTGGTGTCAGATCTAATAGTCGTTCCAGCGCATTGGATGAGCGCTGTCTGGCCCGCTGTTCCATGGCATGGCCGAGGTTAATCAAGCCGATGATCATGGCACTGGCTTCGTAATAGAGGTGGCGAGCCTCCATCGGGAAAACATCTGGCCAGATATTGACCGTGATGGAGTAGAGCCACGCCGCGCCTGTTCCTAACGCCACCAAGGTATCCATAGTGGCGCTGCCGTTTTTCAGGCTAACCCAGGCATTACGATAAAAATGGCCACCAGCCAATATCATCACCAGCAAGGTAATGACCCCGACAATCAGCCATGGCGTTTGGGTTTCTGGGGTCAGTGTCATGCTGCCGCCAAATAACCCCCATCCCATCAATGGGATACCCAATAGCAGGCCAAGTGCTGCTTGCCACTGGAAGCGCTTCATACTGGCGTGCGACATTTGCTGCTGGCGCTCACGTCGCTCCGCTTCATCCTCAATGATCTCGGCGTCATAACCGGCGCTCTTGACCGCAGCAATTAAGGCGTCATGACTCGGGGTTCCGGTCACCAATGCGCTGCGCTCGGCCAGATTGACCCGCGCCACCTCGACCCCATCAACATTTTCCAGCGCGTGTTGTACTTTGGATACACAGCTGGCGCAGCTCATCCCGCTAAGCAATAACTGCACGCTATCGCTATCTGTCACCGGGGTGGCTGGGGTTATCTCTGTTTGGTTCGCATCATTTGTGGCCGGAGTGCTGCTTGCGGCTGGAGTAGCGGTGGTTGCCGCAATAGTTGTAACTGCCGGAATAGGTGAAGAGGCCGCTGCCTGATATTCCGGCTGAGATGGGGCTGAGTGAGTCAGCGGCTCAGTTTTTGGGGATTGCGCCCCAAGCAGTGTGGCGTGATAGCCCGCCTGTTCCACCGCATCAATCAGCGTTTGTGCCTCAACCTTACCGTAGACTTTGGCGCTATCGAGGGTGACATCTGCGGCAATCACACCGGGAACCGCTTCCAGTGCTTTGCGTGTGGTTTCGGTGCAATGACCACAACTCAAACCAGAGAGCTGCAACTCAACATCAGGTGTTTGAGCAACTTGCGCTTGATAACCCGCTTGCTGGACGGTATCAATCAACACCTTTGTCTCGGCTTCACCGGTCACTTTGGCATAGTGAACATTCACTTCTGCATGATGAACATCTTCGCGGCTCTCTAACGCCGTTTTCACGCGTTTGGCACAACTCATACAGGAGAGCCCGTTTAAGGCCAGCACTGTGGTTTGCAACATAATTAACTCCTTATCGAGTAGCAACTTATCCGTTAATTTCGTCGGCATAAGTTTAGTCGGTATTTCTGGTCGCATATTGCAGCCTGCGCAATAATCAACTAATCCGTAGCTCTGGGTTGTACAGCTTTTATTCCGCTTGACTGACAACGTCATTTTCACTAATTATGGAGGTTAAACCTTCCAGCAAGGGGAAGGTCAATAGAATATTATGTTGATAGAAAAGGATTTTTATTAACGCTGTCCACAACGCGACCACATTCGACCTAAAGCTCACATATTGTGGGCTTTTTTACACTTGCTAGGAATTTTATTATCCATATAGTTTAGCTATGAGAAACGCTTCTTGGGTTCTCACTCGTATTCTCCACGTTGTAAAACTATAGATGAGGTCAAATCGTAGAATGGCTACAGAAAATCGTAAGTTGTACGCTTATTTGAATATTGATAACCCAATGGTTGCATGGGAAGTTGCCATAGGAAGGATTCAGTCAATTTGTGACAAACAGGAGTTCGGTGTTTCTGTTTGGTTTTATAACTTAGTTAAAGGATTCGTTGAGACAAATAATAATGTAAAGATTACAAACGAATTTAAACTTGAACTAACTAGAATGAAGATGTATCCAGAGAAAGTTTCAAGGCTTCAAGGTGTTTATTTTTTTGAGTCGAGAGAAATGGCTGAAATTGCAGTTGAAAGATGGGGAATTCCTGGCCGAAAAAAATATATAACAGAGGTGGATTTTTTAGGGAATAATTATACCGAAGTGGACTCCGAATGGATCACCGCATATTTAGGTAGTGATCCTAGACAGAACCCATCATGGATGGAGCGCTATTGGAAAGGTGAAACACTTGGGGTAAAACCTTTAATTGAGGTGCTAGCTAGCGGGATTGGTATTGTACGTGACCAAGCGATAAGATGTGAAGCTTACTGGAAAATCATAGATGCTTGGCCGACCACATCAATTCTTCTAAATGGTTGCATAGGTGGTTTTAATAAAAAAGGGCTAGAACAAATTGGTAGATCCATTCCAACCATATTCGTCGAAAAAGGAGAAATGATCGGTAAGCATTATATAAATACGAATGATTTCAAATACCATGTGAAAGAAATATTTGAGTCATTGGATGAAATGGAAGCAGAAGGTATTAAATTACCATTCATTAGGCCAAATAATGAAGAATCTGTTTTTTCAGTTCCTGATTTGAGGCATTTGTCATTCTCATCGAATGATAAAGCAATTTCAGCATTGTTAACTGAAATACATGAGCACTAAAGTAAAACTAACCAGCCGCGACGAAATCATCACGGAATCGACATGCGGCTGTTTTCCTTGGTGTGCCAGTTAGTTGTTTACTCCTCACTCCTAACGATCCATGCGAGATCTTTTATCGCACGTAATTGCAAAAACTTTTTCACCGTAAACCCTCCCGCAAGCCTTGCGGCGCATGGCTTTGGCTCTCTTTCAACTCACATGAAAATAACCTCGCCACTTTTATTTGATCGTCACGTAATCCAAAAGAGATCCTTTTAAAACATGATGTTAACCAAAAGGGTAGCAAGCTGATAGCCGCGACATTTTGCAAACTGTTGCAAATGTTGGCGACCAGTGCAAAACCATTCGAATAGCAACAGCCCAGCGGCGACGCGGTCTGGCGGGTTTGTTTGCCCCTCAAAACTTTTGCAAAATTTTTAAGATCCAAATCGTGCAGGCGGGTGCGGTGTAGCGCCGATTTCGTCCCGCGAGTGCTTCCGTATGTGGGCTAGGGATTCGCCCACGCGCGCAGGTGGTGAGATCGGATTGTTGGGTATGCGGTTACGTGTTTTGGGGCTTGAATTGATTGAGGGGCGCTACAGTGCGTTAGTTAATCACTGAAGCACAGACGGTTAGGTCTGTGCTCGATGGTGGCTAGGCAATGAAGGGGCCGTACTTGGTAGTAAGGGCTTGAGTGCGGTTGGCTGTGGCGGTGAAATCGCCGGCATTCAGTGGCCCGCCGGTGTTGGTATGGGTATGGTTGGCGGTCTGCGTGGCGAGGGTCTGGATCACATCCAGCGTATCGGTTAACAATGTCAGCACATTGATTTCATCTGTACCCAGGCGCACCGATGGCGCGATAAGTTCCTGAGCTGCGGCAACACTGCGGCGAATACCCGTGATTTTCTCTGTGAGCGCGCCGGCAACGTCAGTCGTTAGATTCTGGCCAACCTTGGTATTTTGGTTCTGGCCAACATCGTCAGTTCTGTCTTTGCCAACTTTGGTCACCATGTTGGCCGATGTGCCTATCGAATAATCACCCTCTGCAAGTTGCACCACCTGGCCGGCCATCAGGGTTTTAGTTCCCAGTACCGTGGTGCTATCGTTGGCTTTTACCGTGGTGTTGCGGGTCGTCGTGGTGCGGCTTTCCTCGTCACTGGTCACGCTGCGCCGGCTGCTGGTTTCTTCTATCGCCTGGTCGGTATCACGCTGCCAACTGCCGTCAACCGTCACGCGCTGACTGACGCCGGCGCGCTGCTGTTGCAACTGCTCGCCCGGCTTGACTGCTGGCAGTGATAGCCCCTCAGACAGTATTTGCCGGATCATTGGCTTATCTGGCCGGCCATCAGCAAAACCAATTTCGACCAGCGTTCCCTCTGGCGGGAACTGGAACATACCGCCCTCACTGCCAGCCATCGGAATGGGAAGCGGTACCGCGTTATATTCCTGCGCGCCGGCTGCGGCGTTGCCGTTCTCGTCCAGCAATTGAACATTAACCGCATAGCGAGGCCGGAAGGGGTCGGACGGGTCGCCCAGCTCGGCGGCATCGGTCGGACTCATTACCCGCGCACGGCGTGGCAAATGTAAGCCCGCCCCCAATTCTGGATAAAGTTTTTCAATCTGGCGCTGTTCCGGGGATTTCTGCGCCGGCTGGCCCTGGCTGTTTAACTGCGTCCAGTTCAATGTCATGGTGTCGTCGCTCACATCAACCCTAGTGATGCGCCGGCCATTAACAATCACTCCCGGACGGATTGCCGGGATAAGTGGTAATGTCAGGCTATTCCCGCCGCCGCCGCCCTGGGCGAATTCCTGCGGAATATCAACCGGCGTTTGTGCAAAGCGGGAATCAGCATAACTGCCGACATAGACCGTGCCATCAGGTAGCTGATACCAGACATAATCAGGAATGCTGAACGCGCGCCCCAAATTAAGCACCAGTTGGTTACCACTGCCATTGTGCTGGAAATGGGGGATTGGCGTATCGGTATAAGCGACGTTTTCCGGTAATACAAAACGCATGTTGGTGGATTTACCGACCGCGTCGGTAACATCGCGCAAAGTCGGGTGTTGCAATGAACACGGCCAAGAACGTTCGAACACGCCGACCAGCTCCCGCACCATTAACCGCTGCGCGCCATTTTCAGCTGGCGCGCTACGCTCAACAAATCCGGTTAACCAACGATAAATTGAGGCGTTATAGCCTAAATCCAGCCGCACCAATTTACCGTTACAATCCTGGTCAGTTAGCGCAGTAACAAACCCCAGGCCGCACCCATTAAGTGAGAGCGACAGATTTAAGTTATTGGCGGGGATAACATCATCGCCAATACGCAACGTGACAACGGATTTCATGCGCTACCCCCTGCCGGGCCTATGGTGTTATCAATTTTTTGCAGCACACTTTCAAACCATGAGCGGCTTTCCGCTGTCTCGCCCTCTGACGCGGTCGCGGTACCGCCTGCGGTCTGGATAGTGGCATTTTTCCCGCCTTTGCTGGCTTGTTGGGCCTTACGTTCGGCCACACTGGAAAATTCAGTCAGGGTAAAATTAACCAGCCACGCCATAGCATTTGTTTGTTCGGCGGCATCCACGCCACTGGTAAAGGTGGCTTCCCGGAACTTCACCGCCTGGGCCAGGGAGTGCGCGACACGATAGCGCTTCTTACTGCCATCTGCGTTCTTGGCTTCGGCCAGGCTATAAATACGCGTCAACATAGCGGCATCCGTATATCGGATTAACCCGGATACCCGCAACTCTTTGCCTTTGGTTCCTTGCTCTGATTTGTTGGTACTGCTGGCCTGGCCGCTCTGGTCTTTGTCCTGTATGGGCATCGTCAGCGTAACCAGAATGTTTTTTAATAAAATCGCCTCGCCATCTAACGCCAGCATCACAATATCAGCCATGATTTACCACCATTGCACGCAGTGGGGCCAAATCCGCGCCCACAAACAGTAACGCCAGGCTAAAAATGGCCTGGCTGTCGGGAATGTTTTTTTTCATCTCAGCGATAGCCGTTTGCGTGTTTCCCTCCACTGAAAACGCCCAAATTGGCACACTCGCCCCTTGTAATTGTTCCAGGCTATTTTTTGCCTCGGTCAGCAATGCGGCGCGCTGTTGTTTGAATGCTGCCAGGGCGGTACCGATAGCCTCGCTACTGCTGCCAGCGGCGGTATCGCTGATCGCTTTTTGCAAGGCTTGCGCACCGGATGCCATCCGCGTGGTTGCAACCGATAGCGGCGCACTGGCGGGCAAACCACCAGGGCGCGCGGGGATTTGCATCTTACTGACATCTAAACTCAATGCCGCTTTAGCCCGGCGTTGAACCTGGGTCAGTGCCGGGATGGGGAACACCTCAGCGGTAGCGGTCAGCAAAGTAATAAACTCGGCCAAGGTTTTAGCAGTGATAAGTAATATCAGCACATCTTGATTGCTATCTGCGCCGGCCAGCCGGCTGGCGAGTGCATTCACCGCATTGGCCGGACTGAGAAATGAACCTGATTTCTCCGTCTGACCGACGCCAAACGCCCAGGGGTGAGCGGTAACAGTCGAGCAATTGACCGGGGCCAGATTCGGCGGGATACGTAATAATGATTTACGCCACATCTGACAGCTCCGGCCAGGCAGGTACCCGATAACCCTGATTCACCGCTTCAATCAAAAGCCATTGCGGTAATTCGGGCATTTCAACCAACGGCCAGCCGGCGACGGTCGGCCAGGCGCGATATGCTGCGCGGATAATGGTTAATTCACTGCGCTGCGCTTCGGTCAGTGGCATATCATCAATGGAATAATCACTCACCATGAGGGGATCGGTTGCATGAATGAAGCTATCGCGATACATACGCGCGGTGGCGGCCAACAAATTATCGTTGATTACCCACTGCCTACCATCCCATTGATTAAATTTTTTGGGCGCACTGTCAGTAGTATCAGGAGGATATTCCCCCAAAGCCGTAACCGTTATTTTCTCACCAGTAATAGTGCTATAGCGCACCTCACCCCGATGATCGACTTTATATTCCCATTGCAGTTCATCTTTGCTGCGGCAAATGGTAAAACCTTTTTTTGCCTTGGGGGGGGCATCTAAATAGGCGTGAGCGGGTAACCCTTGTCCGGCGTGAATAAATTCATTCGATGCCGCGATAAACTCGCCACTGTCTGGCGCGGCGTTAAAGATAGAAACATCACCAGCCGTGACCGCATAGCCGTTTTTATTAAATTCAATCGTCATCATGCAGCCCTCACGATGTAGTTATAGGCAATGTTTCGCATACGAGTTTCTGTCGCTGTTCGTGAAACACGGCTAGCATCAAAGGTAATACCGCCAATATTCCCGGCGGTGGTCGCCTGATTGCCTAGTGCGTTATACACTTCCATCGGCCCAAATGCGCCTGTTGCTGCAACGCCTGCGGCCTGTTTACTGCCACCCATATAGAAATTACCAGTGATATTTTGATTAGCATCAAGCTGTTCAGACAGCAGCACACGCCCGGTATCAATTCCGCGACCGTCGTCCCAGGCACGAATAACATCTCCGCGCATGTCGGGTAGCACCCCTGAGGGATATTTAAGTGCTAGCTTTGGATATGTCACTGGATTGAATGTGCCGCCATTCATTTTAAAAAACACCACTCCTTGAACCTCTGTCGGGATATTGGCAAGCGGGTAAGGAAGCGGCACTCCGATTGGAAATGCAGCATCAATTAGCGCCCTGACTTCATCCCGGTTGGGGATATTCGTCATATCTGTCATAAACTCGGTTATAAGCAAATATTGGTCGTGGGGATTATCAGCTCGCACATGGTCACTCATCGCCGTTACCCCGGCATTGACCGCTTTTTTCACCGCTTTCAGGGTGGCGGCTAATTTCTCACTGTCGCTGTCAATATCGTTACCCAACTGGGTAAAGCCTTTATCATTGAGAGTCGCGTCTGGGTGATTGCGCGATTTCTCATGCTCTTTGAGAGCGGCGTTAATATCTGCAATGGCTTTATCAAAAGGATTGGCTTCGCGTTTATCTTCCAGTTCATTGGCGGTAATCATTGCCAGTGGCGCAACATAGTGCATAAAGCCGTTCGGGTCGGGATAATTAGACAAATCATCGGCATTGTTTTTAACACCAATATGAATAATGGCGTTAAATTGCCCTAAGACACTGCCCTGCAAACTCACATCAGCGTAAATAGTATTATTCTCACCGGCATCTAATAAAACCGCGTCAGTCAGTAATGCACGAATACCACCGATATAAGCCAACCCCGGATTAACCCGGTATTTATCCGCTTCTTTACTGACAGAAAAACCATCAGCAAAAAATGCCGCATGGCCGTAATAGTCATAATTTGCCAGGCGGGTGATTTCATCTATCCCACCCAGCCGCGCGCTGAAATCAATTTGCCAGGTTTGCGCGGTGACGGTTATCTGGCTGGCCTCGGCGGCTCCGTCAAACTCCATCACAAAGGTGCGGGTAATGTTGTTGCCCTGTACACCGCCAGCGGTGGCGATTTTTTGCTGCAATGCATTATGTACAATCATGCACAAGGTATTGCTGGCCGAATCGACCAGGCCGATCCAGTTAAAGGAAAAATCACCGACGCGGGTATCCAGCACCACGGAATAGGCAACCGCTGAATCATTAATCACGCCATATTGCGCCACAGCTTCGCTGTGTACGATTAATGCTGCGTCAGGAATACCCTCGTCGCGGTCAATTTCGGTATTACTGTCCAGTCCTGGAATGTGTGCGAAAATAACGGTATCAGGCCGGGCCGGTAAATTATTTAATATCTGTTGCGCCTGCCAGTGCTCAAAGGCGCGAGTAATTGCAGTAGCCATAACAATTCCTTATTTTAATTTTGCTGAATACACTTCGTGCGTGTGCTGCATTTGCGCCGGTGTTGAAATCACTTTTGCCGTCATAATGCCAGGGGCAATATTTAATTTTGCATGGTGGTAATAATAATCCCCGCCAAACTCACCACCGTGGATGGCTAAAGTTTTCGTATTAATCACCTGGAAAATATAACGGCGACAGGTGCGGCCGTATTGGCGAATAAGTGCCATCATTAAATTATTATTTTCAGCCAGTTGATTATCATTTACCCGAATAATAATAACGTCCCAATCATAGCCAGGCTGGCGCTCATGTTGGGTAATGGCACCGATCCCCAATCGTTCAAATATGGCGGCAAATCCCGCCAACGAGCCGGCATCTCTGGCGTTAATAAAGGCGTAATTTACCCGTTTGCGGAATAACGTCAGCGGTTCGCCGGCAAACTGTGTTACATCACGCTGATAAGCCAGGGCATTGAGTAGCGGCACAACACAGGTGAGCGGGTCAGTCTGGTTAAGCGGCCATTTCAGCCAGGTGTAAACCTGTTGCCAGAATGCCAGACAAGCGCGCATTAATTTCACCGGCTCGCCTTTATTCATCCACACCGGCAAGGTAAAAATGGGTAGCTTATCCATTAGCATTCTCCAGCGTCAAAACGCCCAATCGTGGCACGGATAACCCGCTGATTATGTCCTGTTGTGAAAATGTCAGTGACTCAATTTCAGCAAAGTGATCGTGTAATTCTTCCCCCAGGCGCGACATTGAAAATCGGCTGTGCGGCCAGGTCTTTTGTACGCTGTAATCGGTATTTTCACGGAATGCACAGCCGATCAGATTGCGGATATTTGCCAGCAAAACGGCGGTCTGTTCATCATTTAAATTGCTCGTAGCAAAAAGATGCAACGTGACCGTCAGGTCATAAATCACTTCTGGCAGTGGCAAACACAGCACATCGTCGCCGTGGCCGTGGTTGCCCTGGCTCATCACATAATCATTCACCGTATCGATAAATGGCTGGCTGGCGATGCCGGAATCCAGCAACAGATAAACGTTAGCGGTACCGGGGCCGCGTGGCGCATCGTGTAGGAAAAAAATTCGGTCAGTGGTCAGGCCGGCAATACCCGCAATCAACCCACGGTAAACCGCATCGATATGATATTGGCCCGGCAAATTAAACTGATTGCGCACCCGGTCACGCAAGTCGTCGTCCAGCTCCTTATCAGCCCCCGGCGCGATTAACCAATTATCCTCGTTTACCGCACTGGCGATGCCATTGACCGCGACCGGCAGAATACGGAAATAGCCGGGTGCCAGGTTGTGGCCGCTGCCGGCTGATTCAGCATTGACCGCAATCAACGCCCCGGTTACCCCGGCAGGTATGACGGTATCGGCCAATGTCATTAATTTATAAACGGTGCCGTTAATGCGTTCGGTCTGGATCACAGTGCCGGCGGGTACGGTAATTTCAGCGCTAACGCTATCTTTGGTAAAGCGGATCACGCCCTGGGTAAGGCTGGCATCTTTGCGGGACAAATTGACCGCCCAGGCAAACAGATCAACAAATTGCCCGCTGGCAGTTGCCAGGAACATATTTGCCATCACTGTATTCACCAGGGCGTTAATCAGCCACATCACCGGCGCAGTAACAATCGCCTTAATAAGCCGCCAGAACGGCGACATATTCGAGGTGTTGGTGACCAAATTTTCATCAGCCGCGACCTTTGCGAATTCCGCTTGCACCTGGCTTTCAGTCGTCGGCATGCCCTGATCGGCAAGAATAGCTTTATAGTCAGGATTGGGGCGATTATTCATAATAAGTCTCGCAGTGACAGTGGGCCGAAATCGTAGGTATCAGCCGTAATAAAATAGTGTCCCTGGCTATCATCGGTAATCAGTACGGTACCCGGCACAATGCGGGTATCGGTTTCTGTCAACAGTTCCATTTGCAACAAAATATCGGTGCGCAATACCGGGCTACGCTCGGCAATCAGCAACTTAACCAGGCCGGACTCAATAATCCGATGTACGCAGTCCTGCGCAATGCTGATGCGGTTATCGCACAACAGCGGTTCATTGCCGGATGAGAGTGTAAAATCACCGTCAGTGATTAGCAGGTCGATGTACAGTTGTTCACTCATCCGGCGGCAAGCTCCCTTGATTCCATGATGCTATCCAGCGTGGCCCCGTTCGGCGGGTAAATATTCACTTCGCCGATTGTATTACCGGTGCGCACGGTACTGCTCTGGTTGCTGTTATTGGTGGTCAGGGTTTTGGCTATCCCGCCCTTGTTCATCGTCGGGCTGACCAAACCCGCCGGCGTGGGGAGGGTGGTTGCCGGCGCGGCTGCGCCGTTCTCACTCTGGCCGATAGGCTTAAGGTCGATATTCACGCCGGGGATTTTATTGAGCTTGCTGACAATCCAGTTGTAGGTCGCGCCGAAAGACTCCGTCAGGTAATCCCACAGGCCACTGAACACATTAGCGATGGCGTCAACAAAACCGTTAAAGGCTTCTACAGGTGACAGGCCAGCAAAGAACCCAACCACCATTTCCCAGCCCAGGGTAATCGACGCCCATACACCGGCGAACATCTCCCCGACCTGGCCGGCAATCTGCATAACCCACTGGAATGCGGCGCTGTCCAACAGTGCGGCTTTAAGCTGATCCCAATGGGAAATTACATACCAAACCCCCGCCGCCAGCGCGACAAGGCCAGCAATAATCAAGGTGATCGGACTGGTTAATAACTGCATCCCGACACCAGCCAACATGGTGGCGATACCGTAGGCGCGCATAGCAACCGTGCTGCTTATCAACATCATGCGAGTAGCAATAAGCGCGGTGCGCAAGAATTTTAGTGCGCCGTTATAAATGACCGTGACAAAGGTTGCTAACTGAATGGCGCGGGCTTTGAGATTAATCGCCCACATCAGGCCACGAACGGTGAATGTTGCAACCGCCCAAATGCCGGTCAACCCCATCCAAATAAATTTCGATACCCCCATCACGACATTAGCGATTGCGCCGGCTGCGGCCATTCCAAGCGTTGCCATGGCAATGTAGCCAATCCAGCGGGCAATATTGGGGAACATGTCCAGCCATTTGGCGAACTGAGTCCCTGCGTTAATCGCATAATCAGTCAGCGGGGAAATAGCCGGGATAAGCTGCATACCGATGGAAATCCGAATACGCTTCCAGACCTGATCAACACGTTCCCACATGTCGGCCATTTTCTTAGCCATTTCTACCGCCCGGTCTAATCCCTGGGTGTTACCCATATCGCGCATATGTTTACGCAACTTATCCGCCTGGCCCCAGGTGGCAGTCAATGCCTGCGCACCCTCGCCAAAGGTTTTATTTAATGCGGCTTGCGCCTTAACGTTACCCTCGATGGTGTTACCGAATTTCGCCTGAAGTTTTTGCAGAATGTCGGGGAACTCCAACATCTGGCCTTGTGCGTCAGTAAAGCTCAGGCCCAACTGTTTACCGCCCTCGATAGCGCTTTTCAGAAAAGCGTCATAAATACCGCCGGCCTCGGTGCCTTTGGTCTGTTTGAGCATCCCCAGGACGGCGAGTTGTTCATCCATACCCGCCCCCATTTGGGTACCGGTTCCCTTGCTGGACTTGACCATTTCGCGGATTTCGTCAAGGTTTGCGCCAAAATTCTGCACCATGTACGCGCCTTTAGACGCCATCATTTCAGCAAATGGGATATTGCCCATCTCGCTGGCCGTGGTGCGGAAGTTATTTGCCATGTCAGCCATGTAATTAGCGGCCCCCTCTGCGCTGCCTTTGGTCGCGATGGCAAGAGTGTTTATGGCGGTGGTGTAGCGGGGCAATTCATTGTCAGTGATGCCGGCAATGGTACTTTTGATGATGGTTGCCGAACTGATAAAGTCGGCGGCATTCTTGCCGTAAGCGGTGCTAAACGTCTGCGCCGCCTTAAACATTTTGTCTAAGGCTTGCGTACTGACATTACGTGTAGACAACTCATCTAATGTTTTCTGAACCTCATGAGCGGGAGCAAGCAAGCCTTTGACACCTTGAGCAACGCCCCACAACCCCACAGCCCCGACCGCAATTTGTTTAAAGGCCCGTTGTGACTGTTTGGCGAACTGTTCGACAGACTGTTGCGCCTTGCCGAGCGGTGCGCTCAGATTATTTTTAAGACTCAACAGAAAAGACAGTTCTTTCATGATTATCCTTATTCACCGTTAAAGGCTTTGCATATGCCTGCGGTGGTGCCGTTAATGGCGCTTTCGTGGAAGTATTCCGCCAGCCAGGCCGCGCGCGCCAGGCTCATAACGTCATCACCTTCGCTGGGAAGGTAATGACGTCGGAGCGTCATATATTGTTCAAGCGGGTTATTCTTAATCGCTTGAATGAGCGCGGTTATTCCTTTACTTCGATTTCTGCATCTGGCGCGTAAATCTCATTCACTTTCTTCGTGATTTGTGCCGCCAGTCCGGGGAGTTTCATTAGCTCGGCCAGATTGTCGCGGGATTCCGGTACAACAATGCGTTTCAGATAGGTACTGACAGCACCGACGATATTTTCATCCCGCGCCGACTCATTCAGGCACTTGTTATACGCGACCAGGGTCGGGGCAAATTGCACATCCATACCTTTTACGGTCAGGGTGATTAACTCTTTATTTTCTTTGCTCATTTCTCTAATTCCTTTCGTTGTTTTATTTCGCTTATCAATTGGTTATGCCGTGCTGCACATTCCGGGTATATCTTTTGGTACTGCCCTAACGTGTCGCTAAAATCGGTGCCAGTATTACCGGCCAGGCGTGGCAACGTTACCGGGCAAGGGGTCAACAAGTTTTCCTGATAAGGTACGTTCGGCACGTTCCGCACTGGCGTTGAACAACCGGACGTAATCATCAGTAGCGCAAACAGTGCTAAATACCGGTTTAATAATCTCAGTCCTGATAAGTCGCTCGGTGTGCACTTCATTAGCCCTTAGCTCCGTTAATTTATTCTCAAGCTGGCGCGCTGAGGTGCCGGCGATATCTTCAACCTGTACGCGGTTGGCTGCGGCTACCTGGCTAATGGCCAGTTCGATTTTTGCCTGGCGGTCGCCGTGCATCGTCCAGCCCAGCAACCAAGCCGCAATCAGTAGCAGTACCGCCGGCAGCAGTTCGCGCATCACTTCACCCCGTTATGCTCAAAGCTGAAGTGATTGCCGTCAGGATTTGACTTAAAGCGCCCGCCCCAGGCCCCGCCGATTGACTCCCAATATTCCCCCAGGGGCTTATAGGCTTCGCTTTTGTCCTGGTACTGGCCGTTAACAAACAGATTGAAATCCACCGCCAGCCGTTGGGTATGTAAGCTGTTAAGAATGCCTTTACCTGCCCTGGCGTTTAATGCGGATTGTTCCGAGGTGCGGTAGGCTTCGCCAAAGGTCAGGCGATAACCGCGCTCGTCAGCCCAATTAATCAACTGGGCGATCATGACGGTAAATACCGCCTGTTTTTCGCTTAATGTCATGATTCACTTCCTTTTTTTAATCGTCCCAAGTAGCGAGTCAGTAATCGGGTTAGCGTTAGCTCAATCACACTGGAACCGATAATTCCCAGAGCAGCAGCAACACCTATCAACGCCAGAATGTGAATATCTGGAAAATGAATCAGCGCCATACCTGCCAGCAATGAAGTGCCTGAACCTAATATTGTTCGGCCCACAATCAGGCGCAGGGTGATCGCCTCGTTACCCACCAAAACCTTGGCGAGTGAAATAAAAGCGCCAATCCCGCCCAGCATCAGCACAATGCGAATAAATGATGTCTCTCCGTTTGGCATATGCATCACTCACCCGATCAAGTCGCGAACGTCGTCGCTGGATAAAATCGGCGTACCGTCAATGTGGATAAAGTCCGGGCTGGTCACGATGTACTTAAATTTATGGGTGGCCGTCTCGCCGCCTTTTGGGTCAAAACCTAACGGGCTGGTGATAATCAGCTTGCAACCGAATACCTCGACCGTTAACTCCTCATCGCCAGTGTTGGCATAAAACAAAATGTCGGTAGTTGGCATTTTGCGGTAGCTGCCAGCGGATTTAGCGGCAGCACTGAGTTTTTTAAAGTTCTTGGTATCAACTTCCATCTCCCCCTCAGCAGACACATCACCTGATACATAGCCATCAGGAATACCGCGAGATTGTGTGGCGGCGGTGTTATCGGTGATATCCACTGAAACGGTTTTGACATGGATAATTTGCGTACCCAGGGTAATGTCGATTGAGTTACCGCCAATGCGTGCAGTCGTCATGATTAATTCTCCGAAACGGCGGTAATGGATTGGTCTAGCATGATCCCAATCTGAATGGTTTTAGCGCTGCCATATGGCCGCACAACCAAGTAAATGCTCACGGTTTCGTTATCCGACCAGGTAATCACCACATCGCCGGATTGCGGGGATTTCACTTCGCCAGGGAACATCACGCCGTTAATCTGCGAGCTGTGAGACATATCGCGCATGGTGCGGGCGAAAAAGGTCTGGTGCGCCGCAATACTGGCCGGTGTGCTGTTCATCGAACGGTCGGCTATTTTGCTGATTGCCTGAATCCGTACCCGGCGCGCAACTTTGTCAACAATGCGCAGATTTTCAATAATTTGGTAATCACCGCCGACCACGTCGAGTGTGCGGCCGTCAGACCAGTACATGCCCTCGTAATCGGGGTACCACATCGGCACGGAATAACGCAGGTCATGCATGGCGCGCAAGTGCGCCAGGGTGACTTCTACCCCGTTGCTATCAACGGGCATTTCGGCGGTATCAATCCCCAGCCCAATTAATGCACCGGTTTTCACGCGGGCCGGACTGTCGGCCACGGTCACGCTGCGGTGACATAATCGGCCCGCCAACACGCCAGCTTCATTGCCCCACAATGCTGGGACAAGTTGCACGGACTCAGCAGCAATGCCGGTCTCCAGTTCAGCAAGAAATGCCTGGTACGCTGACCACGACATAGGTACAGGCAGCGTCGTCGGCCCGGAAACAGTCAGCATTGACCACACCCAACGACCATATTTATTGGTCAGTTCGGCGCGCAAAGCGTCGTATAAGTTAATTTTGGTGCGGCCATCGGCCACGGTAGTGATCGGGATGGTGCAGATAACCCCTTCAACAGAAATCATTTGTTGAGCGCTTAGAATTGCCAGCATATCGTCGCCAGCCTGTGCATCAGCCGCCAATACCAGCGCATAGGCTTGCCAGTTCTGACCGCCATTGCGCTGTGCGGCGCGGACGTTTTCACGTAATGCCGTATCAGCATCAGCCAGCACAAGCGTGATATCAGATTGTGAATCTAGTGCGATCAAGTCGCCTGGGATTTCAGAATCAGCGGCAGCGCTACCGATGAATAAAACGGTACGCTCTACCTCGTTAATCTTGCCCTGGCGCTGGTTAAGCTGGTCTATCGTAACTGTGGGCCATGTCATTATTGTTTTCCTTTTATGTCCTGCGCTTTCACGTTCCAACCGAAACCGATAGCCTGGAGTTGGCGCGCCATAATGTTGTTAAACTCGGTATCGCTTACCCCCAAGAACACGCGAGAGGGGATATCAATTTTCCAGGTACTTTTTGATGGTTTCCCCCGGAGTTTTTTTATCATTAACCCAGCCTGCGCCATGCTCATCGTGTTCAGAATATGTGCACTGGTTGCCTTAACGTATTTACCGTTTTTGAGCATCTTAAAACCCATGGCGCGCAACTTTTTAGCCTGACGCGGCAGTGCCGGTTTATTGCGCTGGTCAGGGCGCGGCGCGCGGTCGGCACTCATTGAAAATGACGCGCCATCTTGATGCACCCCCGCAATCAAGCCGGCTGAAACGGGGTTATTACCGTTGTTATACTTGCCACCCTTGAAATAAATCCGCACGGCTTCCCGTTCTGGCATTTCCCGTACATGTAGCAATTTCGGTAGCTGGCGTAACATCTTGCCTTTACCGCGCTTGCGCGCCGGCCATGGATTGCCGTCCGGGTCTGTCTGATTACGTTGGTGACGTTTCGCCGCTGTAATGATCCCTAGCTTGGCAATGCGCCATAACAACCGTTGCCGCTTTTTCGGGGGCAGTTCCGCCGCCTTTAGTGCATCCCGCAACTGTTGAAGCTGACGTTTATCCAACTCTCCCCGGACAATCACTGTGTATCACTCAGTGGCGCGCCCTCAGGCCCCCCGGCAAACAGCCGGCCACCAGTGGCAATCATGATTTCAGGGTTAACCAGTGACCAACGCCGGCCCTGCAATGGAATATTTCCGTTTACATCCAGGCGAATATTGATGCTGTCGGCCAGTTCCACCACGATTTCAAGTGGTGCCGAGGTTTCTTCATCAAATTCAATATCAACAGTCGGTTCGGCTAGCTCTAACTCGTCATAAATCTCATTACGATAGGAATCCAGCCAGGCCAGTACCAGCGCGTAGACTTCTGCCGGCGCGCAAATTCGGTAAGGGAATGCCCCCCAATTCAATACCGCGTGATAGCGAAATATTCCTAGCCGGCGCTGGTCTAATCCCAATGCTTTTGGTGCTCTGATAATTGACGCGCTATCAATGGCACTTTCAAACTGTTGCATCGACCGTTCTGGCAGGCATTCCGTTAAAAATGCGGTCAGGCTTTCTATTTGGCTCATATCAAATGCACCCCAACACGCGGAAATTTCTTCATATTTCGGAGCACAAACGCCGCCTCAGCCAACAGAATGGCGCGGGTTTCGCTGCTTTCCTGTCCTGGGTGCGTTTCGCGCCGGCCAATGCTGGCAAACTCGCCTAACAAATCCGCTTTTGCCCTGGCGTAGACCGCCTTTTTGTATTGGGCGGTAAGCTGGTTTTCATCGGCCATCTTTGCGCCAGGCGTATCCAGTGCGGTGGCGTGGCCTTTGCCTTGCCAGTAGGTCACAACGTCGGCGGCATCATCATTGATTTCAGCAATCGCGGCTAAAAGCGCCTGGGCGGCTGTTGATGCCGGCAGCTCTGGCGGGATAGTGCGCGACTTTTGAAAGTCGGCTAGATTGAGGTCGGGCCAGAAAGCCACCCCGTTAATAATTGGCTCATCCTGGTATTCAATCTGCCGACCGCTAAATCCTAATGATGGTGCTGCCACGTAAACCCCTTATGTGCAAAATGGGAAGCGGGCTGACCGAGATCCACGACCTTGAAAACCTTACGGGTTTTCTGTCTCCCTCGCGCCCGCCCCGGCTTGCGGTAGTCGTTAAACTTTTTGTAAGGCCCGAATACGGGCGGCGATTTTTTCGCGATGGGTCTTTACGCCCACTTTCACATCAAAAGCGCCCGCCTGTGCCAGCAATGCGTCAGCCTGTAACAGGGTTTCCACATCATCAATCGCCGTGGCAACCGGTTTACCGGATTTATCACTCAGCAACAGCAGCCCGGCGAACTTGTACCACTTGGCGTTAACCTCTTCATGAAGCCGCCATTTATCGCGGATGTTGATAAACGTCCGGCTAAAATACGGCTCAATGCTGTGACCAAGTGACGCCTGGGTTTCGGCCCAGGCCATCACGGTGTCAGCCACAAAGGTGGCAAAGGTGCTTTTGATGTTCTCAGGGGTGCTTTGCCCCTGTTCGATCGCGATATCGGCCCAATCCAGCGCCTGGTCAAAATTCCCCACGTCAAACAACCAGACCACACACCAGGCGAAAGCCGGGTTAGCGTGAACTATGCCGCTTTCCAGATAGCGCTCGACGGTCGGTAGCCATTTCGGCAACAGCTCGTCACGCTTCATATCTACGCGGTCGGCAATCGTTCCCAGGCTGCGCACCCGCGCCACATCACTGTCTAGCTCACGTAGCTGTAAGTGCAGGCTGGCCGGGCTGGCGCTCAGGGCTTCATGGTTTTTTAACGCCAATTCAGCATGAACGCGGCGGCGGTAACGCTGACATGGGGAAAGGGCCATAATTATTCGCCTCCGTTAACTGCATCCAAGACGCCATCGCCAACGGTGATCACATCGTAAGCCGCATACAGCTCGTCATACTCCACCGCGTAACCTTCCATGCGCAGGTAGTTGTTTTCAAAACGCTTGCGGTCGTCTACCCATTCAGCTTTACGCTTACGGGTACCGCGCTGGGTGTACAGGTGTAGGTTTGACAGCGTGGTAACGATCAAACGCCCTTCTGGCATAAATGGCGGGGTGTAGGCGGTACGGCCTGCAATCTCGCGGTTAATCAACTGTGCGGCGACTTTCTCGGTCGGGCGGTCAATGCGGTTCATCATGCTGGTTGCATCCGCCGCGATAAGGTCAGCCGATACCAATACCACTAGGCGCGGGTCGTTACGGAATGGCTCATAAATGCAACTGTGGATCAGGTCAGTGACTGCCGCATCCAGAGAAACGAAATCTGCGCCCGTACCGTTGCGGTCTAAAATCACGCTATCAGTGATGATTTGACCGGGTGAGCGTTCCTTAACGATGGCATGCCAGCCACGGTTCACATCTTCACCCAGCGGGTTAGCCACTGGATCAGTATTTTCGGCGATGCTGGTACCGTTAAAGCCGATGCGCAACATATCAAGGGCAAAGGATTCATTACTGAATGCCTGGATGCGTTGGAAAAATTCATCTTCGGTACCGGAGTTCGCCCACACGACTAAAAGCGCGTAAGTCAGATAAGAACCGGAATCGGTTTCGACCAACTTATATTCGTTACCCGATACGCCCATTTCACGATTGAAACGACCGTCTTTTTTACGCCCGGTAAACATTCCCGGATTCCCGGTATTGACGACCTGGCCCTGGATCTGTTCAACGTCCATCAGATTGATTAAGCGTAAAAACTCAGATTCTTGTAGCAGCGCATTACGTAGCGAAGTTTCTTTCGGGTCAGTCAGCGAAAAAAATTGCTTCGTATCGGGCTGGTTATTGGCCTTTGCTAAGCCAGCCGCATATTTGCGGATTAGTGCTTCCGCTTTGGGTGTTAATTGCATGTTCTTTTTCCCGTTTAAAGGTGGTCAATGGCGAGTGCGGTTAGTTGAACTCGAAAGGCTTATTGCCGCCGCTTGGTGCGCCGTTGGGTACCTTGGTTTGGCGCGCATCCAATACGCTGAATTTTTCCAGTAAGGTGTTTAGCTGGTCTTTTAAGCCGGTCAATTCGTTACCGCTGGTTTCAGGCTTAGGTGTGCGGGCGGTAAAGTCCTGGCGGCGACCGGCGCGGCGCGTGTGGTTACGAGTGCGGGAGCGGCGCGCCGGCGCACCCTTAGCGGAAAATGACGTCATCAGTCGCGCCAGGTTCTTTTTAGCGACGCTAAATTCAGCCGCAACCACTTCATCCTCTGGATTGTCAGCCACTTCGGCGGCGATTTCGGCCACCTGGTCGGCGACGTCGGCAATCTCATCAGCCAAGTCGGCCACATCGGTGGCGGCTTCTTCCGGTGTATCTGCCGTGGTGCCGTTGGCTTTTTCTTCCATTTGCTGAATACGCAGGGTCAGCGCTTCAATAAGGGCTTTTAATTCATCCATCTTGGTTTCATCCTCGCCCTGGTCGGGCTGGTTATTGTCGGGGTCGGGTGTGAATTCTTTTTTGACGGAAAATAGGCGGTCAAAGAAACCCGGCTTTTTATTTTCCGGTTTACTCTCACGGCTTTTTAATTGTCCCAAGCTAAAGGCTTCGACATTACCGCGTGTTCCTTCTTTGGTTTCACCATCAATAGTAAATGACAGTTTTTCAGTGCCTAGACTGTTAGGTATATCGGTCACGGCAAGACCAAATAAATAATTTTGACCACTCCCGGCGAAGTCAGGAAATACCTCAACTGAGGTAAATAACTTTTGTCCCAGGCGGTTAGCTTCAATTAAAAATTGATTGGGGATTATTTTGGCGTAAAGTTTAACTTTCCCGTGTACTTCTTCGTATTTTAACGCATCAACCTCACCGAGATTATAAGTATATTGCCGCATAGCAATATCTTCTTCATGGTGCGGCCATAACAGTGCGGTGTAAGTTTCACGGCTGTAAGTATTGGCGCAGTCTATCAACCACTGGGGTTCTAGTATCCGGCCATCTACCGACGCGCCAGAAGTACCAATACAACGCCAGTCGGAAATAAGTTGCGGCATGAAATACCCTTTTACTGTTTTTATAATTAATTATTACTGTGTGATTTGCAGTATTGCGGATATTTAAATGCTGTGCATCCATCTTCATTATTATAAGTTCGGTTATAAGCCATTAACCGAATATAGCCGATATATAGTTATCAACGTTGTTTAAATCCCTCGTCATAATAGCCTTATGGCAAAATATTCTGATGAAATTAAAGAGGCGGCGCGAACGCTTTTTATTAAAAGCTGGACGCCCAAAGATATCGCGCAGGAATTAAATATTCCGGTGCGCACAATTTACCATTGGTCTGATATAGGCCAGTGGGCGGCATTATTACCGGTTGAATCTTTTGAAGCGGCCATTACGCGCCGGCATGACCAGTTATCACGGCGCGAAAACAAAACCGCGCTGGAGCTGGAAGAGATCCGCGACCTGGTCGCGCACCACGTCAAATTAATGGCGCAGAGTAATAAACACGCCGAAAAAATGGCAGAAATAAAAGCGCGCATGGCGATGCAGTCAGGAGGCGGCGAGGATGAAACCGGATTCGGGAGCGAGAAAAAACGCTCATACCGTAAAAATGATATTTCCAGCATCACCAAGGAAATGTT
Organism: Yersinia sp. Marseille-Q3913; assembly: GCF_963892745.1. Classification (NCBI taxonomy): domain Bacteria; kingdom Pseudomonadati; phylum Pseudomonadota; class Gammaproteobacteria; order Enterobacterales; family Yersiniaceae; genus Yersinia; species Yersinia sp. Marseille-Q3913. The sequence continues at coordinate 70,157 of NZ_CAWQAF010000022.1, read as the reverse complement.
GGATAGTTGGGCCAGTGAGCACCTGTTTGATTACCAGCTACATTGCCGCGCCAATAAAGAGCAGAACTTCCGGCACATTCTGAAATCACGTCAAGTCGGCATGACTTACTATTTTGCTTTTGAAGCCTTTGAAGATGCGGTGTTGAGCGGTGATCGGCAGGTGTTTTTCTCTGCGTCTCGCGCGCAGTCTGAAATATTCAAATTTTATATTGTCGAAATCGCTCAACAGGCGTTTGGTATTACGCTGACCGGTAACCCGATCAAGTTGAGTAACGGGGCGGTGCTGCGGTTCTTGTCGACCAATGCCGGCACGGCTCAGGGTTTTAACGGCCATCTGTACGGTGACGAAATATTCTGGATACCCAAATTTGGGAAATTCCACGAAACCGCGTCAGCGATGGCAACGCATAACAAATTTCGTACTACTTATTTTTCAACGCCCAGCGCCAAAACTCACCCAGCGTACCCCATCTGGACGGGGGATACCTGGCGGGAAGATGACGCCAAACGGAAAAAGGCCATATTCCCCAAAGAAAGCGAACTGCGTAAAGGGGGGATTCTTTGCCCAGATGATCAATGGCGCTACATCATCACGATGGAAGATGCGATCAAGGGCGGGCTGGGTGCCTTGGTCGATATTGAGCGGCTGCGTAATAAGTACAACGCAACCGCGTTCGCCATGCTGTACATGTGCCAGTTTGTTGACAGCAAAGACGCGGTATTCAAGTTTTCCGAGTTGGAAAAATGCGGTGTAGATGCCGGCATGTGGCAAGACCACGACATCAAAGCCGCCCGACCGTTTGGTAATCGTGAAGTGTGGTGTGGTTTTGACCCGTCCCGCTCCGGTGATAACTCAACCTTTGTGATTGTCGCGCCGCCCATGTATGACGGCGAACGCTTCCGCGTCCTGGCGGTGTTCTACTGGCAAGGACTAAATTTCACCTGGCAGGCTGAACAGATAAAGCAACTCATGCGCCGCTATAACGTCACCTATATCGGGATTGATGTGACCGGCATCGGGCGGGGCGTTTATGACCTGGTGACCAAATTCGCGCCCAGGGAGGCCACCCCGATTTTATACAGCGTGGAAAGTAAAACGCGCTTGGTGCTGAAAATGGTTGATACGGTTGAACGCCACCGCATCGAATGGAGCAAGGACGCCACCGATGAGAACAGCCAGGAACGGGCAGAAATTGCCGCCAGCTTTATGGCAATTCGCCGCACGACAACCAGCAGCGGTAACGCGCTGACTTTTGTCGCCGAACGGTCAGACGCCACCGGCCACGCCGACGTATTTTTCGCCATTTCTCACGCCGTGATTAATGAACCCCTCGACTATGAATATGATCGCCCGTCTACCTGGGCCTTTGGAAAAGCAGCATGACAACTAAAAAGAAACGCGGACGCCAGAACAACACCCAGCCCAAAAAAGCCAAGGCAACTGAGGATTTCACCCCCGGACGCGGTAGCGTTATTTCATTCGGGGAACCGGAACCGATTTTAACGACCGGCACCGATTACAGTGAAATATGGTACGACAATGATTTCGACCACTGGCGATTACCCATTGATCGCCTCGCCCTGGCGCAGTTGCCTAACCTCAACGGCCAACATGGTGGCGTTCTTTATGCCAGGCGCAATATGTTAGTCAGTGATTACCTGGGCGGCGGCCTAACAACGGATAGTATTGAGGGCGCGGGGTTTGATTATTACCTGTTTGGTGATGTGGCTATCTTGAAAGCGCGTAATTTTTGGGGGGAGGTGACCGACCTGGTGCCGTTACCCTCACTTTATACGCGCCGGCGCAAATCGGGCGAGTTCGTTGTCTTGCAAAAGGATGAGCCTCTCGTTTATTCCCCGGAGGATATTATATTTTTGGCGCAGTATGATCCCCAGCAACAGATTTACGGCTTGCCGGATTATATCGGGGGCATTCATTCGGTACTGCTTAATTCAGAGGCGACGATATTTCGCCGCCGCTATTACCATAATGGTGCACATATGGGCTTTATTCTGTATGCCAATGACCCCAGTATCAGCACGGAAGTGGAACAGGAAATAAAGGAAAAGATAGAACAGAGTAAGGGCGTGGGTAACTTTCGCAATATGTTTATCAGTATTCCGAAAGGTGACCCGGAAGGGATTAAATTAATATCGATTGGTGAAGTGAGCGCCAAAGATGAGTTTTCCAACGTTAAAAGCATTACCGCCCAGGATATTCTTACCGCGCACCGCTTCCCGGCTGGCCTGGCGGGGATTATTCCGCCTAATGGTGCTGTGATGGGTGACCCGGACAAGGCCCGATCAACGTATCGAAAAGATGAAGTGTTACCGGTGCAAAATAAGTTTATGCGCGCCGTGAATACTGATCCCGAAATACCCGCCCATTTACACCTGCGATTTAAAGTAGATAAAGACACGGATAACACCGAAAGGGGCGAAAAGTGAGCAGGATTAAGCTAAAATCACGGAAGTTAACAGAAATAGCTTTCGGAGTGGTTAATATGCGAATGTTCAAAATTAAATGCACGGAATGCCGCGCGCCCGCAATTATCCGCAAAACAGAATGGAAAGACGTCAAAATAGCCGACCTGTATTGTGCCTGTTCAAATGTCGAGTGCGGCCATACCTTTGTATTTAACGCGGTGTTCTCGCACTCACTTAGCCCCAGCGGGCTAACGGGGAGTAAGTTGGTAATGGCATTACTTGAAATGTTAAAGCCGGATGAAAGACAAATTGCCCTGGACTTGCTGCAAGGTCAGCCAGGATAAGAGAAACCCGCCGAACGGCGGGTTTTTTGTGTGGTTGTATTTTCGCAACACAACAACTTGTTATACGCGTATTATCCTCGCATATTTTTCCATGCTCCCTATCTCTATATAAAACGGCTCTAAGTGTTGTAAAGGTGATGGGGGTAACCATATAGACCTCACCTCATTCTGATATGAGTATCTAAAATGTTTCGAGAATAGTATATCGACATCATTTGGATTACACATTAAGGGGTCTAAATACTTAACTGGAGACGCGAAACCCTTAAACTCAGGGAGTTTTTTAAAAACTTCCTTCATCATTTTTTGGAATAAAACCCTTGGATCACGAATAACAATGCAAGCATTTGCCTCGAAATCGTCATACTCTCTAAAAGTATATTTACTGGCAAAGCAATGAACGTAATAATTAGTGTTTGATTCAAGATGAAAGGTTACATTTCCATATGTAGGTATAATCTCATTGTCATGACTTTTAATAACTACGTTATCAGCCCTACTACTTATAGAAAATGAAAGTTCATCATCCCGTATTGCTTTATTCAATGAAGGGTCATTGTAGAGTGATGCAGGGGCAATTCTAATTCTTCCATGTTTAAACATGGGTTCTAGATGTTCGCTTTTCCCGAACTTATATATGTACCCTTCCTTTAAACCGTCAACTTGATCTATTGCTATCTTCGAAGGTGGTATGTCTGGATAAGTTGGCTTTACCATAGGAGCATCTTTTAAAAAACCGTCAGAAAATCCATTTGGGTAAGGGCCATATCTAAGTTTGAACTCTTCTAGTATATGAGTCCATTTAATCATCCAAAATAAACCATTATCATTAAGCCCATGAAGCCCGAGCTGCCCTTCTGAGGTAAGGATAGACATGTTTGACGTGATGTCTTGGGTTCTAATCTGAAGTTCCTCATAAGATAGATACTCCATATATCTATGTTGCCGATATTCATGTCGCCAAAGTTCATGATTTACCAAAGTATTAGCCTCTATATGACAGCGTTGAGTGATTAATATTACGATAATTGTAAGGTTTTGATACTGAATGATGCAACGGATAGCACATCCCTGATGAGGTATCCGCTTCTGACACAAAATGTTCGGTTGTTTGCCCGCCCACATTTCAAGGCCAGCACAGAATTCAGGTGGATTATTTATTTTTATACCCTTGTCCTTTATCCGCCAGCCCACGTATAGCCGCGCGGGCTAAAATAAGAGTCTGCCCGGCGTGAATTGCTCGGCAGAATTCGTCACGCTCATTCGGATGCTCGGTAGGAAGCAGTAAATATTGATTCCATACATCACCCAGCATTTGGGCGATTCGGTGTTCTGCTGCTGACAATGTGCATACGGTATCGGTGTAACTGATGTTTGTTGTTTCCATGGTTTATTTCCCCTTATCTGGTTGTATATCCAAAGTCTTAATTAACGTCACTTCCCCCTGTTGCCAGCGTTCCTGGTCAAGTCGGGCAGTCACTTTGTTGGGGAGTACCAAATTACCGCCCTTGGCTAACACGCTGATTTCCCACTTTTCCAATATCCAGCCGCTGCGCTGTAAGGCTTTGTCGATTTTCTGGCACATTTCCACCATTGAGGCGCTGATAGGCTGCGCCTCAATTTTTTTCGGTGGTTTTTTAGCTTCTTCCCGTAGTCGGTTGCGCAGTTCTCGCCGCTGGGTGTAGGTGAAACTGTCAAAATTATTAAAATCTGGCGCTGGAGTTGTGCGTTTTTTACGCTGTTTCGGGGTTTCGTCGTCGGAGGTGGGGACAGTTATTGCCACGAGTCCAAGAGAGGGCGAAAGGGCATTAGGGCCAACGTCAAAACCCGTGCCCGCGCTGCGGTCGGTCTTAGGTTGGTTCTCGGTAGGCTTAGCGACCATCTTCCAATTATCGCTATGGGTGCATACGCGTGATTCAGCGCCCAGGCGTGGTGACCAGACTCCATAAATTTGTGTACCGTGTTCGCCGTAATCATTCGCCACGTCTGCTACTGCATAAGCGGTGCGCACGGTGTGGTACTTGCGCGGGATAAGGACGCCGCCCTGATGGTGGATATAGGTAGCAAAACAACCCGCATCAGCCGCCGCTAGCACATCATCCATTTTTTTATCGGGTAGAAGTTGTGCGCCCTTTTTGGGTTTTAACTTACGTTGTAGCTGGCCGGCTAACAGCCGTAATTCGCGGTAAGCCTGGCGGGAAGGAATGCCAAAGAACTGGAACTGTCTCACCCGGTGCAAACTCGCCCAGGCAACCGCATTTTCGACCATATCGCCCAACGGTTTACCAGTCTCTTTACTTAGCAACGGCTTGCCGGTTGCCTTGTCGATCACCGTTTTCATTTGCCGGCCATCAACGTTCTTGCTGATATATTTGGCTATGTAGCTGGTCGGCGAGCCTTTTCGTTTTGTTATCAACTCGGCAGTAAAGCGGGGTTTGATATCATCACCCAGCTCAGCGCGGTCTTTCCTGATCGCAAAGTCACGCATTATCTTTGTGATGGATGTGCGATGTTTTTTGCGCATAAAGCACATTAAGTGCCAGTGTACGGTGCCATCATGATGGGCTTCAGCAACACGCATCCCATACCAGCGTAAACCCATGCGATGCATCTTCTTACGGATACCGGAAAAGAGATCAACCAGATAATCACTGCTTTCTCTTACCGTCTTGGTTGTCCATTTGGGGTTTGGTTTTCCATTGGCAAGGGTGGCGTGATATTGAGACGGACAGGTAATTGTGTAGAAAACAGCACAATCAGATCGCATGTCAGCCAGATTTTCCAGCCCTTTCATGGTGGTCATCATTTCATTGCGGCGCATACGCGGATTACTGGCGCTGGCATTAACCACCGTTTCCATATCCAGCGTGACACCCTCGTCATTCACAAACTCATGTGAACGGATAAAATCCAGCATTCGGCGGTACTGTTCACGTTTGTGCGTCAGGGCGTCGTAGCTGATATAAGCGGAGGCGTGTTTATGCACTAATAAAACCGCGCGTAATTGTTCCTCCCGCCATTCACTCCGTAAGCGCCATAACTTTCTGTACCACCATTCGGCACATCGCAGCCGCGCCAGTGCTCCGGGGAGTAAATGATAAGGTACTTCCCCACGCCGGCGCAGACATTCATTCAACGCATACCAATAAGGTGGCGTGATACAAAGTCGGGCGGCTTCATTGGCGACGACCTGATAGATTTGTAATATTTCATCGGGGGTGGTTTCGTCAGTGAGCACTTTCGTGGCCTGATCGTCAAAGAGCATATCCATATGCGCGGCAACCATTGTCGCCAGGGTTTTCACTTCTTTTTGGTTCAATTCTGGCAGTCGCAATAAATCGTCCAGCCGTTCCCGGCTAGCAATATGTTGATAGGCGACGGTTTGCTGTTTCTTTCTCATGGCTTCCAGGCGTGACAATGCGCTTTCAACAATTTCAGTTAAAAAGGCATTGGCCCGTTCATCGCCAGATTCGCGGCGTAGGTAATCAATCCGTTGCTGTAATGGCTTGCGGATAAACTTTGGTTGGCTGCTTAAGTTGGCTTGCACCTCAACAGCAGGGCAATGGCGCTGTAACTTATGTGACTGCGCCAGTCGGGCAAGATGAATATCAAGGAAAAGCTCATGTTCTTCCCGGTCGTCCATTTGCCATTGACGCCGTTCGCGGGCTTTTAATTCTTCTTCGGTGAGTGATGCCTCAAATGCCGCCTGTTGGTCAATCTGATAAGCAGCCATCATGACAGCCAGCGGGGTACGTTGTGCCGGGACGATATCCAAGAACGGGTTTATAGCGATTTGGGGTTTATTATTCCAAGAGTAAACCCCGGTAAACGCCTCATCGTTTCCGGGGTAGGGTGTAGGGGGTTGAAATCGACTGCGCTTGGCGGTCATGGTTGGAATGAGCCGCCGGGTGTGGGGGTTCGGCGCGTCCGGTAATACACAATCCCGTATACAGCACTGACCGGCATTTCCATTTTTTCCGCGATAAATCTCGGTTTTACACCATCCTCGTAAAGTGCACGGCATAACTCCACGTCATGATCGCTGTGTTTGGCGTTTCGATTACATTCGCCAATGCCTGACGGGTTTACACCTTCAAAGAATGCTCTTACCCGTATTGCCGTTAATGTACGGCCCAGATGATCGGCAATATCTTGATATCGTGTTGTTGTTACCGCTTCACGTAAGTAAGCCACCTCATCCTGTGACCAGGGTTGTCCGTGACGTTGTGGAATAGTCATGGCTTCATCCTTAAAATGGAATTTCATCGCATGGATCAAAAAATGAAAGCATGACTAATTTCGGAGCGGCGAAATCACATTGAGTAATATCTGATATTTCTACAACAATCTTGCGGCCCGAATATTCATCAGTTCCACCGTCCCACTCAGCTAAAAGCAGATAATCCCCAACTTTAAAATTACGGTCATTAGTTCGTAATTCAGCTTTTTTTCTTCCCTCAATAACAGCTTGGAAATATTCAGGCAGAATTTTTAATTGATGGGTTTTAACTGATTGCGAATATCCGGCCGACTCCTGAAATGCCTGCGCTATCCGGTTGGCCTCTTTGCGGTCAGACTCCGTTTTATGTATTGCCTTGATTGCCAAATCTGTTGTTTCATCATGGCCGTTTTTGCATATATTCTTACCGGCATCCGTACCCATGATCGCAAAAATTAAAGAATCCCATTTAGGTTCGAATGATGAATTGAATCCCTCCAAATGTTGAATACGCGCTCGTAACTTGATTGCCTCGCTATTAAGGCGTTCGATTTCAAGACCGGCAGCAACTAAATGCTTTCTGACGTGCGCTCTCAATGCGATTGCATAAATGCCATCGAGCGCAGCAAGGAGAGTGAGACTACTAGCCGCACAAGTCAGCCCCTTAATTGCATTGGTAGTATTAATATGAGTAGCCATTATTTAGCCTCTTTATTGATAGTTGGTGAGTTTGCAATGGATTTAATTTCTGACATCCAGCCGGATAACTCTTTAAATACATCTTCTTTAGAAATATTGGCTTTATTTAATTTGGCCAGTTTGTTTTCTAACCTTTCAAGCAACATCAAACGCTCAGAAAGGCGGGCATTATTAAAATGCGCTGCCAGTTCTATATCGTTTATCTCTTGCGTTAATTTTATCGGTGCAACAGCCATTCTTATTACCCCGTTTTTAGATAATGGAAATCCCGACGCAACAAAGCGCCTGTTAAATTCAGGTGTTTATTTAATTACTTTTATTATTCAGTAGTGGATCACAATCTATATAGGTGATCCGTTCCGGTAATAAACTGGTCGATGCCCTCCATCTGTTCAGTGCATCAACTAAATTTCTCTGCTCATGCGGTAGCAGCTCCTTAAACTCTAATCTGTGCCTTGCTTTCGGAATGTCTGCAAGGTAATAGATGGCACCTTTCATTTTTGGGTCTGTCTCGCCCATTTCATTAATCAGTGCCGGTATAGCTCCCTGGTGTTTTTTGCTGGGGAGCAAAGACCAAATTTCAGCAACATGCTGTAGGCCGTGCTGCCGTTCTTTTAATGTCAGCGGAACGGCGCGGGCCTCCTCGGTATTTGCCATACATCCCCCTACGCAAATATTCCCATCAGACGCGCCCACCAACGGGGTTTAGCCCTGGGCTTTGTCATAAATGGAGTGCGGCAACCTTTGATAAATTGCACTTCGCTGGCCTTTGGTTGGAAGTTGCGACCGTCTGGTGTCTCAATCCAGCCGAACTGGTGGCGGCAGTGTGTGATTTGCTGGCCGTTCCGTAGCATCGCGGCCAGTGACGGGCATTGATTAGCGGTCATTAAGTGATCTCCATCAAATGAATAGTTGCCGGGGGACTGCATCGCGCCCGGCGCGCGTTTTCTGTGGTACTGTTTTTACGCCGGTTAATACTGTGAGAAGGAACCCCGGCGCAAATACCAACCGACCACAAAAAGGAATGTGATATGATTTTTAAACTGCAATGCAAAATTGATAACGGGCATAAATGGTGGTGGGAACTAATAAACAAATCATCCGAAGTGCGCCTTAAAGGTCTAATATTTACCGGTCGGCACGGGGCAATAAGAGACCTTGAAAAAATACAAACTGCTATAGAAAAAGCGCCTCTCGTTAGCTGTATTGCAGAAAAAATTGATGAGATTGATTTGTATCCTGAAATTACAGCCTTGAAAGCACCTGTTGTTTTTATTTTTAATAACCGCAAGCCGGATGTGTGGGATTGGCAAGCAATCGACGAAGAAGGCAATGTAATCACCGAGAGCGCAGAGGAATACAGCGGACGCAATGGATATAAGACATGCGAAGAGGCTTTGATTGCTGCCAAAAAAACCAGAGAATCCATTGCTTGCGCCCCTTTCGTTGATGCGGCTGGTGTGCCAATAAGTCCGGCAGTGCTATCTAAAGATTATTGTGAGCGGCGAGAGTTAGTTGATAACCATCCCGCCGCCGTTTATTGGCGAAAGCGTGATAACAGGTAGCGTCACTCGCCACCCTCGCTTATTAAAGCTAGCGCTGCCGCCTCTGTAATGCGGCAGTTCGAGTCAAAAACTATCACGCCGCTATGGACTCCATTTACGTAATAATTACGTCGGAAAATTTCTACACCTTCCAGTTGCTTTTTTGTATTTCCCACCAATGAGATCACTTTGAAACTTCCCACTTTGGGGCCGATTTCACTTGGAGTAATAGTGACAGTCCCGATGTTTGTTTTTTTATTAATTAAGCACTCTTCTTGAATTAAAGTTTCTGCTAATTCATTAATTGATATATCTACATCATCAAAACCCGAACCCAATATGGCAATGTTACTTTTCCCATCAGCACGGCCATACGCACAAATGATTTTTTCAAAATCTACAAGAATGAATGTTTCCCCGTCTTTTATTTTAATAAATTTTGACATATCTAAATCTCCATCGGTGAATAAAGATAAAACCCTTTCGCAAATCTGTTATTTGAGAGAGGGCTTTATCCCCTCATTTCATACAACTGATCAATGTATTCGGTTGCCTGCGCCTGGGCGTCGAACTTGCCGTAAGACTCATCACCCTGGCGAACGTGGTAACGGGTGATCGGGTTTCTTTTATTACGCTTTGCGCGAGTAATTGAAAAGCCACGGTAAGCACTGGTGTGGTCGCTGATAACAGTCAGTGCGTAGCGCGGTGCTGGTTTTGGGTGATTGATGTTAAAATTAAACGGGCTAAATCGTAAGCTAATCATGCTGTTACGCCTTTACTTCCACCATTCCTTGCCACACTGCGGCGATAGGTAGATTTATCACGCATCAGACGATCAATGTGATAACGCTCATCAGAAGTGATGATTGCGCGGCAATGTTGCAAGGCATCTAAATATTCTTGCATCATGATGAAACGTTTTGGGCGTTTTGAACCAGGCATACCCTCACGGTGGACAGGTATCTGATTTCTATCCATAAGGTGTTGCACTGACTTAAGAGTACGACCGGTCAGATAGGAAAATTCTTCCGCATTAACATACGGTTGGTTTGCCAATTCATCACGAGACATATCACGTAATTTTCCTATTTGTTTTTCAGTCATGCGACATACGCGAAGTGCGCGACCGATATCAATCGGGAATTGCCTTACATATCGCAGGTCTATTTCACTGATGTTTTGCATTTGTGATAAAGTCCTTAATTGAACCCCGTTGGGGCTTGTTGGGTGCAGAGTTGATACTGTTCTCTCTGTTATTATTATGGGTAATTATTACGAGAACTCGAAACAATGTCAATAACGCAAGGAAGTAAATTAAGACTGATTCGTAACTCTGAGCAGTTAACTAAGAGGCAACTAACTGATTTAATTGGTATTGTTTATACCACTTATCATGGTTATGAGGCGGACAAGTCAAAAATGACATTAGAGTCAGCGGTGAAGCTATTTGGTCACCCACGTTTTCATAAATATCAGGATTGGTTTATGTACGACAAAATAGATCCAGCGAAGGGGCAAATAGCACCGGCGCTCGCGCTTTATACGCCAGACGAAACAAACTCGTCCCGCTAAGGGAGGATAATTGGTTAGATATTTTTTACCTGTGGGCTGAATACCTATGGGAACAATCTGAGCAGTACATCGGAGGGTTATCTTATGTCTATTAAGAAACTCGAAGATGGTCGCTATGAAGTGGATGTAAGACCGCGGGGCCGCAATGGAAAGCGTATCCGTAAAAAGTTTGATCGCAAGGCCGATGCTCACGCCTATGAACGTGACATTATCGCCAAGCATCAAACTAATGATTACCTGAGTCGACCGGCAGATAAGCGCCGCATGAGTGAATTTGTAGAATTATGGTGGATGTTGTTAGGCCGTAATTTACCTTATGCTGCCCGCAGACTAAGCACTGTAAATGGAATCTGTCGGGATATGGAAGATCCCATGCTGTACCAAATTGATTCCCGATGCCTGATTGATTACCGGGCCTATCGCTTAGGGGAGGGGATTAAGGCATCAACCATTAATCATGATTTGTTTGCATTGAGCGGTGTGTTTAAGTCAATGGCTGAAGTTGATGAGTTCCACGGTGAAAACCCCGTTGCAGCACTAACGCCATTGAAAGAGGTTCGTTCTGAAATGTCATATCTCACCGCTGAAGAGATCGATAGTTTGTTGGCACTGGTACAAGGTGATTACTATCGTATAGCAGTTCTCTGCCTGGCGACGGGGGCAAGGTGGGGGGAGGCTTACGGCCTCAAGGCTGAAAATATTGTGCATAACCATGTGATGTTTTCGCATACCAAAAACGGTGATAAACGTGTTGTACCTATTTCGCAAGAGGTTGCCAACGTTGTGAAAACGCGTGAGTCAGGACGTTTATTCAGGGTTAGCTATAGCCGCTTTCGTAAAATGATGAAAGAGGCAAAACCTAATTTACCTGATGGTCAGGCGGCACATGCATTGCGCCACACCTTTGCAACTCACTTTATGATTAAGGGAGGAAATATCATTACGTTACAACGAATTTTAGGGCATTCTGATGTGTCTCAAACTATGACCTACGCACACTTTTCACCTGACTATCTTACTGATGCTGTAAGTTTTAATCCTCTGAATGGTGTGTCCACATTGCGACCACACATAGGGGGGCAAGTGGGGGATACTGGGGCATAAAGGGGTTGTAATTTATTGATTTCCCATAGTCACCTAGGTGGCTGTGGGTTTTAAAGACCTGCCAGCAAGGGGAAGGTCAAGGGGGAAATATGAACATTAGTAATGTCGCAAAAAAAACGGGCTTAACCAGCAAAGCCATACGTTTTTACGAAGAAAAAAAACTGGTGACACCGCCTATCCGTACCGATAACGGCTATCGCAGCTACAGCGCCAAACATATTGAAGAGTTAACACTATTACGTCAGGCGCGGCAGGTTGGCTTCACATTGGATGAGTGTCGCGAGCTGTTGGCACTGTTTCATAACCCGGCCCGACACAGCGCAGATGTGAAAGCCGCGACCTTGCTAAAAGTAGCGGAAATCGAGCAACATATTAATGATCTTAATCAGATGCGCTTGCGGTTGTTGGCCCTGGCGGATGAGTGTCCGGGGGATGAGGGGGCTGATTGCCCGATTATCAATAATCTGGCGGGATGTTGCCACACGGCTGATAAGCAGAAAGTGGGGTGATGGGGGAATATTGTTGGGGGGATTGTGGGTTTAGAATAAAACTCTGGGTTTGGAATAAAATTTTGTGTGTGGAATAAAACGATGAATATGGAATATAGCTAAAGGCGTATTGAGATAAATACGCCTTTATATCAATAATTAGTGATGAACAGCCCGCACATGCAAGGTATTGCCTTCCACTAATATCACTTCAACTTCGGTGCCGACACTTAGCTCGGTAGTGCAATAAATACGCCAACTGCTGTCGCCCACTCTCATCCGGCCATAGCCATCAATGGTGGGTTCGGTCAATGTCGCTCGCGTCCCCAGCAATTGATGAGTGCGCTGGTTGAGCATGGCCGGTTGCGGTTTGGTGCGTTTACTCAGCCAATACCACCACAGGAATGCGGCGACCACCGTCAGGACGGCAAACAGCACACCTTGCATCTCCCAGCTAAAGGGAGATAGCCAGACCAAAGCACCCACCACCACGGCGGCAACACCGCTCCACAGCATATAACCACTGGCACCTAGCATCTCAGCGGCGAGTAATAGCCCGCCGAGTGATAGCCAAAACCAGCTTGGATTTGCTGCAATTTCCTCCAGCATGGTTATTTACCCCGGCTGTTTTTACTCTCACCAATCAGTTCTGCAATACCACCGATAGCACCCATCAGGCTGCTGGCCTCCAGCGGCATCATGATCACTTTGCTGTTATTGGCTGAACCAATGTGTTGCAGTGCGTCGGTATATTTCTGCGCCACAAAGTAGTTGATGGCTTGAATATCACCGGCAGCGATGGCTTCAGAAACCATTCTGGTGGCTTGAGCTTCAGCTTCAGCGCCACGCTCACGGGCTTCCGCCTGCAAGAATGCAGATTGACGTTCACCTTCCGCTTTCAGGATCTGTGATTGCTTCTCACCTTCAGCACGCAAAATTGCGGCCTGACGAACCCCTTCGGCTTCCAGAATGTCGGCACGTTTAGTACGTTCCGCTTTCATCTGCGCATTCATCGCAGAGATCAATTCAGCAGGTGGGCGCACGTCGCGGACTTCAATACGGGTGACTTTGATGCCCCATGGGTTGGTAGCTTCATCAACGATATGCAACAGGCGGCCGTTAATGTTGTCGCGTTGGGACAACATTTCATCCAGCTCCATGGAGCCTAAAACGGTACGGAAGTTGGTCATGGTCAGGTTGATGATGGCCGATTCCAAATTGCTGACTTCATAAGCGGCTTTCACCGGGTCAATAACCTGGATAAAGCAGACAGCATCGATCGCCACGTTGGCGTTATCGCGGGAGATGATCTCTTGGGATGGGATATCCAAGACTTGCTCCATCATATTGATTTTACGACCAACACGATCCATAAATGGCACAACGATATTCAGGCCCGGCATCAGCGTTTTGGTATAGCGACCAAAACGTTCGACAGTCCACTGAAAACCTTGCGGGACGATTTTGATTGAAGAAAACACCACAATCAGGGCGACAACGATAAGAACAGGGATGACCGTAAACATATTTAACTTCCTGTCAGCAATGATATTTGTATCTTAATATTACGTGACGGGTCGTTAAATGCCTAACTAAAGGCAGGTAAAAGCGTGTAAATGAGAGAAAACTCGACTGGAGCAGAGTAAAACAGCGCGGGATGACCCCGCGCAGGAGTAAATAAGGGTATCGCCAAAAAAGGTTATGGCGATTAACTTTCGCGGTCAGTACAGCAATGAATAAAGTTGACGGCGATATTTGGCGGCCAGTGCATCACCTGTACCTAATGCGGCCAAAATATCCATTAATGTCTTGCGCGCCGTGCCGTTGGCGGCGGCTAAATCTTTTTTCAAATGGCCCAGCAACAGCTCCAGTGCCTCTTCGTTGCGGCCGACCTGATGCAGCTGCAATGCCAATTGCACCGCCAGCTCCACGTTATCCGGCTGCTCTGTCAGTTGTTGCTGTAACTGCTGGATCTCCGGGGTGTCGGCCGCCTGTTTCAGCAACTCGATTTGAGCAATCAGCCCTTGATAGCGGGTATCGCGGTCTTGCAGTGGAATGGTTGCTAACACTGCTTCGGCATCTTCACTGCGGTTCAACTGGATTTGTACTTCAGCCAGTTGCAGGCCAATTTCACTTCTTTGCCCACTCAGTGCCCAGGCATCTTTCAGCAACGGCAGGGCTTCCTGCACTTTACCTTCGCTGATTAATTGCGCGGCTTCAGCGGTTTTCAACTCTTCCGGTTTTGGCAGCACTCGTTGCAGCAGCTCGCGGATAACCTCTTCTGGCTGCGGCCCTTGGAAACCATCAACCGGCTGACCATCTTTAAACAGATACACTGCCGGAATGGAGCGCAGGCCAAACTGTGAAGCCACCATCTGCTGCGCGTCACAATCGACACGCGCCAGAATAAATTGACCCGCATATTCAGCGGCCAGTTTATCCAGCACCGGGGTCAATTGCAGGCAGTGCTGGCTGCGTTCGGACCAAAAGTAGAACAGCACTGGCACAGCCATGGATTGTTCTAAGGTCTGGTGTAGGTTCGCTTCAGTAATATCAATCGTAGTAGGTGCTAGCATAAAATATTTCTCTCATCCGTTTTATACCCGTCATACTTCAAGTTGCATGTGCGTTGGCTGCGCCCGTTACTCGGCCCATCCTTGGGCCTCGCCTCTACGAGGCCGCTGCGAGCAGCGTTCAAATCTGTTTCCGACAGATTTGTCACCCGGATCATTTACTGGAGTCAACTCCGGGACTCACTCAGTTGCCGCCTTCCTGCAACTCGAATTATTTAGGGTATAGCAGTTAATTGGGGCGAGTTAGGTTGCTTCAACCCTCAACCCTCATCACTATTATCAATAATTACCACGTATCAAGAGTTACCACGCAAGACTTTATCTAACATTCGCCCCGGCAAAATGCGGCGCAGTATCGTCAGTGCATGGGCGACCAGGGTGACCGGATAACGCAATTTCGGGCGTGGGCTCTCCAGTGCGTGGCGCAATTTCGGCAATATAGCTTCCGGTGGCAGCGTAAAACGCTGCGCGATACCGGGATTATTGACCGGTTTATTGGCTTGCGCCTGATTCACATTTTGCGTGAAATGGGTGCTGATAGGGCCGGGTTCGATCAGGCTGACATGGATCCCGCTGTCGTGCAGCTCCATGCGCAGTGCGTCCGACCAGGCCTCTAGCGCATATTTGCTGGCCGCGTAAGCACCACGCCCGGCGGTCGAAACCAACCCCATCACCGAGCTGGTTTGGATGATACGCCCTTCGCCATGGGGTAGCATGGCCGGTAACAGTAATTGTGTCAGTTGGTGGGTGCCGAACAGATTGGTGGAGAATTGCTGCTCCAACTGCTGGCGGGAGATAGTTTGCAATGGGCCATATAAACCAAAACCACCATTGTTAAACAGACCATACAAGCGCCCGCCCGTCAGTGCGATAACCTCTGCTGCCGCACGCTCGACACTGGCACTGTCATCCAAATCCAGCTCAATACCTTCCAGCCCCAACTGTGTCATCTTTGCCACATCATCGGGTTTACGGCAGGCCGCCAGTACGCGGTAGCCTCGGTTTTTCAACTCTTGTGCCGCGACCAGACCAATGCCACTGGAACAACCGGTAATTAATACTGCTTTTTGCATAACTTTACCTAGTGAGTGAATCTATTTGCTTGAACAAGTGGTTAACTAAAGCATTATTACTGTTTATTAGTCACTAACGGCTTGAGTTGTTGTGCCATCCAATCAGCGATGAACGGCTGAGCCTCGGCGTTAGGGTGTAAACCATCATCCTGCATCCACTCGGGCTTTACGGCAACTTGTTCCATAAAGAAAGGAACCAGCGGAATGCCAAATTGTTGTGCAAGCTGTGGATAGATATCGGTGAAGGCATCAGTATAACGGCGACCATAGTTAGGTGGAATGCGGATTTGCATCAATAAAGGTTCGGCTTTCGCTTCCTTTACCAGATTGATAATTTGTGTCAGATCCCGTTGAATATCCTGCGTTGGAAAACCGCGCAGCCCGTCATTGGCACCCAGTTCAATCAGCACCCAGCGTGGCTGATGTTGCTTGAGCAGCGCAGGCAGGCGGGCCAAACCTTGGGCGGCAGTATCGCCACTAATACTGGCGTTGACCACTTTCGGTAATGAGGAGCTGGTCTGCCATGTTTTATCCAGCCGTGTAGGCCAGGCCTCGGCAATGGGCAAGCGGTAACCGGCGCTCAAACTGTCGCCGAGAATCAAAAGTGTATCGGTTGCGGCGGCACGCAAACTGAATAATCCCAACAGTAATAGGAAGGGAAGATGCCAGCGGAAAACGTTCTTGAAGTTCATCATCTTAATAAGCACGTCGGTCAGGGTGAGCAACAGCTCTCCATCCTTACCGGAGTTGAGCTCGTTGTCAAACCCGCTCAGACAATCGCACTGATTGGCGAGTCAGGCTCAGGTAAATCCACCTTACTGGGCATACTGGCGGGTCTGGATGACGGCAGCAGTGGCGAGGTGAGCTTACTCGGCCACTCTTTGACGGCGATGGATGAAGAGGGGCGCGCGCAACTACGGGCAGAGAATATTGGCTTTGTCTTTCAATCGTTTATGCTAGTGCCGACACTCAATACATTGGAAAATGTCCAACTCCCAGCCTTGCTGCGGGGAGAGAGCGAGCGCGAAAGTAAAGCACATGCGATCGAGCTGTTAAAGCTGGTGGGGCTGGACCAGCGCCTTCATCATCTTCCGGCCCAGCTTTCTGGCGGCGAGCAGCAGCGGGTGGCACTGGCCCGCGCCTTCAGTGGGCGGCCTAAAGTGTTATTTGCCGATGAACCCACCGGTAACCTCGATCGCCATACCGGTGACCGCATCGCCGATTTGCTGTTTTCCCTTAATCGCGACTACGGCACCACGTTAATTCTGGTCACCCATGATGTGCAACTGGCGGGTCGTTGCCAGCGCCGGCTGCGCTTACAGGATGGTAAATTGTGGGAGGAAGCATGATTTGGCGCTGGTTTTGGCGTGAGTGGCGCTCACCCTCACTGTTAATTGTCTGGCTGGCATTAACGCTGGCGGTGGCCTGTGTGCTGGCGTTAGGCACCATCAGTGACCGCATGGAGAAAGGGCTGAGTCAGCAGAGCCGCGATTTTCTGGCGGGTGATCGGGTGCTGAGTGCCGCGCACCCTGTGCCAGAGGGCTGGTTGCTGGAGGCGAAGCAGCAAGGGCTGGCTGTCAGCCGCCAGCTCTCCTTTATGACTATGACTTTTGCCGGTGATCGTCCGCAGTTGGCGGATGTCAAAGCCACCGATTTGGCTTACCCGCTGTATGGCAAGCTCGAGACACAGCCCGCCGGCGCGGTACTTGAACCGGGCACAGTGCTGGTGGCTCCAAGGCTTTTATCGCTGCTGGGGGTGAAGGTCGGTGACAGGTTAGAGGTGGGGGATACCTCGCTGAAAATTGTCGGCGAAGTGATTCAGGAGCCGGATTCTGGGTTTAATCCGTTCCAAACCTCGCCGCGTATTTTGATCAATCTGGCCGATGTGGAGAAAACGGGCGCGATACAGCCGGGCAGCCGCCTGACCTATCGTTACATGTTTGCTGGCTCACCGCAGGCGGTGGCGCAGTTCAGCGACTGGCTCACCCCGCAATTGAAGCCGGAGCAGCGCTGGTATGGCCTGCAAGAGTCCGGTGGCGCATTGGGGAAATCCCTGCAACGGGCGCAGCAATTCTTGCTGTTATCGGCGCTCTTGACGCTATTACTCTCGATTGCCGCCGTGGCGGTGGCGATGGGGCACTACTGCCGCAGCCGCTATGACTTGGTTGCGGTGCTGAAAACCTTAGGGGCCGGGCGCCGTGCGCTACGGCGGCTGATTATTGGTCAGTGGCTAGCGGTGCTGGTGCTGGCGGGCCTGTGTGGCAGCCTGATTGGTCTGCTGTTCGAGGGCATTCTGGTGCGCTTATTGTCACCGGTATTGCCGGCGGCACTACCCGCCGCGGGTTTATGGCCATGGGTATGGTCAATGGGATCGCTGATATTGATTTCGTTGCTGGTGGGTATTCGCCCCTATCGGCAACTGCTGGCGACCCAGCCATTGCGGGTCTTGCGCCGCGATGTTTCCGCCAATGTCTGGCCGCTGCGCTACTTTATTCCGGTGATGATGGCTATCGTGGTGGGGCTGCTGGCGCTACTGATGGGGGGCAACTCCCTGCTGTGGGCCATTCTCGCGGGCATGGTAGTTTTGGCGTTACTGCTCGGGGTGATAGGTTGGGGCGGTTTGTTGCTGTTACGCCGCCTCACCGTCACCCGTTTGTCATTGCGATTAGCCATCAACCGGTTGCTCCGCCAGCCATGGATGACGCTGACGCAACTGGCGGCATTTTCTTTATCTTTCATGCTGTTGGCGTTGCTGTTAGTGTTGCGCGGCGATCTGCTGGATCGCTGGCAGCAGCAACTGCCGCCAGATAGTCCAAACTACTTTTTGCTGAATATGACACCGCAACAGGTGCCGCAGGTGACCGAATTTCTGGCGCAACATCAGATAACCCCTTCGACCTTCTATCCGATTGTTCGGGTGCGATTGAGTGAAATTAACCAGCAACTGGCCACTGAGCGGGTCCATGAAGATGATCCCGGCGGTGAAGCGGTTAACCGCGAATTGAATCTGACCTGGCAGCAAGATTTACCGGCGCACAATATTTTGACTGCCGGCCAGTGGCCGCCAAAGGCAGATGAAGTGTCGATGGAGCAGGGGATCGCTGATCGACTGGGCATTAAAATCGGCGATAAGCTGACATTCAGTGGCGATACCCAGTCATTTGAGGCTACCGTGAGCAGCATTCGTCAGGTGGACTGGGAGAGTTTGCGACCTAATTTCTACTTTATTTTTCCGCCGGGTGCGCTGGATAAGCAGCCACAAACCTGGCTGACCAGTTTCCGCTATCACGGGGATGGGGAAGCACTGACACAACTGAATCGCCAGTTCCCGACACTCAGCTTGCTGGATATTGGCGCGATGCTAAAACAGGTAGGGCAGGTGCTACAGCAGGTCAGTCGCGCGCTGGAAGTGATGGTGGTGCTGGTCATTATTTGTGGCACCTTGCTGTTGCTGGCACAGGTACAGGTAGGGATGCGCCAGCGCCGTCAAGAGCTGGTGGTCTATCGTACGCTAGGCGCAAGTAAACGCTTACTGCGCGGCACATTGTGGTGGGAGTTTGCTCTGCTGGGGCTGGTGGCTGGTCTGGCGGCCGCTATCGGTGCGGAAGCCGCACTCTGGGCGCTACAGCGGTTGGTGTTTGACTTCCCGTGGCAGCCTAATTGGGTCATGTGGTGGCTATTGCCGCTGGCGGCGGCGCTGCTATTGTCACTCTGTGGCGGCTGGCTCGGTGCGCGGCTGTTGCAGGGGCGGGCTCTATTCCGCCACTATGAGGGGTAGATTTTATTCGCGGGCAGCATGAGTTGCCCGCGAATTATTAGTTTCCTGCGAATGATTTACAGCTTCGCCTGCGCCCAACGCAGTGCGTTTTGGTACTCAGTTGGGAGCAAAGGGGCCAGCTTGGCCAGTGCAGCACTTAATGCCGCGCCATCGGGATCATTCAAATTCAAATGACCCACTTTGCGGCCTTCACGCACCTCTTTTTCGTACCAGTGCAGATGCACTAATGGCAGTGATAGCCACTCGACATTCACTGGCGTGCCAATCAGATTGACCATTGCAGATGGGGTGTTCACCACCGGCTCAGGCAGCGGCAGATCCAAAATAGCGCGCAGATGCAGCTCGAACTGGCTGATGGAGGCGCCATTTTGGGTCCAGTGACCGCTGTTATGCACTCGCGGTGCTAACTCATTGATCAGCAAACTGTCGCCGACAATAAAGCACTCCATCGCCATCACACCGACATAATTTAGCTCATCCATAATGGCAGAGAGCATCTGTTCTGCTTGTTGCTGTAAACGGCTATCCGGCTGAGGGAGTGCCACACTGACGCGCAAGATGCCATCTTCATGCAAATTGTGGGTCAGCGGGTAGAAAACCGATTTGCCTTGATGGCTGCGAGCACCGACCAGCGAAACTTCGCCGGAGAAGTTAATACCCTGCTCGACAATACACTCGCCGTAAGCATCGGCAGGTAGGGTATCTTGCTCACCTGCGCGCAAACGCCACTGACCACGGCCATCGTAGCCGCCGACTCGACGTTTCACGATGGCAAGTTCGCCTAGGGTGGCGAAAACCTGCGGCCACTCGCTGGCACTGGCCAATAGCTGCCAAGGAGCAGTCGCCAGATTCAGGCTATCGAGCAGCTGTTTTTGTGTCAGGCGGTCAGCCAGACGCGGGAAAATATCGCGGTTAACAAAGGCGGTATGTGTCGCCAGCTCGCGGGTTAAGGCGGTTTCCGGCCAGCGCTCAATCTCAGCGGTGATCACACTGTGCTGATAAGGCACCGCTTCCGGTTCGGCATCTAACCCCACCGGATAGACGGCAATGCCTAGCGGCTCACCTGCCTGGCGCAACATACGCCCTAACTGACCGTTCCCTAATACGCAAACCGGCTTCATGCTTCATCCCTCGGATCAGGATTTTCCAGCACTTCGTCCGTTTGGCTTTGACGCCAATTAGCCAGACGGCCAGCCAATTCAGTGTCATGCAGCGCCAATATTTGTGCGGCGAGCAATGCAGCATTCGCCGCCCCAGCTTTACCAATAGCCAGTGTCCCCACCGGAATGCCACGCGGCATCTGCACGATGGAATAGAGGCTATCGACGCCGCTTAACGCCGCACTTTGCACCGGAACACCTAAAACCGGCACCAGTGTTTTGGCCGCGATCATTCCCGGCAGGTGAGCTGCACCGCCCGCGCCCGCAATAATGACATGTAAGCCATTGGCATCCGCTTGTTCGGCAAAACTGAACAGCTTATCGGGGGTTCTGTGTGCAGAGACAACTTCGACATGAAACGGAACATTGAGCGTGGTGAGCACGTCGGCGGCGAACTGCATGGTGGCCCAGTCACTTTTGGACCCCATTACGATAGCGATTTTAACCCCGGCTGCATAAGCCGAATCGAGGTTGGCTCCCATGAGGGTAAGGCTCCTGTGATTGCGCAAGCGTCGGCCAGAACGAAGTTAGATCTCGTGGCTGGCGATGAGGGCGTAGAGCATATCATGAGCCAAAGGCGAGGAAAACGGTTGCGTCGCGGCTTTTAGTGGGATTTTGCGGTTTTTTTAGCGGTACACTAATGATAAATAGGGGGGTGCTAATGATAAATAGCGCCGCAGTTATTGACCATCAGGCGGTTAAAACGGGAATTTAATCAACTCAACACTTTCAGCCGTGACTTTTACCATCGAACCTTCAACATGCCAGGCACCCAAAACCACCCGATGCGCTGTTGCTGCGGGCAGTGCTACATTATGAACCGCAGGGCGATGAGTGTGCCCATGGATCATCCAACTGACCTGATTCCGCTGAAATGTATCAATGACAGCTTGTGGATTCACATCCATGATGAGTTGCGACTTACCGCTATTGTTCTGTTGGCTTTGGTTGCGCATATAAGCGGCAATACGTAAACGAAAGCGCAGCGGTAACCATAGGAAAAGTTTTTGAATCAGGGGGTTGTGAACTCTGCGCCGAAAATGCTGATAGTCGGTATCATCGGTACATAAAGTATCACCATGCAAAATAACGACTCTGCGGCCATACAGCTCGACGACCTTTTCTTCCGCGAGTAGTGTCATACCGCTTTCAGCCGCAAAGCGTTTACCGAGCAGAAAATCGCGATTGCCGTGGATAAAGTAGCAGGGTACACCCTGTTGCTGGAGTGATTTTAACGCAGCGGCAACTTGCCGATACAGTGGATCGGGGTCATCATCACCAATCCAGGACTCAAATAAATCGCCCAGGATATATAAAGCATCAGCATGAATAGCATCACGCTGTATAAAATGCAGGAAACCGGCAGTGATTGCCGGTTCCTGAACGCTAAGATGCAAATCTGCAATAAAAAGCGTGCTCATTAAGTCGCTATTACTCGCTTACAGTAACGCTTTTAATGATGACGTCTTCTTTTGGCACATCCTGATGCATACCGCTGCGACCTGTTGCGACGTTTTTGATCTTCTCAACCACGTCCAAACCCTCGGTAACTTCAGCAAATACACAGTAGCCCCAGCCATCTGGGCGCTCTGAACGGAAGTTCAGGAAGTCGTTGTCTGCAACGTTAATAAAGAACTGAGCAGTGGCAGAGTGTGGATCGTTAGTACGCGCCATTGCCAGTGTGCCACGGGTGTTTTTCAGACCGTTATTGGCTTCGTTCTTGATAGGTGCATCAGTCTCTTTTTGATTCATACCCGGCTCGAAACCACCGCCCTGAATCATGAAACCATCAATAACACGGTGGAAAATAGTGTTATCATAGAAACCTTTACGGCAGTAGTTCAGGAAGTTCTCAACGGTAACCGGCGCTTTATCCGCGAAGGTGTTGACGACGATATCGCCGTGATTAGTATGAAACGTGACCATAATAATATTCCTGCTAGTGTAATAAGTGTGTTCACAAATGAGTCGTAACCCTTTAGACGGCTCTTATATCATATCTCTGAGATTGAGTCAGCACTCGCAACACGGCCAATATGGGCGAAAAAGTGCTGAATCACGGGCTGATTTACCGCATAATCTGATGATATCCTATTATACCCTTTGCCATTGAAGCCTCAGGGGCGTCTGCTTGCCGCTTTAGCTGCAACGTCAATGACTTTGAGTATGAACTCTGCATACCGCAAAAAAACAAAACCACGGAATGTCCCGATGCTAAAGATTTTTAATACACTGAGTCGCCAAAAAGAGGAATTCAAGCCTATCCATGCCGGTAAAATTGGTATGTATGTATGCGGGATCACCATTTATGACCTGTGCCACATTGGGCATGGGCGTACTTTTGTTGCGTTCGACGTTGTTGCGCGTTATTTGCGCTATTTAGGTTACTCGCTGACGTATGTCCGCAATGTCACTGACGTTGACGATAAAATTATCAAACGTGCCATTGAAAATAGTGAAACCTGCGAGCAACTTACCACGCGTATGCTGGCAGAAATGCATAAAGATTTCGATGCATTGAACCTCGAACGCCCCGATTTAGAGCCGCGTGCGACTCACCATATCCCAGAAATAATTGAGCTGGTCGAGCGCTTAATCGCCCGTGATCACGCCTATGTAGCATCAAATGGCGATGTGATGTTCGCCGTAGACAGTGACCCGGATTATGGGCTGTTGTCCCGCCAAGATCTGGATCAGTTACAAGCGGGTGCGCGAGTTGAAGTGGCTGATGTTAAACGCAATCCGATGGATTTCGTGCTGTGGAAAATGTCTAAACCGGGTGAGCCAAGCTGGGAATCACCTTGGGGGGCGGGCCGTCCTGGCTGGCATATTGAGTGTTCAGCAATGAACAGCAAACAGCTAGGCGCGCATTTCGATATCCACGGCGGCGGTTCTGATTTGATGTTCCCGCACCACGAAAATGAGATTGCACAATCTACCTGCGCCCATGATGGTCCTTATGTGAACTACTGGATGCATTCCGGTATGGTGATGATCGACAAAGAAAAAATGTCGAAATCACTGAATAACTTCTTTACTATTCGCGACGTGCTGGCCTATTACGATGCTGAAACCGTGCGCTACTTCCTGATGTCCGGGCACTATCGCAGCCAACTTAACTACAGCGAAGAGAACCTCAAACAGGCGCGTGCTTCGCTGGAGCGCTTATATACCGCGCTGCGTGGCACTGACACGAATGCGGCCCCTGCTGGTGGTGCTGAGTTTGAAGCACGCTTTCGCGCAGCAATGGATGATGATTTCAATACCCCAGAGGCTTACTCAGTGTTGTTTGATATCGCCCGTGAAGTGAATCGCTTAAAAACGGAAGATATCGCTGCGGCGAATGGGTTAGCGGCAGAGCTGCGTAAACTGGCTCATGTGCTGGGCTTGCTGGAACAAGATCCTGAGCTGTTTTTGCAAAGTGGTGCACAGACTGACGGCGATGAAGTTGCGCAAATTGAAGCGCTGATTAAGCAACGCAATGATGCCCGTAGCAGCAAAGATTGGGCGCTGGCCGATTCTGCCCGTGATCAATTGAATGAGCTGGGGATTGTGTTGGAAGATGGCCCTCAAGGCACCACATGGCGTCGTAAATAACATACTGTTTTGTCGCGCCGGGCAGGGGGATTGCTTAGCGTGATAAAACTAAAAATATTGCGGTTCTGGCTCTGGTCAGCAACCGCATTTTTTTGCCTGAATCTTTGGCGTTAGCGAGCTTGAGCTCACCATTGCCGAGGTTGTTAGGCTTTAACCTGCACTTTCATACCTTGAAACTCAACGATCTGGTCAGCAAGAATTTTGCAGCGCTTGCGTGTTTCGACACTTCCGTCGACTTTTACCTGACCATCGGCGATGGCGGCTTTTGCTGAGGCGCCGCTATCGTTCCAGCCTTGTAATTTTAATAAATCACACAGCTCGACGTGCGGGTGTTTTTCCAAATGAAAAATGTCCATTACTGTCCTTTCAATCAATTTTCGTTGATGTCGTGATATTCCTCGCAGGCTTGCAAGGTATTTTGTATCAGTGTCGCAACGGTCATTGGCCCAACGCCACCGGGAACCGGTGTAATCCAACCCGCACGTTCAACAGCGACATCAAATTCTACATCACCGACTACTTTACCACTTTCCAGGCGGTTAATGCCGACATCAATCACGATAGCACCTGGTTTTATCCACTCACCGGGAATAAAACCGGGTTTACCCACTGCAACTACCAATAACTCAGCATTTTCGACATGCTGACGCAGATTCTTGGTGAAGCGATGTGTTACGGTGGTGGTGCAACCCGCCAGTAGTAGCTCAAGGCTCATCGGGCGGCCAACAATATTTGAGGCACCGACCACGACGGCGTTCAGACCGTAAGTCGGGATCTCATAGCGTTCCAGCAGTGTAACGATACCGCGTGGGGTGCAAGGGCACAGTTTCGGCGCACGCTGACACAGACGGCCAACGTTATATGGATGGAAACCATCGACGTCTTTATCAGGATGGATGCGCTCCAGTACTTTGACATTATCAATGCCAGCAGGCAGTGGCAGTTGTACCAGTATCCCGTCAATCTCATTTTCGTCATTCAATGAATCAATTAATGCCAACAGTTCAGCTTCAGTGGTGGTCATCGGGAGGTCATAGGAGCGAGAGATAAAACCGACCTCTTCGCACGCCTTACGTTTACTGGCGACGTAAATTTGTGATGCTGGATTATCGCCTACCAATACAACGGCAAGACCGGGAGCGCGCTTACCCGCAGCCAGACGTTTCTGTACTAGCGCAGCAACTTCGTTTCTTACCTGCTGCGCAATCGTTTTACCATCAATAATTTTTGCTGACATCAGTGGAGGGGTCCATCAATTAAAAAAGCGGGAATCTGTCTATTTTGTCAGAAGCGGGCCGCGCTGTCAGGCGCATAATAACGATTAATTAACGATTAAATAGCCAGTTGATAAACGGTAAGGTGAAAACCCATTGACTCAAAAGCGACTGCCCGTATAATCCAACCCGCAACTGACTACCCACAGCGTTCTATGCTGCGGTGAATATCAAATGCGCCCTTAGCTCAGTTGGATAGAGCAACGGCCTTCTAAGCCGTAGGTCACAGGTTCGAATCCTGTAGGGCGTACCATTGAAATCAATGAGTTACCCTCCATTTACCCCCTAATTATCAGCAACCTTTTTCAAAAGTGCCAGATTAGTGACATTAATCCCCATTACCTCATCAATTTTACGCGCATGTTAAGTTAAATGATTCGGGGATACGTGAGCATACCTGCGTACCATTTCGATTGACTCCCACCCGCCCATCTCCTGAAGTGCTGACAGTGGTACTGGGTTGGTTAATCCAATCGTTGTGAAACAGTACTCAGAGGAATGTGGTGAAGCGGTTAAGTCCAAAGCCCGCCAAGGGGATATCACAGCAACACAGCTTACCCACAGACGAATAATTGAGATCACACTCTCATTTTTAGCTATTACCCTTTGCTCGGGAGACTCTGCCGTCATTAATGTCAGTCTCGTCGGTTATACGGCATCCTTAAGCTTATTTATCGCTGATTATAAAAGCGATTTTTCCGCCATCAGCTCATTTATTTGAGCTGTTGTCTCAGCAAAGAGATGATGACATTAAGTTCAGGGGGTCGATGGCGGGGTATTTTTAATTACAAAAGCACACAGGGTTAAGTCGATGAAGGGTTGCCCGGAGATATCCAGTGTGCTTACTTATTTTCCGCCATTAGCTCAGGAGGATAGAGCGGTCATGTCTGTGGATATGAGGGTGCAGGGTTCAAGTCCCTGATGGCGGTCCAAATGAGTCACAATAGAAAAGCGCGTCGGGTTGTTTGATTGGTATTATCGGCGTCTTCTGGGGAATGACCCGATGCGCTCCTCCATTTTGACTTAGTATAAGTATTATGAAAAACGCGAAGCCCTGACTCTAACCAGTCAGGGTTTTTGCTTTCTACATTTGCCTGAGCATCACTGAATAACGGGTTCATATCCCAATCTATTCAGGCCATTGTTGCAGCAATGGTTGGTGTTCAGCCGAATGTGGTGAATACACGACCTACTACTCGTGATGAAAAGGGCATAGAATGATTACTCCTCTGAATTGGAGGTTGCATGATCAAGAAGATTTTAAACAGTAAGTTGGCAGGCTATATCGTAGGAATACTGATTGCGATTGGCCTTGGCGAAAGCTTCATCACTACTCGCGAAGAAGCTGAGAAATTCGCTAAATAAGCCAATAATCAAGTTCAAGGCTGCCTATTAAGGTGGCCTTTTTTCGTTTTAGCCCATCAGTCACCCAATCAACTCCACACACATTACTGCTAATGAGTGGCTGCGCTGGTGGGCTAAATTTCTCAAAACAATACCCGACAATGCCGGAAATAAGCCGGTGGTTAGGGATGTCGTCTAGGCGTTGGCAATGCCACCAGTCGCGTTATTGCTACAAAGTATCAGTATTGAGAATGGCTGATTACCGTTTTTTCTTATGATGCTTCTTGCCGTGGTGATTGGTCGGTTTAACCTTATCTTTTACCTTCGCTGCTGCATTTTTCTCTTCAATGTATTGTGAGTTTTCAGGGTTGATAACCGGGCCAGGGCCGCGTGCGATAGGTGGCGTAATTGCTGTCGATGTATCTGCGCTGGCTTGCGTCGTTACTCCACCCAATCCCAGCAACAGACCTAGTAAAGTGCTTATGGCTAACTTGTTCATTTTTTAGTCTCACTTGCAAGGAAGAGAGGTAGCGGCGACAGGGGCTAATAATATCCCCTGCGCCGGTGGGTATAAGGTTACTTACGTAATGAACGTAGCACTGACTTCTCGGCATTCTGAATAGCTCTCTTTTTGGCTTTATTCTTGCCTGATTTTTTCACTTTTTGTTCCAGGGTATTTTTTTCTGCCGGAATATCTGCTTTTTTTGCTTTAACCGTGGGTGCAATGACAGACGATGATGACAAGATTTCTGTTGTTGGTGCAGCCATTACGTTCATGGTCCCAAAGCTCAGCATCGACACCAGCAGTACACCGATTGATAATTGACGCATAAGATCTTACCTCTGTCGTGAAATGAGTCTACAACGTGTAACCGGGAGGTACTGGGCGTCAAGAGTGCCCCTAATCGGCATTAATGGTTTGGGCAATTTTGTTATATTCGTCCATCAGGGTGCCAATGCGTTGGTCATATAATTGCGACAGGCAAGTATAGTTTGCGCCGCACTGCTGCCGCTTTTTGAGCCACTTGCCCTGTTCATCCTGTAAGGCACCACGAGCGCCCATTAATAACAGTC
The DNA here is from genome assembly GCF_963892745.1 of Yersinia sp. Marseille-Q3913. NCBI lineage: Bacteria > Pseudomonadati > Pseudomonadota > Gammaproteobacteria > Enterobacterales > Yersiniaceae > Yersinia > Yersinia sp. Marseille-Q3913. The sequence goes on along the minus strand of NZ_CAWQAF010000022.1, from coordinate 41,887 downwards.
CTTTGAGCAAATTATATGTTGTGGTCATTTGAACATCTTTTTCGCTCAGCGTACGGTCTGCACAAATAGCTTTTTCATCTACAGAAGCGGCCTGCTTGCAGTCAAAGCTCGCCGCTGAGGCGTATAATGACGGGGTAAGCGCAATCATAAAGAGGGAAGCTATTGCGATGGCTTTAAAGGATTTCTCTCTAGTCATGGGGAAGTATTCTCCTGTGTGATAGATATAGCTTCAACATATTGCCGAGAGTGTGCTGACGTCAATATGGCCTGTGGGCGCGCTACCTTACCCGTGTTGCTTTGGTTCCTGTTCTTGCGACAGAGCCAACCGGTATCGACAAACTCAAACAGTTCGTAGGTTAATTTTTACTATATACAGGGCAGTTATGCTGCCCTGTCAGGGGGTTTTATGTTACTGGCAGGAGCAATTTTCATTCTGACCATAGTGTTGGTTATCTGGCAGCCGAAGGGGTTAGGGATTGGCTGGAGCGCCATGTTAGGCGCGATACTGGCCCTCATCTGTGGTGTGGTACACATCGCCGACATTGCGGTAGTTTGGAATATCGTCTGGAACGCCACCGCAACCTTTATTGCCGTGATTATCATCAGCTTGCTACTGGATGAGTCTGGCTTTTTTGAATGGGCAGCACTGCATGTTTCCCGGTGGGGAAATGGCCGTGGTCGCCTGCTGTTTACCTATATCGTTCTGCTTGGTGCTGCGGTGGCAGCGCTATTTGCCAATGATGGTGCGGCTCTCATTCTGACACCGATTGTTATTGCCATGCTGCTGGCGCTCGGGTTCAGTAAAAGCGCTACGCTGGCTTTCGTTATGGCTGCAGGGTTTATTGCCGATACCGCCAGCCTGCCGCTGATTGTGTCGAATCTGGTCAATATTGTTTCAGCTGACTTCTTCGGTCTGGGATTCACAGAATATGCCTCAGTGATGGTGCCTGTGGATATTGCCGCCATTATTGCCACGCTGGTGATGCTGCACCTGTTCTTCCGCAAAGATATCCCACCAACTTATGACCTGAACCGACTGAAAGAACCTGCACTCGCTATCAAAGACCCGGCGACGTTCAGAACTGGCTGGATTGTATTAATCCTTCTGCTGGTAGGTTTTTTTGTGCTTGAGCCGTTGGGTATTCCGGTCAGCGCTATTGCGGCGGTAGGTGCAGCTATCCTGTTTGTCGTCGCTAAAGGAGGCCATGCCATTAACACCGGTAAAGTACTGCGTGGTGCGCCCTGGCAGATTGTGATTTTCTCGCTGGGAATGTATCTGGTTGTTTATGGCTTGCGTAATGCCGGGCTAACAGAATACCTCTCTGGCGTGTTGAATTTACTGGCTGACAAAGGTCTTTGGGCCGCCACATTTGGCACGGGATTCCTGACCGCGTTCCTGTCATCCATCATGAACAATATGCCCACCGTGCTGGTTGGCGCACTGTCGATTGATGGCAGTACCGCGTCTGGCGTTATCAAAGAAGCGATGATCTATGCCAATGTGATTGGCTGCGATCTGGGGCCGAAAATTACCCCTATTGGTAGCCTGGCAACACTGCTCTGGCTGCATGTACTTTCACAGAAAAACATGACAATCACCTGGGGATACTATTTCCGCACCGGGATTATCATGACTCTGCCTGTGCTGTTTGTAACGCTGACCGCACTGGCGCTACGTCTCTCTTTCACTTTGTAATGAGATACTGATATGAGCAACATCACCATTTATCACAACCCAGCCTGCGGCACCTCGCGCAACACGCTGGAGATGATCCGTAATAGCGGCACGGAGCCGACCATTATTCATTATCTTGAGACACCGCCCTCACGCGATGAACTGGTTAAACTTATTGCCGATATGGGGATCACTGTACGGACGCTGCTGCGTAAAAATGTCGAACCTTTTGAAGAGTTAGGGCTTGCAGAAGAGCGCTTTACTGACGACCAGTTAATCGACTTTATGTTGCAACATCCTATCCTGATTAACCGTCCGATCGTGGTGACGCCGCTTGGAACCCGTCTGTGCCGCCCGTCAGAGGTGGTGCTGGATATTCTTCCGGATACACAGAAAAACGCTTTCACCAAAGAAGACGGTGAAAAAGTCGTTGATGATGCAGGTAAGCGACTGAAGTAAACATCAAGGGGGCAAATGCCCCCCTTATCAGTTATTGCGCCATTTCTTCCAGCAGGTCGATACCAACAGGCTCTTGACGCCAGAAAACAGCCATACACGAATTGAAAGCAATCACATCACTCATGCCATACCTCAAATTTTGTTCTGATTGACTCGCCGGGATAGTTCTTCTGCCGACTCTTTTCGCTCACTGTAGTGATCAACGAGATAAGCAGAGTTGCCTCTGGTCAGTAGGGTAAATTTCATCAGTTCTTCCATCACGTCGACAATGCGGTCGTAATAAGATGATGGCTTCATGCGGCCATCATCATCAAATTCCTGCCAGGCTTTTGCCACTGAGGACTGATTCGGGATGGTGAGCCATACAGCATTAGAATGCGAGGTGGATGTGGAACAACAGGTACGCCAAATTGAACTGCTATAGCAGGCCTATTATTTTGTTGGCAAGTGACCGGCTCTCCATTGCTCCGCTGTGCACCAAGTGTGAGTTCCAGATCCCCTGATACCGGCCGAGAGATTTTTGCTTAGCCAAAGCACTGTCTTGACCCATGACAAGGCGGTCAGGTTGTTAGCCACTTTATAATCAGGCCTATTTTTTCTCACTGGTGCGAAGCATGGCTTATCAACTGAATCTTAACTGGCCCGAATTTTTAGAAAAATATTGGCAAAAACAGCCTGTGATATTAAAAAATGCATTTCCGAACTTTGTCGATCCAATTACGCCGGACGAACTGGCGGGTCTGGCGATGGAAGCAGAAGTAGACAGCCGTCTGGTCAGTCATACCAATGGGCAGTGGCAGGCGAGTAATGGGCCATTTGAGCATTTTGATAATTTGGGTGAAACGGGCTGGTCGCTGCTGGCTCAAGCGGTTAACCATTGGCATGCTCCCTCAGCTGAACTGGTGCGCCCATTTCGCGTGCTGCCGGACTGGCGCTTAGACGACCTGATGATCTCTTTTTCTGTTCCAGGTGGTGGTGTCGGGCCACACATTGATCAGTATGATGTATTCATCATTCAGGGGATGGGCCGCCGCCGTTGGCGTGTTGGTGATAAACTGCCGCTAAAACAGTTTTGCCCCCATCCGGCGCTGCTGCACGTTGAGCCTTTCACGCCGATTATTGATGAAGATCTCGAACCGGGCGACATTTTATATATTCCACCGGGTTTCCCACACGACGGTTTCACTCATGAAACGGCGTTCAACTACTCGGTTGGTTTTCGTGGACCAAACAGCAGGGATTTAATCAGCAGTTTCGCTGACTATGCGCTGGAAAATGATCTCGGTGGCGAGCACTACAGCGATCCTGATTTAACCTGTCGAGAACATCCGGGGAGGGTTGAAGAGTATGAACTTGAGCGCCTGCGCGGCATGATGGTTGATACGATTAATCAGCCGGAAGATTTCAAACAGTGGTTTGGCCGCTTTGCCACCACGCCACGCCATGAGCTGGATATCGCACCAGCAGAGCCGCCTTTCGAAGGGGAGGAGATTGTCGATGCTCTGATGGGCGGTGAAGTTTTGACCCGTCTGAGTGGGTTGCGGGTTCTGCAAGTTGGCGACAGCTTCTTCATCAATAGCGAACGGCTGGAAACGTCCGATCCTAAAGCTGTCGATGCGCTGTGCCGTTACAGCAGTGTGGATAAAAAAGAGTTGGGTGGGGCGCTACAGAATCCAGCTTTCGTTGCTGAGTTAACCGAACTGATTAATCAGGGCTATTGGTTCTTTGACGAATAATAGGTGAATAATAAAAGTCCCACTCAATCTGCGTGGGACTTTTTGCGCCTCATTTTTAGCCGCTTTGGGACTATATAGCTAATTAGTTTTTAGCGGTTTGATCAGTTGTGCCGGTGGTTTGCCCCTGGCTGATAGAGAAGGTGCCTTTATAGCTGTCATGGTCACCGATATTGGCCATTGAAACTGTTGGTGCCAAGATTGCTGCGATCAGGGTCAGTGCTGCGATAGTTGTTTTCATAATATGTTCTCTTCGGTTTGTATAAGTGAAAGCGGATTGCTTTCGATAAAAGGAATGTTACGCCGATCACATTTTTTGGATATCGAAGAGAATTGCTCATCTTGGTCAAAAAAACTGTATAGCCCAATTAGGCCATTACATTGATACGTGGCAGAATGTAAAAAAACAATTACAGCTGTTTCACCTGAGATGACAAAGATATAAATATGGATCGCTCCCGCTTACTCAAGTTCCTGCTGCCCTATCTGTGGCCAAAGAATAACCCCCAACTTCGCTACTACCTGATTGCCGCCGTCATATTTATGGTGGTTTCTAAAGTCAGCACAACACTGGTGCCACTAGCCTATAAGGCGATGATCGACACATTAAGCAGTGAAAGCGCCAGAATGTTAGCTGTTCCGATCGGCCTTATTATCGCCTATGGGATCGCGAGAATTAGCGCCTCTTTATTTGAAGAGCTGCGCAACGTGATGTTTATTCATATCAGCCAGAATGCGACTCGGCTACTTGGATTGCGGGTATTTAAGCAGTTACATGAGTTAAGTTTGCGCTTTCATCTTGACCGACAAACCGGTGGTTTATCTTTGTCGATCGAGCGCGGAACACAAGCGGTTGCTACGGTACTTTCACGCCTGCTGTTCTCCATATTCCCCATTTTGTTTGAAATAACACTGGTCTCTTTGATCATGTGGCATCTACTAGATGGCTGGTTTGCGCTCGCTATTTTGGTCACGGTCGCCTGCTATATCCTATTTACGGTGATGGCTGTCAGTTGGCGAACCCGCTTTCGGCGTGAACTCAATCAGGCTAATGCGGATGCCAACACTAAATCTATCGACAGCTTACTCAATTATGAAACCGTAAAATATTTTGGCAATGAAGCGTTTGAAGCCGAACGTTTCAATAAGTCGCGGCAGCTGTATGAACATGCGGCAATAAAAAATCAATTCAGTTTTACTGCATTAAGTCTCGGGCAAACGGCCATTATCTCAGTAGGATTAGTTGTCATGATGGCGATGGCAGCGAAAGGTATTACCCAAGGTCGAATGACTATCGGTGATTTTGTCTTGGTCAATGCCTACCTCTTACAATTATATCAGCCGCTTAATTTTTTTGGTTTTATTTACTCTGAGATCAGACAGGCATTGATTGATATGGAGAATATGCTCAATTTGTTGATGGTTGAGCAAGAGATTACCGATAAGCCGGATGCTGCGGCATTACAGTTGACCCAAGGTGAAGTGCGCTTTGACTCAGTCAGTTTTGGTTATGATCCGCGTAGACCTATTTTGAATAACGTGAGTTTTACCATTCCGCCAGGTAAAACGGTGGCGGTTGTGGGGGCTTCGGGGGCGGGCAAGTCAACACTCTCCCGTTTGCTGTTCCGTTTTTACGATGTGACTGATGGCGCGGTGCTTATTGACGGGCAAGATATCCGCAATGTCACTCAGGCCAGCCTGCGCAAGGCGATTGGTATCGTACCTCAAGATACCGTGCTATTTAATGACACGCTGCGCTATAACATTGCTTATGGCAGAACATCAGCCAGCTTTGAAGAGATAGAACGGGCCGCAAAACTAGCACATATTCACAATTTTATCAGTAGCTTGCCAGATGGCTATGACACCCGAGTCGGCGAGCGGGGGCTTAAATTATCTGGCGGAGAAAAACAACGGGTAGCGATTGCCCGCACTATTCTCAAAAATCCGGCCATATTGGTTTTCGATGAAGCCACCAGTGCGTTGGATACCCAGACTGAACGTGAAATTCAGGCCCATTTGCGGGAGGTCAGCCGTGATCACACCACGCTGGTTATTGCCCACCGTTTATCAACCATCATTGATGCTGATGAAATTATTGTGTTGGAAGCGGGTTCGATCGTTGAGCGTGGGCGTCATGAGGCGCTGCTGCTGAAAAATGGCCGATACTCAGCCATGTGGCAAAATCAATATCATGAAGAAGAACAACTCGTGGAGTGATGAGTTGCTCTTAAATTTTAATCAAAAGAGTGCATTAGGGTGACTGCGCACTCTTTTCTCTGATATTGATTGATCTCTGGCACTAATCGTCTGAAATGCGCTGTGGCGCAATGTATATCCAGAGCGGCTTGATCTGGCCACTCTTCAATAAAAATAAAGTGGCCGGGATCTTTATGGTCGATAAATAGATCGTAGGATATACAGAGTGGTTCAAGTTTTGTACATGCGACTAACTCTTGGTAGAGCGGCATAACATCATCAATGTGTTCCAGTTTTATAAAATCTTGGGCAATTACTTTTAGCATGAGTTTGGTTGCCTTAAGCTCCGGTAAAATAGGTGTAAGCGAAAACCGCTAGCGCCAGCGCTATCATAATTAGGGTTGTTTTTCTCAGTTTCACACTGTTCTCGTTATCAGTTGTTGGCATTCATCATAGCCCAAGAAGATAGCGGAAAATGAGTTAGAAAACATCGACTCACTCAAAATAGTCAGGTTCAGTTGGCATTTTCAATCGACTGTCGCGTCGATGGTATGACTTTCTTATCGCAGGAGTGACCTTTCAATGTTGATATTGGTCACAGTTTAAATATAATTATTTGTGCTAATTTATACAGTGTGCTGGGTAGTGTGGAGGTGTGAAATGTCAGCACTAGAGAAACTTGTTTCCGTATATTGCCATACCAGTCTGGACTTTGTGGCATCCACGATTGCCTTTATGGAAAACCAAAAGAAGAAAATTAGGATTGATAAAATTGAAGCGAAACTTTCGTCCGATGAGCTTGAGTTCTTCCGGGAAAGATTAGCTCACTACAGAGAGATTTATCGGCCTTTGTAGTCCATCAACCTTAAATAAGCCGCCTGTGTGCGGCTTATCTTATTGTAAAAACACAGGTCCTCTGCAATTAGTCTGTTTTTTGCTCAAATAACACTCAAATCAACTAAAATTAATACAGGCAATGCACTCACTGTGGGGCCTGTTATGTACCATAAAATAGATGGTAGCGAATACCGACGTATCTTTGTTGTCGGTGATATTCATGGTTGCTATAAAAAGCTGATGGATGTTTTGGATCGTGTGCAGTTTGAGCGCTCTGCTGATTTACTGGTTTCTGTCGGGGATTTAGCGGATCGCGGTCCACAGAATATTGAATGTTATGAGCTAATCAATGCTCATTGGTTTCGTGCTGTTCGTGGCAATCATGAACAAATGGCGATTGATGTGCTGGCAGGTGGTGAAGTTGATACCTGGATGGCGAATGGTGGCCGCTGGTTTTTCTTACTCGATGACAGTAAGAAATCTCAGGTTGAAGGGCTAATTAAGCGGGCTGAGCAGTTACCCTTGGTGATCGAAATTACAACTGAGCACGGGAAGTATGTTATCGCCCATGCTGATTACCCTTCAGATGAATATGTGTACGGTAAACCCATCAGTGAGCATTTAGTCGTATGGAACCGTAAACGCCTCAATGCTGCCATGAAGGGAGAGAGTGAGGTCATTAAAGGGGCGGATAAATTTATATTCGGCCATACACCATTGGTAAAACCGTTGCTGTTTAAAAACCAACTTTATATCGATACTGGTGCGGTGTTTGGTAATACATTAACCCTGATTCAGATTCAATAAATAAGTAAAGTGATAGGATCGCCTGCTTACTGAAAAGTGATAGCCTCCGTTTAGGGCAGAGGCTATTTAGGTCATATCAATCAAAATGAGATAAATCGCGATGTGTACTTATTGAGTAATAGGAGTCGTGATAACAGTACCGACGCGGCAAATACCGATAACAGAAGTGTAAATCTCAGTGTCACATCTGATAAATTATATGCACTGGAAATAAAATAGAAAATACCATCGTGTAATATATAGACCCCAATCATTGAAGGGCTGATATAGGCTAAGGTTTTCCTTATCCACTCATGCTTAGTGTTAAAGTTATCAAATATGACAAATAAGCATAAACTTAGAATTAAAACGTGTAAGTTATCGAGGAAATAGCCTGCATTCACTGTTTTGTATACATGTATCGACATAAAACTTTCATAATAATACATCGAAATAGCTGTCGGGATTAACAGTATTTTAGCAATGAAACGTATTCTTGGTAGCTTTGTTATTTTCTGACATATCCTTGAGCACAAAAATCTACCCGTCATATAATAGAAGATCCACGTCCATAATCTAAAGTATTGTGGAAAATCAATCAGGTATGGTCTCTCGGTAAATGTACTGATAAGGTCGATAGAGACAGAGAAGATGACCAAACAGGAAAGGGTAATTATTGCAGTTCTGTTGCTTTTTAAGACTTTAGAGATTATCGGATTAATCAGGTAAATAATGGCAATGCTGAATAAAAGCCAACTTTGCAGGAAATAACCCCGTTTGAATCCATCCTCATTGATAAAGTAGAAGAGAACGTTCCAGAAGATGATAATAGTTATGATTGATTTTAACTTTCTGAAGATATCTTTTTGATCTATTTGATCATTAGAGTCGATATACCCAATAATCATGAAAAACAGAGGGGTTGCGATGATCGAGAGAAAGTACAAAACACTCATCACTTCACCACCTAAAAAACACTGATCAGTGCAGGTTTTACTGGCGGAATAGAAGGTTACAGCAGAAAAGCAGCTTAAGGTTTTTAGGGCATGTAAACCGACGTTTCTCATAAAGTAGTTTGACTTACAATAAGGTTAAATGAGAAAGCAGCGTCATAGGGGATATGGTTTTCATCAGGCTTTTCCTATTCAGACTACTAATTTCTCTATATTTTTGCATACAATCTGAGAGCTGTCACGCTCAGTAAAATTTATCATAAGTAAACAGCTAAGAAATATTTTCTATAGAAAAAGACATTTCCTACATCTTCCGGTGTTGACATCCTATATATCTTCGAATCTCTCTATGGTTTACTGAGGAAACAGAGGTGTGTCCTGGGTTATCTTTATAATTTTTAATGATATTTATTTCATTATAACCAGGTCTGAGTTAATGATTTATGGGGTGCTTAGGCACTAGCGGGTGTGACCAATATGATAAGCTGTATGATAGTCGATAGCGATAAATATCAAACACTGGGTATGGTAGCTATCGTAAAAAAAATATTCACATCGTTAGGGTTTAAGAAAGAGATTAAATTCTATCGGAAATCATTCTATTCAGCGGATATAATTTTTATTGGTGTCGATGAATTCAGTTTTTTCGATGCGCTAAAAAGCTTGGACAGATCGCCATCAGAAGCGGATGTCTTTTTGATTTGCGATGCGAGATTAAATAGTTTCCTACAGGGAATTCCGCGATTCAGTAACGTGACGATGATCTTCAGAGAAGACTCACTCGAAGCCGTAACCAATAAAATTTCAACGGTATTCAAACGCAAGCTTCGTGGGCTTAAAGAAAACTTAACCGAGCGCAAAAGTACTCATGTATTAAGTCTGGCGTCATCAGAGCGTCAGTATTTGACACCTAATGAAAATATCGTGCTGAAGTTATTTAATGAAGGTTTCTCCGGTGGTGATATCGCCAGAATTCTGAAAAAAAGTGAAAAAACAGTGAGTGGACAAAAACGCTCAGCGATGAAAAAATTGGGTGCCCGTACAGACGTTGAATTAATTAAAATGTTTATGTTCAAATAGTTAATATGAAAAATGGACTGGATTTTTTGTTACTTTTACCGTCAATACCAGAGAATATCTAAGGGATGTTTTAATTATAGCAGGCAGGGATGCCAGCATTAAAACACCGGGGATACTCGGATGACCCCAAAGCTATTTGGGGCCATTTATCGGTGCGGATACCAAACTATCTTAGTAGAAAACAGTCAGCATCAAATACACTTCAACTTAGCAACCGTACTCTCAATATCGACTTCGTGTTCTGAAAATGTATAAGTTACATTTTGGAATGTGGTTATCGACAGCATTTTCAGTGATACCGTTTTTTCCGCAATATCTTCTTCCTGCGGCCGGATTTTATTCATCAGCAAATTCACTGAGAGGACGGTATTGGCTTTGTCGACTTCAGCCTGTGCAGGAACTTCTTTAGTGAAAGTATTGAATGACTTAATGCTGGTGAGTTTGATTCTCTCGTTGGCGATGAATATATATTTACTTTCAATAGCCACTTTCACCGCAAATGCGGACAACCCTTTGGTATTGGTTGTTGGCTCAAAAGTGACTTCAGCCCCTTTTTTGATCATCTCGGGATTAGCAACTTTAATAACGTGAAAATAACGGTTATCTCCGTTCTCATCGGTGATAAAACCAAAACCTTTATCTTCAAAAAAAGTTGTTATTCTACCGTTCATCATGCATCTCATATTAGCGTATCCAATGGGTAAGTATAATACAGGGGAATAGCTTTCAGATACAGTCTGGCGGGTCTTTAAGCCCAGTGAAGGTGAGCTGAAAATAGAAAAAATGCGGATTTCTGTGCTGAAAATGAGAGCAAAAAGGTGGGGTTTTCTCTTTTTATCTCTTTTTTGTGATCTCTGCTGTGGACAAGAATCGGTTCTATTGCTGTACTGTATCTGACACACATTTTGTGTCCAACATTCACGTAAAGGTAAGTTTGATGTCTAAGATTAAAGGTAGCGTTAAGTGGTTCAATGAGTCCAAAGGTTTCGGCTTCATTACCCCAGAAGATGGCAGCAAGGACGTTTTCGTTCATTTCTCAGCCATCGCTAGCAACGGTTTCAAAACTCTTGCTGAAGGCCAGCGTGTAGAATTTGAAATCACGAACGGTGCCAAAGGGCCATCTGCTGCTAATGTTATCGCTATCTAAGTAGCCCATATCTCTTAAAACCCGCCTCAATAGGCGGGTTTTTTATTTGTGGTACTGAATAGCGAAGGAAGTGGTGTTAGCTAAAAGAGATATATTTTTAGAAAAATCACGGTGATAGACAGGCAAAAAATCACTGTCAACCACTCAACCCGCGTCTTAGGTAATCCAAACATAGCAATATCCGACACTTCAGCCACCACCATCGGTTAACTGTTCTCTACCCAATGATTATCGGGTCTGTAGATTAAGAAAACATTAAGAGAGGGTGTGGCCCTTGGCATTACTGCCCTGCGAAGTGATTGACCAGCAGAAAGGCCAGCATGGTCATGGCAAGTGAACCTGCCAAATTAAGTAAGATACTACCTGCGGCCCACGCCAGTCTGCCATCCTGAATCAAATAAACTACTTCGACAGAGAAAGTGGAAAACGTGGTTAACCCGCCACAAAAACCGGTAGTAATCAGTAACTTCCATATAGGATCAATATCAGTAAGGCGGGTGAAAAGTGCCAATGCCAGACCAATAATAAAGGCCCCAATCAGGTTTACAACCAGTGTCCCTAGCGGGATATTAGGTGATAGATTGTTGAGCTTCATGCTGACCAACCAACGGGCTACGCTGCCCACACCACCACCAATAAATACTGCCAGTAACGTATTAAACATAAACACCTTTCTTGATGAACACCTGTGGTGTGGGGGCTTTATCACCTGCAACTTATTAACTGGCCAACTCAATGCGATTGCGGCCATTATCTTTTGCCAGGTAGAGTGCCGAATCGGCGGCTTTTAACCATTGTTGATAGTTAATCATGTCATGCCTGTAATCAGCAATGCCGGCGCTGACTCTGAGTTGCAGGGACGGTGCTTGCTCAAAAACTAAATCGGCTAACTTTTCCTGAATTCGAGTTAATACTTCCCGCGTTTGCTCGGCAGTGGTATTTGGCAAAATAGCGCCAAATTCATCGCCACCATAGCGACCCACAATGTCGATGGCCCGTAACCCCAGTAATAACTCTTCGGCAAGGACCGTAATAGCATCGTCACCGACGGCATGGCCAAAGGTGTCATTAATAGATTTGAAGTTATCAATATCAAGCAAAATCAAGGTAGCGCCGTGCTGATAACGTCGACAACTGTCAAATTGATTATGTAACTGATGCTCCCAGTGCCTGCGGTTATATAACCCAGTCAATCCATCTCTGACGCTGATGCGTAACAGCTCTTCTTTATTTTCGGCCAGACGTTTTGCCGTTCGATAGGTTACTAATCCAAGTAGGGAGGGGTAGACGACTATCATTGGCAGGCAAGCATAAACCTGAAGCGGTGAGGTTTCTGGTTTAAAGGGTAAATTAAATATCCACGCGGTCAATAAGCTACAGGCAATTTGTAATGCCAGCCCTTTGCAAAAGACATTTTTGCCGCCTGAAGCAATATTATTCATACTCATCATTGATAAAATAACCACCGATGGCAGGGCATTGAACGACATGATTGCCACCCAAACTCCACCTAGGGCTGAGTCTATTTTCATGTTGAGTATTTCTTGCTCAAACGGCTCTTCAGAGCGCGAGGCCAGCAGGAATGCGATGTGTGGCCAGACTAATCCGTTGAGTGCGAGCACTATCCATAACCAGAGTGGCGCATTCTGAGTGTAGAGTACCGAGCTAACACATAACATGCCAATGCCTAAGCCAAATGCTCGAGGTAAATAGGTCCTTTTAGCAAAACTTAATCCCGATCGCCGGGTATTTATTCTACTTGAATAAGGCAATTGGCGGTTCCCTCGTTTTTTGCTTTGGGGGGATGTTAACGGCAATGTCTCATCCGGAATGAGTCAAAATGAGTGAGAATAGACTCTTGAGTAAATCATAGTTCACTAACGAAATCTGTTACATATTACTGTTGTTTTAATCGGAAATTTATTCGTAAATAGCTCATGATTTAATGAACTGAACTCTCATCAAGAAGGCATATATGGAAGGTATCAGCATTACCAAATTGTTGGTCGTTGGTATATTGATTGTGTTGTTGTTTGGCACTAGCAAATTACGCACACTGGGTGCGGATTTGGGCGCAGCTTTGAAGGGCTTCAAAAAAGCCATGGGTAATGATGATGCGCCAGTAGCAAGTGCGACTGCTGAGTCCAAAGCGGCAACAGAAACTAAAGCGACACCGCCGATCGAACATAAAGAGTGATTGTTGCATTGGGTTTAGCCAATATTGTGGCTAATACGAAAGAACACTCACCCTAATTAGATTGTTATCGGCAATAATATTATTCCTGATAACAAAAAACGGATCTCCAATGGAAATCCGTTTTTTGTGTCTGCGACATAAGGTGTAATAAGTTATTTCAGTGATACTGGGCCTGAATGGATGTTCAGGCCCCAGCTTATTTGACCTCTAACCCTTTTGCTTGCAGGTCAGCGTGGTAAGAAGAGCGAACAAACGGGCCACAAGCAGCATGGGTAAAGCCCATCGCCATGGCTTCCGCCTTCATTTCGTCAAACTCAGCCGGGCTGACATAACGTTGTACCGGCAAGTGGTGACGGCTAGGCTGTAAATATTGGCCTAGTGTCAACATGGTTACTCCGTGACGGCGTAAATCCCGCATCACTTCAACGATTTCGGCATTGGTTTCACCCAAACCGACCATCAAACCAGACTTGGTTGGAATATCAGGATGCGCTTCTTTAAAGCGTTCCAATAATTTGAGCGACCACTCGTAGTTAGCACCGGGGCGCACCTGGCGATAGACCCGTGGCACGTTTTCCAGATTGTGGTTAAACACATCGGGTGGTGTCGCCGTCAAGATATCTAATGCGCGATCCATACGGCCACGGAAATCAGGCACTAACGTTTCAATCTTAATGGTTGGATTCTTGGCACGAATAGCGGAGATACAATCAGCAAAATGTTGAGCACCACCATCACGCAGGTCATCACGGTCAACCGAGGTGATAACGACATAGCGCAAGCCCATATCTTGAATGGTCTGGGCCAGTTTTTCCGGCTCATTGGCATCCGGGGTAACTGGGCGGCCATGTGCCACGTCGCAGAATGGGCAACGGCGGGTACAGATAGCGCCGAGGATCATAAAGGTCGCAGTACCGTGATTGAAGCACTCAGACAAGTTAGGGCAGGAGGCTTCTTCGCAAACCGAGTGCAGACCGTTTTTGCGCATTGCGGCCTTAATGCCCTGAATACGGCTGGAGTCGGCAGGGAGTTTGATTTTCATCCATTCGGGTTTACGCAGCAGCTCCTGACGTTCGGTAACCACGGTTTTAATCGGGATTAACGCCATTTTATCTGCGTCACGGTATTTTACGCCGCGTTCCATCTGAATCGGTTTACTCATAATCGTGCAGGTTCCAGTTCTGAATCTCTCAATTTGAGATTTTTTATTGAATTCAACGTGATGCGGCGATCGTTAAAAAATATTTGAAAATTGTATAAAAATTATATCATCTGTTGTGGTCAACTAAAACTGGCCACCCCATTCTGCCCCCATTTATTCTTCTTACCCGATGTTGTCGGGGTGTCAACTGGGTCACTTACAATGCATCAGGGGAGAGATAATCACTCAATGACCAGGGTTGCAGTTCGGCGTCGGGGTAACCTAGCTGGCGGGTGAATTCGCGCACTAATACCGGCTGGATATCAGCCACGGTTGTACCCGCTTGCAATGCACTGACTTGAGTCATCTGCATGCCCGCATAGCCACAGGGGTTAATGCGCTGGAAGGGTTCCAGATCCATGGCAATATTCAGTGCCAGACCGTGAAACGAGCAGCCTCTGCGGATACGTAGCCCTAGTGAGCATATCTTTTGCTGACCAACGTAGACGCCGGGTGCATCCGCGCGGGCCTGTGAATTAATGCCAAAAGATGACAGTGTCTGTATCACCGTATTCTCAATAGCAGTCACTAATTGCCGCACGCCCATTTTGGCGCGTTTGAGGTCAATCATGACATACATCACCTGCTGTCCGGGGCCGTGGTAGGTAACCTGGCCGCCGCGGTCACTTTGGATAACCGGAATATCGCCGGGCATCAGAACATGTTCAGCTTTTCCTGCCTGACCCTGAGTAAAGACTTGTTGATGCTCCACCAGCCAGATTTCATCCGCCGTGGCATCAGTGCGAAACTCAGTGAAGTCATGCATAGCTTGGGATACGGGGGGGTAGGGTTGCAACCCCAATTGGCGTAAAATGATCTTGTGTTGTTGCAAGCGAGTCATCATCTGGTTACAGAAATGGTGGCGTGAGTATACCAGCCCAGTTGTGCGGGGCTACTATTTTGGCATTTAAAAAATAGGACCCGGAGTGGGATTCACCCGTCCGGGCCATCAGCTGAGTAGATTGGATATTTTCCCTGTCACCAAAGATACCGGTTACAGCACCATCCGCACCAGTTCAAGCTTACCTAACTCTTCGTACAGTGTCTCCACCTGATCAATATGGGTGGCGGTGATGGTGATGGAGACGGAGTGATAGTTGCCTTTGCTGCTCGGTTTTACCTGCGGGGAGTAGTCACCCGGAGCATGGCGCTGTACCACTTCAACCACCTGGTTAACCAATTGAGGTTCAGCAATGCCCATTACCTTGTAGGTAAAAGAACAAGGGAACTCAAGCAGTTCGTGCAGTTTAGTTTTCATGTGCGCTCCTGGGTTGGTAGCCGAATGATAAAGAGCATTCGACTATAAAATTATAACTCCCGCCGGAGCGGGAGTTATAGATTATTTATAATGTGGGGGCAATTTTCTGGCTTTCAAGCGCCAGCCGATTAGCCGAACCAGCGGTGGAACATCAGTTTGATGTAATCCACCATGCGGCTAAAGATCCCGCCCTCTTTCACTTCGTTCATCACTACTAGTGGGCGCTGGTCGATGGTTTTGCCATCTAACTGGAAGTTAATCATGCCAACAACCTGATTTTTCGCCAATGGAGCATGAATCTCAGGTGTGTTCAGCACATAGCTGGCTTTCAGATCTTTCATGCGACCACGTGGGATAGTCAGGTAAACGTCTTTATCAACGCCCAACTGCACGCGATCACTATCACCGAACCAGACTGGCTCTGAAGCAAACTCTTTACCGACTTTCAGTGGCGCTACAGTTTCAAAGAAACGGAAGCCCCAGGTCAGTAGTTTTTTACTCTCAGTTTCACGGCCTTTATAGGTGCGACCACCTAGCACTGCTGAGATCAACCGCATCTGCCCATCAGTGGCTGAGGCCACCAAATTATAGCCAGCAGAGGCAGTATGGCCGGTTTTGATACCATCAACATTCAAACTGGTATCCCACAGTAGACCGTTACGGTTCATCTGGCGGATATTGTTGAAGGTGAACTCTTTCTCTTTGTAGATAGCATACTCATCCGGTACATCACGGATCAGTGCCTGCCCAATCAGCGCCATATCGCGCGCAGAGCTGAATTGACCCTCGGCATCTAAGCCGTGCACGGTTTTGAACTGGGTATTTTTCAAACCCAGCGCGTTAACGTAGTTATTCATCAGGTTAACGAATGAGTCCTGGCTACCGGCGACGTAATCGGCCATAGCAACACAGGCATCGTTACCCGATTGCAGGTTGATACCCCGGGTCAGTTTAGAAACCGGGACGCGGTCGCCGGGTTTCAGGAACATCAACGAGGAACCTTGGAACTCTGGATTACCCGTCGCCCAGGCATCTTTACCCACGGTAACCATATCTTCCGGCCCGATTTTGCCCGATTTGATTGCCTGACCAATAACATAGCTGGTCATCATTTTGGTCAAGCTGGCCGGGTTGCGACGCGCATCAGCATTCATTTCTGCCAATACTTTGCCGGAGTTGTAATCGATCAGAATATAGGCTTCCGCGTCGATCTGTGGCACGCCGGGGATCATGGTTTTCAGATTGACGTCATCAGCGTTTGCAGCAGAAGCTGCGCTCATAACAATAACAGTGCCGAGCGCCAGGCTCTTGATAATGCGAGAAGTAGTTACATATTTCATGATCAGGACAACAACATCCGTGGGAGTAAGTTAAGAACGTGCCACACTATAACATACCCTGTTCAATTGGCGTTGCAGCTGTGTTAGCCGCTCTCACTTATCCGAATCACTGACTTGAGTCAGCTCATTGGGATTCGCTCTTTTGCTGCCTTGCGGCAATGCTAATCAGTTTGGGGTGCACCAATGTGGCGTTTATACTTTCAACCGTAACATCCTGTTTGTACAGTCGGTTACGGTTTTCTTTATGAGATAAGCCTTAAATTGCTACAAGGTATGTAGATTTAAGGTGCAGTAACCACAAATGATTGCTGCTGTGCTTCGCTCGACAGGCGCTGTTGCAGTTCAACCGCCTGTTGACGGCTGCTAAACGGCCCAAGCTGGACACGATGCACACTGCCATTGGTTGCTACTTTGCCCGGCACGCCGAAACGTTGGCTCAAGCTTTGCTGCCAGCTTTGCGCCCGCTGAGCATCGCTCAATGCACCGACCTGAACCACATAACCGCCTGATGTTACCGTGGCAGTTGATGCCGCGGCCACTGATGACGTCACGGGGCCTGGGTTAGCAACAACCGGTGGGCTGACGGGCGCTGAGCTCATTGCTGATGGTGAAGTCACGACGGGTTCTGAACCTTCCAGCACGCCAACGGGAACTGGGGTCGATGCACGCAGGAAGCCGCTGCTTTGTGGCGCCACTGGCTGCGTGGCGTCAGCGCCAGACAAACTACTATTATCGATAGGACGCACCGGTGCACTGACTGCGGGCGCATCCTGCTGTATTGGTGTCCCCATTCCGCTGGAGCCTAAATCTGGACGGCTTGGCAATGCATAACTTTGCTTGGCGATAGTGGTGCCAACCATACCTGGGCCAGAGAGCGAGCCATCGGGTGCAACATTGATAAAATCAATCTTCACTTTGGTGTTATTGGAGATATTTAGGCGATCGGCAGCCGCTTTGGATAAGTCAATCACCCGCCCTGGGGTGTATGGGCCGCGGTCATTCACTCGGACCACAATCTGGCGACCATTGCTGATGTTGGTGACGCGCACATAACTTGGGATCGGCAGTGTCGGGTGGGCGGCGGTTAAAGCATTGGGATCAAAGGTTTCACCCGTCGCCGTGGTGTTGCCGTTAGCTTCTTCACCATACCAGGCAGCAAGGCCGGTCTGAGTGAAGTTTTGCGGATCTTTGACGATGCTATAGGATTGGCCATTAACCTTATAATCCTGATTGAAATTAGGATTATAAGGTTCGTAGCGCGGCTCAGCGCCACCGATCTCGACCACCGGGCCGTTGTACGTCTGCTGCACTTGTTGCTGGGGTGCCGGAGGCTGACTGGTACATGCTGATAACAGCACGCCTGCGATGCCGATCCAAAGCCATTCCTTACGCATTGCTCACCTCTATAAATTCTTAGATAACATTTTTCGATGAGTATGTATCGACATCACGATACCAAACCCGGCCATCAGAACTATCAGCGCCGAGCCTCCGTAGCTGACCAAAGGCAAAGGTACGCCAACCACAGGTAAAATTCCACTGACCATGCCTATGTTAACAAACACATAAACAAAGAGTATCAGCATTAATCCCCCGACCATAACACGGCCAAAGGTGGTTTGTGCATGGGCGGCAATCACCAGACCGCGCATGATCAAGCACAGGTAAAGTGCTAAAAGTACCAGGAAGCCAATTAATCCCAACTCCTCTGCCAGTACGGCAAAGATAAAGTCGGTATGGCGCTCCGGCAGGAACTCCAACTGCGACTGAGTGCCGTGTAACCAGCCTTTACCCGATAGCCCGCCTGAACCAATCGCAATTTTAGATTGAATAATATGATAACCCGCGCCGAGCGGATCACTTTCCGGGTCCAGTAGCATCATCACGCGATCTCGCTGATAACCATGCATCAGGAAGAACCACAAAATAGGAATAAACCCAGCGACCAGGACGGCAGCAATGGCGATTAAGCGCCAGCTCATCCCCGAAAGGAACAGGACAAACAGACCCGAGGCCGCAATCAGGATTGATGTGCCAAGGTCTGGCTGAGCGGCCACCAGTAAGGTCGGCATAAAGATTAAAATTAACGCGATACCGGTATTTTTCAGTGAAGGAGGGCAGACGTCACGGTTCATAAACCGTGCAACCATCAGCGGCACTGCAATTTTAGCAATTTCAGAGGGTTGGAAGCGGATAAAACCTAAATCCAACCAGCGCTGGGCCCCTTTACTGATCTGACCAAAAGCATCAACCAAGACCAGTAAAATCACGCAAACGAAATAGAGGTAGGGCGCCCAGCTTTCATAGACGCGTGGCGGTATCTGCGCCATCACTAGCATGACAACCAGACCCATGGCAATTTGGCCCACCTTGCGCTCCATCATGCCCATATCCTGCCCGCTTGCGCTCCACATCACGAAGGCGCTATAAGCCAGCAGCGCCAGGACGCAAAGCAGAAACGGCAGGTCAATGTGCATTTTGTACCACAAAGAGCCTTTTTGTTGATTATCAGTCATGAGTTACCTTAATCCACTTCAGCTAATCTGCTTCTACACCCGGAGGAAGAGGGGCCGCATCCGGTAAATCAGTATTGTTATCACCTAACAAAATGTGGTCGAGGATTTGGCGAGTAATAGTGCCTACCGCCGGCCCTGCGCCACCATTTTCCAGAATCATGGCGACAGAGACCGTTGGGTTGTCGTAAGGGGCAAAGGCAACCATCAATTTGTGGTCACGCAAGTGCTCCGCGACTTTGTGCGCATTATAGGTTTCATAGCTGTAAACCTGCGCTGTCCCTGATTTTGCCGCAGCCTTATACGGCGTGCCTTCAAAGAATTTACGACCCGTCCCGTTAGGGCGGTTAGCAACACCATACATGCCATCTTTAGCAATCTCCCAATAGCCGGAGTGAATATCGCCAATTTGCGTGGTATCTTCTTGTTTATAGGGCACTAATACGCCATCAACTCGGGTGCTTTGCAGCAGATGTGGGGTTTTAACCGCCCCATCATTAATCAGTGTCATCAACGCTTTTGCCATCTGAATGGGTGTGGCTGTCCAATAACCCTGACCGATACCTACTGGGATGGTATCCCCTTGATACCAAGGTTTTTTGTGGCGTTTTTGTTTCCATTCACGAGTCGGCATCAGGCCCGCCCGCTCTTCGGATAGATCAATACCAGTATATTCACCGTAACCGAACTTAGTCATCCAGGCGGATAAACGGTCAATCCCCATGTCATAAGCCACCTGATAGAAGAAGGTATCTGCCGACTCCTCCAGTGCCTTGGTGATATTCAACCGACCATGGCCCCACTTTTTCCAGTCACGGAAACGTTTTTCCGAACCGGGCAGTTGCCACCAGCCGGGATCAAACAAGCTGGTATTTTTGGTGATAACACCCGCACTCAGCGCAGAAACAGCAATATAAGGTTTTACCGTCGACGCCGGGGGGTAAACACCTTGCGTCGCGCGGTTAATCAACGGGCGATTAGGATCGTTTAGTAGCCCCTGATAATCTTTGTTGGTGATGCCATCAACAAATAGATTCGGGTCATAACTTGGATTCGACACCAACGCCAATATGCCGCCTGTACGTGGGTCAGTGACCACTACCGCAGCACGGCTACCGCTAAGTAATTGTTCAATATAGGTTTGTAGGTGTAAGTCGAGCGTCAGATAGATATCTTTGCCGGCCTGCGGCGGCTGCTCATGCAACTGGCGAATCACCCGGCCACGGTTATTGACTTCAACTTCTTCATAGCCGGTTTTGCCGTGCAATACGGATTCATAGTAGCGCTCAATACCGAGCTTGCCGATATCGTGGGTGGCGGCATAGTTAGCAAGAATGCCCTCTTTATCCAACCGTTCGACATCTTTATCGTTGATCTTGGAAACATAACCGATAACGTGAGTCAGGGCAGAGCCGTATGGGTAGAAGCGGCGCTGATAGCCTTTGACTTCAATACCGGGGAAGCGGAATTGGTTAACGGCGAAGCGGGCGACCTGAACCTCGGTCAACGGTGTTTTAACCGCAATGGAGGTAAAGCGACGTGAGCGCTTACGCTCTTTTTCAAAATTAGCGATATCCTCATCTGTCAGATCCACTATCGGGCGTAGTGCATTGAGCGTGGCGGGGAGATCTTCGATTTTTTCCGGCATCAATTCTAATTGATAAATGGTCCGGTTCATTGCCAGTGGGGTGCCGCTGCGGTCAAATATCATGCCACGGCTAGGGGCGATAGGAACCAGTTTGATGCGGTTTTCATTAGAACGGGTGCGATAGTCTTCGAAACGCACTATCTGCAAATTGTACATGTTTGCGACCAATACCCCGCTTAGCAGCAGGATACCGAGAAAAGCCACTAAGGCGCGGCGGACAAACAAAGCTGATTCAGCCGAATAGTCGCGAAAAGAGTTAGGTTCTTTTTTCATCCCGCAGCTACTTCATGTTGCCCAAAACCAGCATTTGTCCTAAAACTCGCACTTTACTCAATGCCATCATTTTACTCAGGTTCATCGCCCGCTTATTCCCGGTGATAGGGGTGATTGGTCGTAATACTCCAGGCGCGGTAGAGGCTCTCGGCCACTAATACACGCACTAAAGGATGGGGTAGCGTTAGCACGGAGAGCGACCAGCTCTGCTCGGCGGCAGCTTTACAGGCCGGGGCTAACCCCTCAGGCCCGCCAATCAACAGACTGACATCACGGCCATCCTGCTTCCAGCGCTCTAATTGCTGAGCTAATTGCGGGGTCTCCCAGGGAGTGCCTGGGATATCCAGCGTGACAATGCGGTTGTTCTTGCCAACCGCCGCCAGCATTAGCTCGCCCTCTTTTTCCAAAATGCGTTTGATATCTGCATTTTTGCCCCGCTTACCTGCCGGTATCTCTACCAGCTCGAAGGGCATATCTTTGGGAAAGCGGCGCAGGTAATCGGTAAAACCTGTCTGCACCCAGTCCGGCATTTTAGTGCCGACGGCTACCAGTTGCAGTTTCACCGCTTAGCTCCAGAGTTTTTCCAGTTCGTACAGACGGCGGCTCTCTTCTTGCATCACATGGACAATCACTTCGCCCAGATCAACCACAACCCAGTCAGAGACACCCTGACCTTCAACGCCCAGTGGGATCATGCCTGCAACACGGGACTCTTGTACCAGATTGTCTGCCAGAGCCATAACATGGCGGGTAGAAGTACCGGTGCAGATTATCATGCAATCAGTGATACTGGACTTACCTTGAACATCCAGAGCAATAATGTCCTGGCCTTTCAAATCATCGAGCTTGTCGATAACAAATTCTTGGAGCGCTTTACCTTGCAAAGGTTCCCCCTCGGGTAATACCTGAAATTTAGCGGCGGAGTATAACATGGGTCAATGCGTCGCGATATAAACCCTCAGCCGCGATACAAACCTTGTAATTCAATATATCGCTGCACAGCACGTGGTAGCAGGTCATCGCAACTTTCACCATGATGACGTCGGTGGCGAATATCAGTTGCAGAAATGTCCAACAGTGGTGTATCTGCCAAATAGATTGCCCCCTGTGGTCGCAGGCTCAACGCGTGTGGATCAAAAACCTGGTGTTCGTCGAGCCACTGCTGCAACTCTGGTGTTTCCAGTGTTTGGGCATAGCCAGGACGGGCACAGACCAACAGATGGCACACATCTAACAGTGATTCCCAGCGATGCCACTTATGCAGTGACAATAATGAATCCTGCCCAATGATAAACGCTAACGGCACTTCAGCACCACGTTCTTTACGCAGAGATTCAAGTGTATCGATGGTGAATGATGGCGTGTCACGTAATAACTCTCGTGAATCAACGCTAAACAGCGGATTACCGGCAATCGCCAACTCAACCATTTTCAGCCGTTGCTGTGCATTGGCCTCAGGTTGAGGACGATGGGGCGGCACATGATTAGGCAGTAAGATAATGTGTTGCAGGCCCACTTGTTGCGCCAAAGCTTCAACTGGCTTCAAATGGCCATAATGAATCGGATCAAAAGTACCGCCGAACAGGGCATGTAGGGTGCGAGTCGGGGAGTTATTGGGCATTAAAAAAGCTCTCAGGTAATATTTTGCCACACATCAGCATAGATAGCGTTTCTAACTCAGGCCAGATTGATTGACCATAATCCTGCTTCAGGCGAATTTCCATTTGTGTCAGCAAATGAACGGCTTGTTGCAGTTGCTGCATGGAGAGACGCTGTAGTGCCTGAGTCATCATTGGGCGGCGGTTCTGCCACACTTTGAATTGATCAAACAAGGTTCGTAGCGGCACCTGATCCATACGGCGCTTTAGTGTTAACAACTGCAATAATTCACGCTGTAGAGTGCGCAGCAAAATAATGGGTTCGCTATCTTCTTGCTGTAACTGTTGCAGGATATGCCAGGCGCGTTTGCTTTTACCGGCCAATAAGGCATCCAGCCAGTGATACGGCGTAAAATGCGCGGCATCATTGACCGCTTGTTCTACTTTTGGCAGTGTCAATTTGCCATCGGGGTAGAGCAATGAGAGGCGTTCCAGTGCTTGCGATAGCGCCAGCAGATTGCCTTCGTAGCAGTAACACAGCAGTTGAATGGCGGCATCATCAATGTCGAGATTCAGGCTCTTGGCTCGCGTGCTGACCCAGCGTGGTAGCTGTGCCTGTTCGGGGGTTTGGCAACTAACAAAAACGCCGTTCGTGCTAAGTGCCTTAAACCAGGCACTATTTTCTTGTGCTTTGGTGATCTTGTTTGCCCGCAAAATCAGCAAAATATCAGGGTGCAATAGCCCAGATAATTTGACCAATTGCTCATTCATCGGCGCCGTCAACCCACTCTCAGGGAAACTCAATAGCAGTGTCTGGCGGTTGGCAAATAGGCTCAGTGCCTGACAGAGGCTAAAGATACCCTCCCATTCAGTATGGGCATCTAGCGTAAAACTGAAATGTTCGGTGAAATCATGTTGTGCTGCCACCCGACGAATATGGTCCTGACTCTCCTGCAACAGTAGCGGCTCATTGCCACATAGCAGGTAGCTTGTGCGCAGCCCCTCATGGAGCTGCGCGACAAGTTGTTCAGGATAGACTCGGATCATTGGGCGGGGGTACTGACTGCGGGTTTGCCAATATTGATCTCTTTGACAGGAGCCGTTTTAGTGGTGCCGGTTGTGTTGTTGCCGCCAACCGATTTATCGCCATTCTCCTGTCCATTTTTGATTTCCGCAGCATGTACGGTAAGGAGCTGCCGCACTAACTGCTGGGCTGCCTGATCACGCATCTCTTGGCGAAGAACCTCAGCTTCTGCATCTTTTGCAAGTGCAGTCAACGGGTTATCGAAGAAGGTGCGGAAGATATTGACCCGCAGTGGGTAGATATCATGGCCCGGAATCAATACCTGCGCCTGCACATGCAACACTAACTGATACTCAGCCGTTACACCGTTACGGAAGATTGACACAGTATCCTGATTTTCGGATGAGCCAATAATCCGCAAGGCCGGTAGGTCTTTGCGCATCGGGTCATCAACAATGGTGACGTTACTTAAACGCAATTGTTGACGCACTGCACGGGTTAGCGGGCCATAAGGGTCAGCACTTTCCAGCAGTAATTTTTGCAGTTCAGGCGGCACCTGAGTGGTGCCCCGCAGATTAAAGCCACAGCCAGCAGTGACCAGCACCGCCAGCCCCAGCAACAGCGTCAGAATACGATGTCGCACAACTCCTCCTTGTCTTAACCCACAACCAGGTTAAGCAGTTTGCCAGGGACATAGATGACTTTACGCACAGTAACCCCATCCAGGTATTTAGCCACCAAGTGCTCTTGACCAGCACGTTCGCGAACTTGCTCTTCAGTGGCATCGGCAGGCACAGTAATTCTGCCACGCACTTTACCATTAACCTGTACGACAACTAA
The DNA here is from genome assembly GCF_963892745.1 of Yersinia sp. Marseille-Q3913. Lineage (NCBI taxonomy): Bacteria > Pseudomonadati > Pseudomonadota > Gammaproteobacteria > Enterobacterales > Yersiniaceae > Yersinia > Yersinia sp. Marseille-Q3913. The sequence goes on along the minus strand of NZ_CAWQAF010000022.1, from coordinate 17,126 downwards.
TTTAGAGTCTTCGATCATCGCTTGTTCATCGGCGATTGGCCATGGTGCGGTATCGATATCACCTTCACCACCCAGCGCTTGCCACAAAGTGAAGCAGACGTGAGGGGTAAATGGATAAAGCATACGCACGACTGCCAGTAATGCTTCTTGCAGCAGAGCGCGGTCTTGCTCAGTTTCCTGAGGTGCGCGGCCCAACTTGTTCATCAACTCCATTACTGCAGCGATGGCGGTATTGAAAGTTTGGCGGCGACCCACGTCATCGGTGACCTTGGCAATCGTCTTGTGCAGGTCACGACGCAGGGATTTTTGCTCATCCGTCAGGCTGGCAATATCCAGCGGGGCAGTTGCGCCTTTCGCTGTTTGATCAAAGACCAGACGCCAGACACGTTTCAGGAAGCGGTTAGCCCCTTCAACGCCAGACTCTTGCCACTCCAGCGTCATCTCTGCCGGGGATGCAAACATCATAAACAGGCGTACGGTATCCGCACCGTATTTCTCTACCATAACCTGCGGGTCGATACCGTTATTTTTCGATTTCGACATTTTGCTCATGCCGGCATACACCAGTTCATGGCCTTCAGCATCGGTCGCTTTAATAATGCGGCCTTTATCATCACGCTCGACAATAGCATCTACAGGCGAAACCCAAATACGTTCACCGACGGTGCCGGTGTAGTAGAAGGCATCAGCCAGTACCATTCCCTGACACAGCAGACGTTTGGCTGGCTCGTCGGAATCCACCAGACCTGCATCACGCAGCAGTTTGTGGAAGAAACGGAAGTACATCAGGTGCATGATGGCATGTTCAATACCACCGACATACTGATCGACCGGCAGCCAGTAGTTAGCGGCGGCGGGGTCTAGCATACCTTCATCAAATTGTGGGCAGGTGTAGCGTGCGTAGTACCAGGATGATTCCATAAAGGTATCGAAGGTATCGGTTTCACGCAGGCCCGGCATACCGTTCACGGTGGTTTTAGCCCACTCAGGGTCAGCTTTGATTGGGCTGGAAATTCCGTCCATTACCACATCTTCTGGCAGAATAACCGGCAGTTGATCTTCTGGTGTTGGCACCACAGTGCCGTCTTCCAGTGTCACCATTGGGATTGGGGCACCCCAATAGCGCTGACGGGAGACACCCCAGTCACGCAGGCGGTAATTGACTTTGCGCTGGCCGACACCGAGTGCGACCAGTTTGTCGGCAATAGCATTAAAGCCATCTTCATAATTCAGGCCATCAAACTCGCCAGAATTGAACAGGGTGCCTTTTTCGGTCAGGGCCTCTTTGGTGACATCTGGTTCGCTGCCGTCCGCGGCCAAAATAACCGCTTTGATTGGCAGGTGGTATTTGGTGGCGAACTCCCAGTCACGGGCATCGTGGCCTGGAACGGCCATGACTGCGCCAGTGCCGTAATCCATCAAGACAAAGTTAGCAGCCCAGATAGCCAGTTTCTCGCCAGTCAGCGGGTGGATGGCGTAGAGACCGGTCGCCATGCCTTTTTTCTCCATGGTAGCCATTTCAGCTTCGGCAACCTTGGTGTTACGGCATTCAGCAACAAAATCGGCCAGTGCAGGGTTGGTTTCAGCCGCTTGCAGTGACAGAGGGTGACCGGCAGCAACCGCCAGGTAGGTCACACCCATAAAGGTATCTGGACGGGTGGTATAAACGGAGAGTTTCTCTTCGCTATCCAGCACCTCAAAAACGATATCAACGCCTTCGGAGCGGCCAATCCAGTTGCGCTGCATGGTTTTCACCTGCTCAGGCCAGCTTTCCAGGGTGTCCAGATCATTAAGCAACTGATCAGCGTAATCGGTGATTTTGATAAACCACTGTGGGATCTCTTTACGTTCAACTTTGGTATCACAACGCCAGCAGCAGCCGTCTATCACTTGCTCGTTAGCCAGCACGGTCAGATCGTGTGGACACCAGTTCACCGCAGAGGTTTTTTTGTAGACCATGCCTTTTTCGTACAACTTGGTGAAGAACCACTGCTCCCAACGGTAGTAGTCAGGTTTACAGGTGGCAATTTCACGATCCCAGTCGTAGCCGAAGCCCAGTAGTTTTAACTGGTTCTTCATATATTCGATATTGTCGTAAGTCCAGGGGGCTGGCGCGGTGTTGTTTTTTACCGCAGCGCCTTCCGCAGGCAGACCAAATGCATCCCAGCCGATCGGTTGTAACACGTTCTTGCCCAGCATACGTTGGTAGCGGGAGATAACATCACCAATGGTGTAGTTACGAACGTGCCCCATATGTAGACGCCCTGAAGGGTACGGCAGCATAGATAGGCAGTAATATTTTTCTTTGCTAGCGTCTTCAGTGACTTTAAACGTCTGCTTCTCTTGCCAGTGAAGCTGTACTTGCGTTTCGATATCTTCTGGGCGGTATTGCTCTTGCATGGCGGCCAGTGGTCCTATAGTGAAAAACAGCTACGCCTGTAGCATCATCTGTTTCATATCATAAAGAGAGATCCGCATAGCATAGCCGATAAGCGGCAGTGGCAACAACACTCAGCACCCCACCGACGGTTTTTTCTGCGTAGTGGATGGCAGAAATCAGCAAAGTGAGGGAGAAACAACCTGATGATGCAGTGACTTCAGTCATTTACGACTAAAATTATTAACGTTAACTTTATTATCTAAGCAACGGGGTTGAAACCCAAAAGTCAGAGAGTCACCTGCCGTAGGGAATTTCCCTGCTGACTGTTTTGTTTCATCACAACTTTGCTTCATCATAACTGTGCTTTATCACACCCGTGGATCGAGGAGACAATATGAACAAGGTAGCTCAATATTATCGCGAGTTAGTGACATCACTGACTGAACGCTTGAAAAATGGTGAACGTGATATCGATAAGCTGGTGGACAGCGCCGAACAGCGGCTGGATGCCGTTGAAGAGTTAACCCGCAGTGAAGTTGAGCAGATCATTCAGGCGGTACGCCGTGATCTGGAGGAGTTTGCACGTAGCTATGAAGAGAGCAAGGACGAATTCAGTGACAGCGTCTTTATGCGGGTCATTAAAGAGAGTTTATGGCAGGAGCTGGCTGATATTACTGATAAAACACAGTTAGAGTGGCGCGAAGTGTTTAAAGACGTCAGCCACCATGGGGTTTATCACAGCGGTGAGGTGGTCGGGCTAGGGAATTTGGTCTGTGAAAAGTGCCATCACCACCTGGCCTTCTATACTCCGGAGGTGCTGCCGCTCTGCCCAAAATGTGGTCATGACCAATTCAATCGCCGGCCATTCCAGCCCTGAAGATATTTTTAGCTACTGAGTGTTGGCAATCAGGTACATTGATAGGGCTGTCTATAAATAGATAGCCCTGATGCCGCTTGATTATTAACTTCTCTAAAGTAGCGTAAAGATGATTAAGGGGAGGGGAGTGTTATCCAGCACTGATTAGAAACAGTATGGTATTGCTGCGAGCTAGAAACGCCCTTATCCGAAGAATCATATGCGCCCATTGCTTCAACCAGCTTATTGATATTTGATCCAGTGAGTATTTCATCATTCACTGTTATTTGCTTAATAGTATTTAATCCTTTTTTATAGTAGTCGGTGATTTTCAGTTCACTTCTTGAATTTCTATTACTTATTATCAGATTCACCCCTTCTTTTTTTAACCATAGATTTTTTCTGTAAATACCATCAAGTTTTATTTCGTCAAAATCATCTTGGGTGTTACCCGTTGAGTTGATGACATTTTTTTGATCTAAATAAGCACCGAAATTGTAGATGTCACTGCCAGCACCACCCGCAATATTATGTTCTCCTATATCGATATTTATGTAGTCATTACCATCTAAGCCGTTCACATCTTTATTTTTTTGACTGACATGAATATAGTCATTTTCATTTGAACCATTGATAGTAGTGACAGTGTGGTTATTAATCCACTTAACACTGGCTATGTTCTTATTCCAATGGTTCCATTTTTTTTCTTGTGGGGAATCTCTGGTTTCCTGGACTAAACGAAGAGTGTTAATCTCTTCGGTTGTGAGTGTAGATGCATCATATTGGAAATTTGATTGATGCAATTTCCGCCACAAGGATAATATAATTTCTTTATTTCCATGGACTCTGTGATAATAATATTCCATATTTTCGTATGTAATAGCTGTTGTGTTAGTTGTCGTTATTACACTGGGTATTACGGGTGATGCAGGTATTGTCGGTTTTTCTGGTGCGGTTCTTTCTTTATAGTCTTTGGTATGATCAATTATTGGTTTCTGAGCTTGAGGAGATATTGCAACATGGTGTGTATCAGGCCCATAAGAGAGTTGCAAGGCTGCGATATCATTAACTGAAAAGTATTTTGAGTCCTTGTTGGTAAAAGATCTGTTTATGTTACTCATTACCGTCGAGTGCCGAGTACCATCATCATACTCTAACTCTAAGTGTGTAAGCCCCAGTGCATGCCCAATTTCATGGGCGACCAATCCATACGATGACTCTTTACCACTCTCGATTGTTATTATGCTATGGTCACTATTTTCTTTACTAAGCGGAAGGGTTAGTCCTATGTTAGATCTTATTTTGCTATCCGTAGATTTATTATTAAGAGTAAGGAAATGCAAATTACTTTCTTCAATGTTCTCAGTTTCATGAAATTCCAGACCAATATTTTTTCCAAGGTCAGTTAATACTAATCTTACGATGGGTATTAATGTTTCATTAGCATCAATTAATGATACAGAGGAATATGCCATCCTCTCATCTTTGGTTGAACCATCTAGAATATGATGATCGAATTTATAGAGGTAATCAAGGATGTTTATTGATGGTGTTTTGTCAAAAGAGTAATAAATCACTCTTTCTTTATTGGGGTTTTTAAACCACTTATATTTATAACTATTAATTTGTCTTATTACTTCTTCGTTTTTGTTATTCATTTATCTCTCCTATTGTTAATAATGATGATGTTTGATTTTATATAATGATACTTACTGAGTTTGATTTATTGTTGTTAATTGGCTTGTTTTGTGAAATATGGAGAGAGTCTTTATATAATAATTAAGTTATTTTATTTATTATATAATGTTATTTTTATTATAAATAATGTTTTTGGTGATGAATGCAGCGTTAATCGAGGGATAACCTATCCACGAAGGGATAGGTTAGGGGGTAATATTTAGAATGATTATATTAATGCAGGATTTTTGCCAGGAAGTCTTTGGCGCGATCAGATTTTGGGTTGTTAAAGAAATCATCTTTGTTGCTGTCTTCGACGATCTTCCCCTCATCCATAAAGATAACCCGGTTAGCCACTTTACGGGCAAAGCCCATCTCGTGGGTTACCACCATCATAGTCATTCCTTCCAGTGCCAGTTTGACCATCACATCCAGCACTTCATTGATCATTTCTGGATCAAGGGCTGAAGTTGGTTCGTCAAATAGCATCGCGATGGGGTCCATACAGAGTGCGCGCGCAATCGCCACACGTTGCTGCTGGCCACCAGATAACTGAGAAGGGAATTTATCGGCGTGGGTAGTCAGGCCGACACGCTCCAACAGCTTCAGGCCCTTTTCGCGGGCAGCGGCTTTATCGCGCCCCAACACTTTAATTTGCGCCAGTGTCAGATTTTCAATGATTGACAAGTGTGGGAAGAGTTCGAAATGTTGGAACACCATGCCCACTTTGGAACGCAACTGCGCCAAATTGGTCCCTTTATCATTCACACCAATACCATTAACCGTAATGCTGCCTTTTTGAATAGGTTCCAGCCCGTTAACGGTTTTGATTAAGGTTGATTTACCTGAGCCAGAAGGGCCGCAGACCACCACGACCTCACCTTTTTTAACTTCTGTGGTGCAGTCAGACAGCACCTGAAAGTGGCCGTACCACTTAGAAACATTTTTCAGGGAAATCATCAAACAGTCCTTTTCTTCAAATAGTTAACCAGCATCGACGCGGCAATACTGATAACGAAATAAACTAAACCGGCAAACAGCACCATTTCGACCCGAGTACCGTCCCGCTCGCCAATGTTGGTGGCGGTGCGGAAGAAATCGGCCAGGCTAAGGACATACACCAGTGATGTATCCTGAAATAACACTATTCCCTGAGTTAACAGCAGCGGCACCATGGCGCGGAAAGCTTGTGGCAGGATAACCAATCTCATCGACTGGCCTTGTGTCATCCCCAACGCCAGGGCGGCAGAAGATTGCCCACGGGAGATACTTTGGATACCCGCACGGATAATTTCTGAGTAATAGGCCGCTTCAAACAACGAAAAGGCTACCATGGCGGAGATTAACCGAATATCAGTTTTTGGTGATAAGCCCAGCACATTTTGTAATAAGCTCGGGACCACCAGATAGAACCACAGCAGCACCATGACCAGCGGAATAGAGCGGAACACGTTGACATAGACGGTGGCAAACCAGCTGATGGCTTTAATCGGTGACAGGCGCATTACCGCCAGAACCGTCCCCCAGATAATCCCAAACACGATAGCGGTAAGGGTTATCTTGGCGGTAACAATCAAGCCTTGCAGCAGGTAAGGAATGCTAGGGCCGATAGAACTCCAATCAAATTCGTACATTATTTACTCCCCAGATTGCCGGGTAACTGCACTTTCTTCTCAACTAATCGCATCACCAACATGATAACGGCATTGATCAGCACATAACCAAGAGTGATGGCGGTGAAGGACTCATAAGCGTGAGCTGAATAATCCAGCAATTTACCCGCTTGTGCTGCCATATCCACCAGACCGATTGTTGAGGCAATCGCTGAGTTTTTAACCAGGTTAACCATTTCTGAGGTCATCGGGGGAATAATCACCCGGTAAGCATTAGGCAGTAAAACATAACGATAAGTCTGTGGCAGGGTTAACCCCATTGCCAGACCAGCTGCTTTCTGACCACGAGGCAGTGATTGGATCCCTGCGCGCACCTGTTCGCAAACCCGTGCCGCAGTAAATAAGCCAAGGCAAATCACGGAAGAGAGGAAGAACTGTATGTTGGGGTCCAACTCACTTTTAAACCACATGCCAATATCAACTGGCAACAGTTCAGGGACCACCAGATACCAGGTAAAGAATTGTACAATCAGAGGAACGTTGCGAAACAGTTCAACGTAACAGGTGCCTATTCCTGACAGAATGCGATTGGGGACGGTTCTTAAAATGCCAAACAGTGAGCCGATGAAGAAGGCGATCACCCATGCACACAGTGACAACGCGACGGTGACTTGAAAGCCGGACCAAATCCAGCCGAGATAGGTGGTATTGCCGAAGGGGGCAGCTTGCAAGAAAATGCCCCAGTTCCAGTCTATTGACATAACGAACTCCCTTAAAAGGATGGATAAGCCATCCTGATGACTGATGATTCAATGCGTTGCGGCCTCCCGAGGGTGAACAAAAAAATGCGGAGTGGGGAACGGCCACCCCGCATCCTGTAGCCCAATCGGTCCATCATCAATCAGTAGGGCAGGCAGCGCCCGCCCTGATTATTATTGTTAGTTCAATGCTTTATCGTTAGGTGCTTTGAACAGCGCCTTCATTTCATCAGACAGTGAGAAATTCAGGTTAAGATTTTTAGGTGGAATTGGGTTTTTGAACCAGCGGTCAAATGACTTCTCAGCCACACCAGAAGTTTGTGCGGTGGCGATGGTTTCATCCAACAGTGTTTTGAACGCAGGGTCATTTTTACGCAGCATACAGCCGTAAGCTTCCTGAGACTGCGCGGTGCCGACGATATCCCATTGGTCTGGTTTCTTCGCTTTGGCACGTTCGCCAGCTAACAATGCATCATCCATCATAAAGGCGACTGCGCGACCACTCTCCAGAGTGCGGAAAGAGTCACCGTGGTCTTTGGCGCTGATGATGCGCATATTCATTTTGTCTTTTTCATTCAGCTTATTCAGCAGAACTTCAGATGTGGTACCGGACGTTACCACGACAGTTTTACCTGCCAAGTCTTTGAAATCTTTAACTTCAGACCCTTTTTGGGTCAGCAAACGGGTGCCGACAACAAAAATGGTATTAGAGAACGAAGCTTGCTGCTGACGTTCCAGATTATTGGTGGTAGAACCACACTCGAAATCAAAAGTACCGTTTTGCAGTAGTGGAATACGGTTTTGTGACGTGATCGGAATCAGTTTTACCTGCAAATCAGGTGCATTAAGTTTTTTCTTAACGGCATCAACGATCAGGTCAGAATAGTCTTGTGCATAACCCACCACTTTCTGCTGATTATCGTAATAAGAGAAAGGAACGGAAGACTCACGGTGACCCACCACGATAACGCCACTGTCTTTAATCTTCTTCAGAGTATCCGCGGAGGCTTCCGCTTTCGCTGCGGGTTGTGCTGCCGCTTCTTCTGCTTGGGCTACGCCACTTGCCATCCCAGCTAACAGTAGCGCTAACGCCAATTTACGCATATGCATGGTCCAACTCCTTTGCTGTTGTTTTATTACTTAATGTTGTGTTTAAAAACAATGTCATACAAAAAATGTCGTACAAAAAAACGGTGTACAGCTAAATGTTGTTAGGCGAAAAATCGTGTTTGTTTCGTTTTGGCGGTACAACCACCGATGTTTTGTTGGCTAACACTCGATTTCGCTGTTACTTGTATCAGATTATCTTTAAAAAATAGCAAATTGTTATGCAAATGATGAATAAATGTTTGTTTTTTGAGACGCAAATCGCACCAAATAGAGGCAATAAAACAGCCGTGCACTTTGATGGTGCGTGATGCGCCCTAAAAATGTGCGGGCGAAAAACCGCGATCCTTCATTCGAAACTAACCTTTGTCTGCCGGCCGCGGCAATACCCTACAATAGCTAAATGGTTGACCGGTATTTGCCGATAGCTAACACATTATGATTAGAAACAATGCAAGGTCTGTGCCAGCCGCGAGGAAACAAGGAGGATAAAGCCCTGCTCATTGAGGGCGATAGGAGCAAATCGGGGGGAGTGTTAATGAACCAGTGTCCAGGTGGCGACTGCTTACTGCGGGTCAACTTAACTGATGATTATTGAGCGCCAGATGGGCCTTAAATACGTCTAACGCCGTTGGAACATCTTCTTTTCCCACATGTTTTTCAGGATTCCACAGGTCGGCAAAGGTAATCGCACGGCCACAATGGATAAATACCTCATCCACTTCAATCACTAATACACTGCGGGCAGGGTGGCCGTTTTGGCTGAAACGCTCACAAAGTTGCGGATCAACCGAAATTTTTGCGCGACCATTCACTCGAAAACCTTCGGTCCAGCCTGGGATCAGGAACAAGATACCGATAAACGGGTTATGCAGCAGATTGCGGATACCATCAAGGCGATTATTCCCCGCACGGTCTGGCAGCATCAAGGTTTTGCTGTCCTGTACATGGATAAAGCCCGGCTCCCCGCCTTTTGGCGAGCAGTCTATCCCATTGGCACCCAGTGTACCCAACACGGCAAAAGGCGCAGCGGCGATCAGCTTTTTGGCGTAATCATCAATGTGATCTATTTGTTTTTTCAGTACATTTTTATTAGGAGCGGCGTAATGCTCATTTAATTGCGCTTCGGTGGTGAGGATAAATTCAGGATTCAGTGACATAAGGCTCTCAAATTGCAAATCATGCTAATTATTTGTACCAGACGGCAAGATAACCGCCGTGATAACGATTCGCAATACCGACAGTGGGGGAGTATATGTGAGGCTACGGGCATGTTGATGACATGCCCGCACGAGGCGCTATTTTTTATCAGTCTGGCACTTCTTGTCAGCGCGGCAGCGCAGCGCACGATAGAGGGTTAATACCCCAAGAACCAGTGTGATGATCCACAGCGGCCATGAGCCAAAACGGGCGTAAGGTGTGACACCGGTTGTAGGCGTGACTTTCACTTCAAGCACCTGCTGAGTGAATTGCGGCAGCTGCGCCAGCACTTCACCACTGGGGCCAACTGCGGCAGTAATACCATTGTTAGTGCTGCGCAGCAAAGGACGGCCCAATTCTAGCGCGCGCATACGTGCCATCTGAAAATGCTGCCAGGGGCCGATAGAGTGACCAAACCATGCATCATTTGAGATAGTCAGCAGGAAGTTGGTATCAGGGTTAAAGTTATCCCTTACCTGCTGACCCAGCACGATTTCATAGCAGATGGCGGCAGTCAGGTTAAATCCGGCGACATTGAGCTGTGGTTGTACGTAACCCCCGCGGCTGAATGATGACATCGGTAAATCAAAGAATGGGGCCAATGGGCGCAGCAGGGATTCTAGCGGCACAAACTCACCAAAGGGAACCAGGTGGTGTTTGCTATAACGATTGCGGGTTGGATATTGGTATGGCTCTTTACCTCCCAACACAATGATACTGTTGAAGAAGTGGTAACCCGCGCCCTCTGGACGACGTTGAGCATCAACAATCCCGGTAATCAGGCTGCTGTGATTTGCCCGCATCAAGCTATCGACCATGGTCAGGAAGGGGGCTTGATCGGTTTCAATATCGGGAATGGCCGACTCCGGCCAGATGATAATCGGGGCTTTCCCCATAAACGGGCGGGTTTCATCCAGATAAATTTGTAGCGTGGTCAGCAGGACTTTGGGGTCCCACTTCATTGACTGAGCGATATTACCTTGCACCATCGCAATATTGACCGCGCGTTCAGGCTCTGGCGTGAACCAATGCAATTGGCGCAATGGCCATGGCAGCAATAACAGCGCCAGCGCAATAACCGCGGCAGTCACACGGCGTTGATAGCCGGCATAGACCAGTAACCCGCTGATTGTCATCAACATAAATGTGATGCCATCAACACCGAGAATCGGCGCGATCCCCTGTAGTGGGCCATTAATCTGGCTGTAACCAAATTGCAGCCACGGGAAGCCGGTCAACACCCAGCCGCGCAGGAACTCAGTCAGTTGCCACACTACCGGTGCGGCAATGGCTAACCGCCACCAGGTCGCTTTTGGGCAGATGCGCGCTAATATTCCGGCAAATAGCATGGTGTAGAGCGACAGATATGCGGCGAGTAGTACCACCAGGAAGATATTGATTGCCGTCGGCATACCGCCAAATTCGGCAATACTGACATACACCCAGTTAATACCAGAACCAAACAGCCCCATCCCCCAACAAAAACCAATAAATGCGGCTTGTTTGGTGCTGCGATCCAGTGTCAGGCCGAGTAGGCCAAATAGCGAAACAATAGCCGCCGGCCAGTGGTCGAATGGCGAATAGGCCAGTGTACCGCAGGCGCCAAAAAATAGCGCCAGTAGGGCGCGAACCCACTGGCGTTGAAGGTATGAAGCAATAGGCATCGAGGATTTATTCTTCCAGTTTGGGTTGCGGAGCATCATCCGGGATTTTTACGTGAACCTGAATGATACGTCGGCTATCCGCCATGGCAACTTTAAATAAGTAACCTTCAATTTCAATGGTTTCACCTCGGGAAGGTAAGTGGCCAAAAGCTTGCATGACCAAACCACCGATAGTGTCCACTTCATCGTCGCTGAAATGGGTGTTAAACACTTCATTGAAATCTTCAATTTGGGTCAGCGCCCGGATCGTATAGGTGTGCCGACTGAGTTGACGGACATCTCTGTCCTCTTCATCGTCATACTCATCTTCTATCTCGCCAACGATCAGCTCAAGAATATCTTCAATGGTCACCAGCCCTGAAACGCCACCAAACTCATCAATGACAATGGCCATGTGATAGCGTTGAGAACGGAACTCCTTCAGCATCCGATCGACACGCTTACTCTCTGGCACCACAATCGCCGGCCGTAAGACTTTATCAATGCTGAATGGCTCGGAATCTGTGCGCATAAACGGCAGCAGGTCCTTGGCCATCAGAATACCTTCAATATGATCTTTGTCTTCGCTGATCACCGGAAAGCGGGAGTGAGCAGATTCAATAATCACATCCAGACACTCATCCAGCGTTTGATTACGCTTTAATGTGACCATCTGAGAACGGGGGATCATGATGTCCCGTACGCGCTGTTCGGCGATATCCATCACGCCCTCCAGCATGTCTCGGGTATCGGGATCGATCAGATCGTTCTGTTCAGAATCACGGATAAGCTCTACCAGATCGCCGCGGTTTTTAGGTTCACCGTGGAATAACTGGTTAAGGATAAGAGTAAAGAACCCTTTCTTGGGACTGGGGCTATCATTGTTTTGTGAGTGGTCGTCGCTCATGGCGTTTTAGTTAAGTTTACCCATATTAAGTGATCATCATTTCAGCCGCGGTAAATTCACGCGGCTGACGGTTTAGTCGGGGTCTTTCTCTGAAATATAGGGATCTGGGTAACCCAGGCTCTGCATGATTTCAGTCTCAATCGACTCCATCTCTTCTGCTTCATCGTCAACGATGTGGTCATACCCTAGCAGATGGAGACTGCCGTGAACAACCATATGCGCCCAATGAGCAAATAGTGCTTTCTCTTGCTCGACAGCTTCTTGCTCAACAACCTGACGACAAATGATTAAATCACCCAATAATGGCAGTTCAATTTCAGGCGGGGCCTCAAAGGGAAAAGAGAGCACATTGGTCGATTTATCTTTGCCACGATAGGTCATATTCAACTGATGACTTTCTGCTTCATCCACCAGGCGGATAGTGACTTCAGAGACTTCTTGAAACTGAGGTAACACCGCTTCCAGCCACTGCTGAAAATCGGCCTCTGTGGGTAAACCCTGGCTATCGGCGCAGGCAATTTGTAAATCGAGTATAACTTGGCTCACGGAGCCTCCTGCTCAGACGGGGTATGATTTTCCCGCTTACGTTGTTCGGCAATGGTATCTTTGCGTTTCTGTTCCGCAGCTTCCCAGGCTTCATAGGCGATAACCACCTGTGCGACCACTGGGTGGCGCACCACATCTTCGCTATGGAAGAAGTTAAAGCTCAGCTCTTCTACCCCAGACAGCACCTCAATGGCGTGGCTTAAGCCCGATTTCTGATGACGCGGTAAGTCAGTTTGCGTGATATCACCGGTAATCACTGCTTTGGAGTTGAAGCCCATGCGGGTCAGGAACATTTTCATCTGTTCGATGGTGGTGTTCTGGCTCTCATCCAAAATGATGAATGCATCATTCAGGGTACGCCCCCGCATGTAGGCCAGCGGCGCGACTTCAATCACGTTACGTTCAATCAATTTCTCAACCCGCTCGAAGCCCAGCATTTCAAACAGGGCGTCATACAGTGGGCGTAGATAAGGATCCACTTTCTGGCTCAGGTCACCGGGTAGGAAGCCCAGTTTTTCGCCCGCTTCTACCGCCGGTCGGGTCAGCAAGATACGCCGCACATTCTGGCGCTCCAGTGCATCGACCGCTGCGGCAACCGCCAGATAGGTTTTGCCTGTACCGGCTGGGCCAATGCCGAAGGTGATATCGTGATCGAGAATATTGGCAATGTACTGCGCCTGATTGGGTGTGCGCGGTTTGACCATCCCACGTTTGGTTCGGATATTCACGGCCTTACCGTAATCCGGCACACTTTCGGCGGTTTGCTCTAGCACGCGGCTCTCTTTCACCGCGAGGTGGATATCTTCTGGCGAGATATCTGGGATAACCCCCCGAATCGGGGCGGTATCAACATACAGATGGCGCAGGATATCTGCCGCAGCAACCACGCAGATACTCTTACCGACTAACTTAAAACGGTTATCACGACGATTAATTTCGATCCCTAATCGGCGCTCTAACTGCTTAATGTTATTATCAAAAGGGCCGCATAAACTCAGTAGGCGCTGATTATCGGCGGGTTCCAACAAGATCTCTTGTGTCACTACGTGCAAACTGTTTCTCTGAGTCACTGCGTTCCTCTGGGTATATCATTCATCGATATAACGTCAATCATACATGTCATTTGGTAATTATTCATGGTACACGACACAGACGCAAGTTTACGGCTTTCCGTGCCTATTCAAATAGCGGTTGCTGGGTGGTGCAACTTAAGAAGTCTGAATCTGCGCAGCCTCACGCTAAAATAAAATAGGCACTGACAATGCAGCGCCTACTGATGCGAGTTAACTCGCATAATTGGGTATCGGGGAGTTCAGTATCAGGGTTGATATTGAACCACGCCGATCTCATTCTCTTTGCGTGTGCGCGCAATAACTGATTGCGGTGATTCATGAACTCGCAGATCCATCTGCTCTTCGGTACGCAGCAAGATACCGCGCAGTGAGCTGGCATAAACGTCAATAATTTCCACATCAACGAATTGACCAATCATGCTCGGCGTACCCTCAAAATTCACCACCCGATTATTTTCAGTGCGGCCAGCCAGCTCCATGGCATTTTTACGTGAGGAGCCTTCCACCAGAATGCGCTGCACAGTGCCAATCATCTCGCGGCTGATCTCCATCGCCTGTTGAGTGATGCGCTGTTGCAGAATATGTAGCCGCTGTTTTTTCTCCTCTTCCGAGACATCATCTGGCAGATCTGCCGCTGGTGTACCGGGGCGTGAAGAGTAAATAAAGCTGTAACTGGTATCAAAACGGATATCCGCCACCAGTTTCATGGTTTGCTCAAAATCTTGCTGAGTTTCACCGGGGAAACCGATAATAAAATCAGAACTAATTTGGATGTCGGGTCGCGCCTGACGCAGTTTGCGGATGATGGCTTTGTATTCCAGCGCAGTGTGGGCGCGTTTCATCATGGTCAAAATACGGTCAGAACCACTCTGTACGGGCAGATGCAGGAAGCTCACCAGCTCTGGGGTATCACGATAAACATCAATGATATCGTCGGTAAATTCAATTGGGTGGCTGGTGGTAAAGCGCACGCGATCAATGCCGTCTATGGCAGCAACCAGCCGTAATAGCTCGGCAAAACTACAGATATCACCATCATAGGTGGCACCACGATAGGCATTCACATTCTGACCGAGCAGATTCACTTCCCGCACACCCTGAGCCGCTAACTGCGCGATTTCAAAAAGAATATCGTCACTTGGACGGCTGACTTCTTCGCCACGGGTGTATGGCACCACGCAGAAAGTACAATATTTATTGCAGCCCTCCATGATAGAGACAAAGGCGGTCGGGCCTTCGGCGCGAGGCTCTGGCAGGCGGTCAAATTTTTCAATTTCAGGGAAGCTGATATCCACCACTGAGCTGTGGGTGCCTTGGACGTGGTTAATCATCTCCGGCAGGCGATGCAGGGTTTGTGGCCCGAAAATAATATCGACGCAGGGCGCGCGCTGACGCAGATGCTCCCCCTCCTGTGACGCCACACAACCGCCAACACCAATGATCAGTTCGGGATTTTTCTCTTTTAGTAATTTCCAGTGCCCCAGCAGACTGAACACCTTCTCTTGGGCTTTTTCGCGAATTGAGCAGGTATTTAGCAACAGTAAATCAGCCTCTTCGGGGATCTCTGTTAACTGGTAACCATGGGTGCTGGCCAGCAAATCAGCCATTTTAGATGAATCATACTCATTCATCTGGCAGCCCCAGGTTTTGATGTGCAGTTTTTTAGTCATTAGATTATTCATCATAAAAATCACATCGCATGGCATTTTGTGCAGTGTCTGCAAGCGAGAGTGGTGCCCCGCAATTGAGTAGTGGTTAGCGTAAAGGCTCAGTCGTTAAGGAATATTGTAGTCATTTGCCGGTGCGATGACCACCGCATAACGGCTTACTTATTCTGTTGCAGGGTGAAAAATCCGGTACACTTATGACAAACAGAATACTTGCCTATGCAAGTACGATTTTAACTCTTAAAGCACAACTAAAATGAATAAATCGCAATCAAATTATGATGTTGTGGTCGTCGGTGGCGGCATGGTTGGTGCGGCGGCGGCGTTAGGGCTGGCACAAACTGGCTGGTCAGTGGCGTTACTAGAACATGAAGCACCAGCTCCGTTTGATGCCAATAGCGTACCGGATTTACGAGTTTCCGCCATTGGTTGTACCTCGGTGGCGTTGCTCAAGCAGCTCGGAGTCTGGTCAAGGGTGCAACAGATGCGCTTTGCCCCTTATCGTCGGCTGGAGACCTCGGAGCAGCCTGGCTCGCAAGTTATCTTTGATGCGGCATCACTCTCGTTACCTGAACTGGGTTTTATGGTTGAAAACCGAATTTTGCAGTTAGCGCTGTGGCAACAGATAGCAGAGTGCCAAAATTTGACGTTGCTATGCCCGTCACGGCTGCAAACTATGGTCAGAGTAGATAACTACTGGAAAATTACGTTAGATGCACAGCAAGAGATACAGGGGCATTTAGTGATAGGCGCTGATGGTGCCAACTCTTTGGTGCGGCGTTTATCGGGTATTGGCACCAGTGGCTGGCAGTATCGCCACTCCTGTATGCTGATCACGGTAGAAACTGATACCGCTCAGCAAGAGACCACCTGGCAACAGTTCTTCCCCTCTGGGCCGCGGGCTTTCCTGCCGCTGTTTGAAAATTGGGCATCATTGGTCTGGTATGATAGCCCACAGCGTATCCGCCAGCTTCAGGCGATGTCGATGGTGCAATTGAATCAGGAGGTCGCGGCAGCCTTCCCGTCCCGGCTGGGGGCTGTTAAGGCAGTCGCCGCTGGCTCTTTCCCGCTGGTCCGTCGCCATGCGCAGCACTATGTACAGTCTGGGTTGGCCTTGCTAGGAGATGCCGCCCATACCATCAATCCGCTAGCCGGGCAGGGGGTTAATCTGGGGTATCGAGATGTTGACGCGCTGCTTAATGTGTTGAATCAGGCCCGTGAACTGGCGGAACCTTGGCATAGTGAACAGGTATTACTGCGTTACCAGCGCCGCCGACGTACTGATAATCTGATTATGCAAAGTGGCATGGATCTCTTTTACACCGCCTTCAGCAATGATCTACCGCCAGTAAAATTTGTACGTAATTTAGCGCTGATGGCGGCTCAGCGTGCGGGCAAACTTAAGGAACATGCGTTGAAGTATGCGTTGGGGTTATAGGGAACCTGCTTGACGTTGAGCGCAAGATTACGGGGGCGGGCTACCGCTCTGCGGCCCCGGCTCAGTTACAGAGCATGATAAGGGGGTAAACCCAAAACGCAAAAAGCCCGCCGAAGCGAGCTTTTCTAAATTTGGCTGGGGTACGAGGATTCGAACCTCGGAATGCTGGAATCAGAATCCAGTGCCTTACCGCTTGGCGATACCCCAAAAGATGGTGGCTACGACGGGAATCGAACCTGTGACCCCAGCATTATGAGTGCT
>NZ_CAWQAF010000021.1:0-52961 GCF_963892745.1 Yersinia sp. Marseille-Q3913 | reverse complement strand
CCCGTATGTACGGTGGTGTGGGAGGAGGCTGGTTGTGAGATCAGCCCCTATCCCGATTTCAGGGACTGTATATTTCGTATTGATATAATCAGAAGTTTTTTATTCTTTAATTGGATGAATAGTTTCTGGCACGCTCTGTATCAAGCCAACCAATTGGGTTGATTAGCATTTAAGTTAAAACCATTTAGGTTGATAGCAATTATTTAGATTAATAACAATCATTCTGGGGAGCGGGTCAATGCGTAAATGGGGTGTGGGTTTGTCGTTACTGCTGTTGGCATCAGGTGCCATGGCAAAAGATATTCAATTACTGAATGTGTCTTATGATCCGACACGCGAGTTTTATCAGGAATATAACCAGGCATTCAGTAAACATTGGGAACAACAAACCGGCGACAAAGTGACAGTGCGTCAATCCCACGGCGGCTCTGGTAAGCAGGCGACCTCGGTGATTAATGGTATTGAGGCCGATGTGGTGACACTGGCACTGGCTTATGATGTCGATGCTATTGCTGAGCGTGGTCGCATTGATAAAAATTGGATCAAGCGACTGCCGGATAACTCTGCACCTTACACCTCAACCATCGTGTTTTTGGTGCGTAAAGGGAATCCTAAGCAGATTCATGATTGGTCAGATCTGGTAAAACCGGGCATCTCAGTGATCACCCCGAATCCAAAAACCTCCGGTGGTGCGCGTTGGAACTATCTGGCAGCCTGGGGTTATGCGTTAGAGCATAACAATAACGATCAGGCCAAGGCGCAGGAGTTTGTCAAAACCCTGTATAAGAATGTGGAAGTGCTGGACTCTGGCGCGCGTGGTGCCACCAATACCTTCGTTGAACGTGGCATTGGTGATGTGCTGATTGCCTGGGAAAACGAAGCTCTGCTGGCGGTGAATGAAGTGGGCAAAGATAAGTTTGATATCATCACGCCAAGTGTGTCGATTCTGGCGGAGCCGACGGTGTCGGTGGTGGATAAAGTGGTCGATAAGCGCGGCACCCGCGAGGTTGCTGATGCCTATTTGAAATACCTCTATTCACCAGAAGGCCAGACTATCGCGGCTAAGAATTACTACCGCCCACGTGATCCGGCTGTAGCGGCCAAATTTGCCAGTGAGTTCCCGCAACTAAAGCTGTTTACTATTGATGAAGTTTTCGGTGGCTGGACCAAAGCGCAGCAGACACATTTCGCCACTGGCGGTGTGTTTGATGAGATCAGTAAACGCTAAGATAGTGCGCTGATTGTTGTCGCGAATAAAAACGCCCATAAGTTAATGCTTGCGGGCGTTTTGTGATATTAATCGGATCAATTCCCTGCTTATTTTCATAAATATTATCTTTCTTATAGATACCAACTCCCCAATTCGCTAACCACGACCGAATACGTTATTGAGTTGTATCAGCCATTAAGGCTGCACAGCTTATTGGGGGGAATTATGAATATTTCTAGCCAGACAATCACTCCGTCAGTTTCAGCATCAATAGCACCGTGTAAGCCATTAGAAAGAAAAGACTCTAGTGTATCACTACAAAGTACCAGCGATCTAGGTGATGGTTCATTTGAATATTTGGAATCAACACTCCTTATAGGCTCACAAACCTACATACCACCAGCGGCAATAAAAAATAGGGAAGACTCAGATATAAAACTGCCGGATTACGCTAAAAATCCTAAAGAATATTTCGATGTCTTATTAAAAGAGGTAAATCGCGACGGTAAACCGCCTTTGTTATTTCGGCCTTTGGCTGCTTTGCTCGCACTCTTTGGGATTCAGGGTTTTGGGCAAACCAACTGTGCATCTTGCGCGACGGCAGTGATTGATACTTTAGAAAACAATAAGTTATATTGTTCGTTGCCGACGTTAAGAGGTGCGGATGTCAAAGGTAATATGGGGCTGCCTGTTTCTGGTAGTGAGGGGGGATCGGTTACGGAACTAATAACTCAACTAAAACAATATAAACCTGATAGTGAGTTATATGGGGTTCTGGTGATTCATCGGCCAGCCTGGCGAACTAGGTTGCCGGGTACGACGAAAGGACACGCCTGTAATGTGATTAAATTTAAAGATAGCGATACTATTCATTTTTTTGATACACAGAAGAAAACCTATTTAAGCTGTGAAATTACTGAGCTTGCAAAGATGAGCGCAGAAATCAGTCACTTCTTAGGACGGGTCGGGGAAGATGGTATTGATTTATATCAGAAAGAGTTTAAGAAGTAGCGCTATAAAAAAGCCGAAGCAACTGCTCCGGCTTAATCAGTAGCGACTTAAACCTGAATCAGGCTTTTTTAGCTTTTGCTGCTGCTTTCACGATAACCGCGAAGGCATCTGCTTTCAGTGAAGCACCGCCAACCAGTGCGCCATCGATATCAGGCTGGGTGAACAGTTCTGCTGCGTTTTTGTCGTTAACAGAACCGCCGTACTGAATGATCACTTGTTCTGCAACCGCAGCATCAAGCTTGGCAATATGGTCACGGATGAATTTGTGAACCGCTTGAGCCTGTGCTGGGGTGGCTGATTTGCCAGTACCGATCGCCCAGATAGGCTCGTAAGCGATCACTGCGCCTTCGAACGCTTTCACGCCCAAGGTGTTCAGCACGGCATCCAGCTGCTTAGCGCAAACAGCTTCAGTTTGACCCGCTTCGTTTTCTGCTTCGGATTCACCGATGCACAGTACTGGGATTAGGCCAGTCTCTTTCAATACGCCGAATTTCTTGGCGATCAATTCATCACTTTCTTTGTGATAAGTGCGGCGCTCAGAGTGACCGATGATGATATATTGGGCACCCACGTCTTTCAGCATTTCAGCCGAGGTTTCGCCAGTGAATGCGCCGGACAGATTCACATCAACGTTCTGTGCACCCAGAGTGATACGGCTACCTGACAGCTCATGTTTAGCTTGATTCAGATAGATAGCCGGTGGCGCAATGGCAACACCACAACCGTCAACGGTGCTCAATTCTTTACGCAGGCCAGCGATAAGCTCGTTAACCATGTGAGTGCTACCGTTCAGTTTCCAGTTACCCATAACTAATGGATGACGCATGTTTCTTCCTCCAACAAAGGGACACGAGGGTCAATAATAATGACTGCCCGACAGGCAGTTTACCTGTCCAACAGTATAGAGATGATTAGTGACAATGGCTTTGCTTTTCGTCATTAATTGCGGCGAGTTATGCTTCTGATAGTGACAGCTTAATCGGTTCAACAGCGAAGGTAAGCCCCTTTTCGCCGTTATCTGCTACAACATAGCGAATTGCGCCGACAGGATGAGTGTAGAAAGTCGAGCCTTTACCTTTAGTCAACAGCTGCTGCACGTTCTCAATACTCTGCTGTAGTGTGAGTGTCGGTTCAAACTGTCGCATCAGGGCCGCCATGTAATTGACCGCCACCAGTCGGGCTGCTTTCTCCTCGCTCCCTTTAATTGGCAAGTAGGTAATTTGTAAGGTTTTAATCTTACCGGTGCCTCTCTCCAGCGCGGTTGAAGCATAGAGATTTTCATTGATCTTGCTGGCCGCCCGAGTCAGTGGTGGCGCATCGCCTTTGACGGTGATGGCGTGAAACTCACTAATGGGCAGTGTCGGGTTGGCGTGGTTATAATTTTCACGAAATTTAACTATAGTTAAATCAAAGGTTGGTGCGCCAGAAAGCAGATAAGGTGCAGTCGGTTGTGCCTCTTCCGTTGGCTGACCACTGTCGTCTGCGGGATCGGCATGAGCGCGGCTAACCGTTGCTATAAGCAGCAGTAGGGTTAGTGTTGCGGCAATTTCTTTTCTCATGACTTACGCCGTCGTTAGAAGTGTGTGGGGGGATTAAAACGGTAATCGGGGGTGATTGTCAAAATTCACAGCAAAGTTTGTCGGTTGGCAGTGTGGTTGAGTTACACTCTGGCACTATTAAATCAGGTCAGTGGATCAGTTCATCGATGACAATACAGCAGTGGTGTTTTTCATTTAAAGGCCGTATCGGGCGGCGGGATTTTTGGATCTGGATCGGCCTGTGGCTCATGGCGATGCTGGTGATTTTTACGCTAGCCGGGCAGGATTGGCTACCTATTCAGACCGCTGCTTTTGCGATCGTTTTTTTACTGTGGCCAACAGCGGCGGTGGTAGTTAAGCGGCTGCATGACCGCAATAAAGCCGGCTGGTGGGCGTTTCTGGTGGTGCTGGCCTGGATGCTGATGGCGGGTAACTGGCAGATGCTGGCCCCTATCTGGCAATGGGGTGTCGGGCGCTTCATTCCCACGCTAATTATTGTCATGATGTTTATCGACTGCGGCGCATTTCTGGGAACTGACGGTGATAACCGTTTTGGTCCGCCCGCTGTGCCGGTGAAGTTTCTGGCAGACAAAGCATAGGTAGATGTGTTGGGGAGAGGCAAAGGAGGGGTTAGATGCTAAACCCCCCTTGCCGGTTATCTGTTCGCTAAATACATTTAGCGCCTAAGGCCTGATAACGTCTAAGGTCTGACCCCCAAGGTATGGCAAATCGCATAACTCAACTCAGCGCGGTTCAGGGTATAGAAGTGGAAATCCTTCACGCCTTCGCGGCTTAAGATTTTTACCATGTCCATCGCTACCGAAGCACCGACCATTTTACGTGTCTCAGGGTCGTTATCCAGCCCTTCAAAGATGGTAGTCATCCAATTAGGCACCCGCACATTGGTCATGGTGGCGAAGCGCTGAAGCTGCTTAAAGTTGGAAACCGGTAAGATGCCCGGTACGATTTCGACGTCAATACCGGTGGCTACGCAGCGGTCGCGAAAGCGCAGGTAGCTCTCGACATCAAAAAAGAACTGCGTAATAGCACGGTTAGCGCCTGCATCAATCTTGCGCTTCAGGTTAATCAGGTCAGCTTGTGCGCTCTTCGCTTCGGGATGAACTTCCGGGTAAGCCGCCACCGAGATATCAAAGTCACCCACGTCTTTCAGCAAGGTCACCAAATCAGAGGCATACATTTCTGGTTTGCCGCTATCCGGGGGTAAATCACCGCGCAGGGCCACGATATGGCGGATGCCGCTATTCCAGTAATCAGCCGCAATATCACGTAACTGAGTCGGAGATGCATCCACGCAGGTCAGATGTGGCGCGGCTTCAAGACCGGTACGCTCTTTAATTCCTTTGATGATGCTATGGGTACGATCGCGTTCGCCGGAGTTGGCACCATAAGTCACCGAAACAAATTTTGGTTTCAGGGTGCTCAGGCGATCAATCGAGCTCCACAGGGTCTCTTCCATCTCGCTAGTACGCGGCGGGAAAAACTCAAAAGAAACATTAATTTGGCCTTGCAGCTCCGCCAGACTTTGATTTAGCGCTTCCCGCTGGTTTGCGTGAAAAAAACTCATACCCTGTCACTCCATTGTCGCTATAACGACTTATGTTATTTGTTACCGCCCATTTGTGAGCGTCTATACGTTTAGATGGCTAAATAGAAGGTGCCGGAAGTTGGCTAAAGAGTCAACGTTTAAATAAGTTTAGGCCGATGATTAATATTCACACGGATTGCGCAGAAAATTCATGTTGCGAGTAAAACAGCGGTGGGGCGCGGATTTCGCCTCTTCTATGGTGGGTAGAAGAGGCGAGTGAATGCAGGTTACAGTAGTTGAGACAGGCGGTTTAAATCAGATTGAATTGCACCGGCAGTGACATCGCGGCCAGCGCCAGGGCCACGGATCACCAGTGGATTATCGCGATACCAACGGCTCTCAATGGCGAAGACGTTATCGCATGGCAGCAGGGAGGCCAGTGGATGGTCAGCACGCACGGCTTCAACCCCCACCCGTGCTTTACCATTGGCATCAAAGCGTGCCACGTAACGTAACACCAGACCCATTTCATTCGCGGCTTCTAAGCGCTGAACCATTTGCTGATTCAATGCTTCACCGTTTTCGAAGAACTGATCCACTGAGCCAACATCGGCACCGGCAGGTACCAGCGACTCTACCCGCACCTGATTCGGTTCAATGTCGTAACCCGCTTCACGGGCCAGGATCACCAACTTGCGCATCACATCCTGACCGGAGAGATCCACTCGCGGGTCCGGCTCGGTCAGCCCTTGTTGCCAGGCTTGATCCACCAGCTCGGTAAAGGGCACACTGCCGTCAAATTGCAGGAACAGCCAAGAGAGTGTGCCGGAGAAAATACCGCTAATGGCCAGAATGCTGTCGCCGCTATCACGCAGGTCACGCACGGTGTGGTTAACTGGCAAACCCGCGCCGACCGTGGCGTTATACAGCCAGTGACGACCTGTTTTGGCGAAGGCATCGCGGATTTGGCGATAGTTATTGCTGCTGGAGGCCCCAGCCAGTTTGTTGGCGCTGATAACGTGGAAACCGTAGCTGGCGAAATCCAAATATTGCTCTGCCAGTGACTCGCTGGCAGTCACATCCAACACCACCAGATCGTCAAACGGGTGCGCTCGCATCCACAAGAACAGCGACTCTTCATCCTGCTCTATGGCTTCGTCATCGTAAAATGCCAATGTCCGGCTGGCGTCTAGCCCGTCATAGCTCAGTAAGCTGCGGCGGCTATCCACCACCCCAGCCAGCACGAATTCAAAACCACTGCGGGCTGAAATATTCTTTTGCTCGCGAGCAAACAGCTCCAGCCAGCGCGCGCCGATATTGCCTTTGCCGAACAGCACTAAACCGATACGTTTTTCCGCCCGGAATAACGACTGATGCAGACCCTGAATCAGGTGCTCTGTCGGCCCAAGGCGCAGAACGGCCACCAGGCTGATACCATCTTCCGCTTGCCAGATAAACTCAACCGGTTGATCTTTCAGCTGTTGGTAGAATCGATGGCTGTGCAGTGGATTCTTACTCACCCCCGCGCCGACCAGTGCCACCAGTGCCAGCCCTTCGCGCAGGGATAGTCTCCCCGGCAAGGTGGCATCTTCCAGCACGCGGAGCGCACTGTTCACCACTTCTGAGGTATAGCAAAGTTGCAGCAAGTTGCGATCCGGATGAATACCTGTCGCCAGCGGCTTGATTTGCGCGCGTTTAAGCAGCAGGTCTATCTCTTTCTGCGCCAGTGAGAAGTCATGATGGCCCGCAATCTGCAATTCAATCAGGCAGACATCATCGTGGCTGGTGACAATTTTGGCACCCGAGCCAGAGGCCAATACCCGCTCAATGCGGGTGGAACCTTGTTCCGGCTGGTAGCTACAGCGCAGTTGTAAATCGATATCACTGCCTGAAACTGGCTGTAATGTGCGGGTGTGCAACACCGGTGCCGCCAAACGGGCCAGTTCACTGGCTTCATCCAACCGCAGCAGGGGCAGCAGACAGGCATCTTTCACTTTGCGCGGGTCAGCACTGTAGACCCCGGCAACGTCACTCCAGATGGTGACTCGTTCGACACCTGCCAGCGCACCAACTTGTGTCGCGGAATAGTCACTGCCGTTACGCCCTAACAGCACGGTTTCACCGGCGTTATTGCGCGAGATAAAGCCGGTCACCACTAACCGTTGATGTGGGTGCTGCGCGATCAATTGTTGCAACAACGGATAAGAGCGGCCTTCATCGATCTGAGGTTGTGCCGCCCGCTCAGCACGTAGGAAACTGCGTGCATCCAGCCAGCTGGCCTTCATATCCAGCTTGTTTAGCACCGCAGCCATTAGGCGGGCGGACCAAATCTCACCATGGCCAACTACTTCGGCATAAGTTGCATCGTCGATTTTGTTATCCAGCAAACCGGCCAGCCGCTCCAAATCATGGATAAACTCGCTAATCAGTGGCTCAGCCATTTCTGGCGATAATAACCCGCTGATCAGGTCGTGCTGATAACGCCGCAAGTTTTGCTGCACCTGATGGGCAGAAAGGCGATCGCTTTGGCTGAGTTTCAACCAGCTGATCAGTTGGTTTGTGGTACTCCCTGCCGCAGACACCACCATCAGATCGCCGGGGTGACTGTAGTTGGCCATAATATTGGCCACCCGCAGGTAACACTTCACGTCCGCAAGGCTACTACCACCAAACTTATGCAGCTGACGACCAGTGACCGCCGCTGCTACCGCTGTTGCATTCATGCTTACCTCGTTCCCGCCAACTGGAAGGCATTTTCCAAATCGGCAATCAAATCTTCGCTGTCTTCAATACCCACGGAAATACGCAACAAGCTATCAGTAATACCGGCGGCAATGCGCGCTTCTGCCGCCATACCGGCATGGGTCATGGTCGCTGCATGGGAGATAAGGCTCTCCACGCCGCCCAAAGACTCTGCCAAGGTAAACAGCTCAAGGGCAGAGAGAAAACGGCGCAACACCTGTTCATCACCATCGAACTCAAAACTGAGCATCGCACCAAAACCTGACTGCTGACGGCAAGCAATTTCGTGGCCGGGATGTTGTGGCAGAGAGGGATGATACAGCTTTTTCACCAAAGGCTGCTGCTGTAAATAGCGAACAATGTCATCGGCATTACGTTGCTGTTGGGCCATACGTGGTGACAAGGTACGCAAACCGCGTAATAACAAATAGCTATCAAACGCCGCACCAGTGACGCCGATATTATTTGCCCACCAGGCCAGCTCGACCGCCAGCTCAGGATCTTTGGCAATCACCGCACCGGCCACCACATCCGAGTGACCATTCAGATATTTGGTACAGGAGTGAACTACCAGATCCGCGCCTAAAGCGAGCGGCTGCTGTAAGGCGGGGCTGAGGAAGGTATTGTCGCAAACCGTTAGTGCGCCGACGGCATGGGCGGCTTTGCAGATGGCGGCAATATCCACCACCCGCAGTAGCGGGTTGCTTGGTGTTTCAATCAATACCAGCTTAGGTTTTTCAGCCAAGGCGCGGCTCAGGGCCTCTTCATCACCCTGATCAACAAACAGCACGCGGTAAGCCCCGCGTTTGCTCAGGCTATCGAATAAACGGTAGCTGCCGCCATAACAGTCGTGCGGCGCGACCAGCAGATCGCCCGGCTTTAGAAATGTGGTGCAAACCAAATGAATCGCCGACATCCCGCTGCTGGTCATCACAGCACCAGCGCCCCCTTCCAGTTCAGCCAAGGCCCGCTGCACCACATCGCGCGTTGGATTACCGCGACGTGAATAGTCATGTGCGCGTGGCTGATTGAAATCGATAAAGTTGTAAGTACTGGAGAGGTGAATCGGGGGGACAACGCAGCCGTATTGCTCGTCATCGTTCAACCCACTACGGACTGCTATTGTTGCCTGTTTACGCGTCATATGGATTTCCACCAGCCGGGATCGAGAAAATGTTACGCCAGAGTAGACGCACAAATTACGGACGTCAATACATCTGGACATCTAAACTTCTTTGCGTATAGATTGAGCAATGGAATAATAACCGCTAAAATTATAGAGGTTTTAGATATCTTAATGATGTCAGTCAGGTTTCGGTGAGGTTTTGTTTAACCGTAAAGATGGCAGAGAAAGGTATCGGCTATTAATAAATGGCGAAAATGATTAAATGAGTGACGTTAGTCTAGTAAAACTGACATTTATTTAGTGAGAACAGCGAAGATCGGGCATAATTGGCCCGTTTTCAGAATTTAGTATTTTTCCGATAAATTTAAGGTGTCCCATGGCTGAGTGGAACGGCGAGTATGTCAGCCCTTACGCTGAACACGGCAAGAAAAGCGAACAGGTCAAAAAAATTACGGTATCCATTCCGCTGAAGGTGTTAAAAATCCTCACCGATGAACGGACCCGCCGTCAGGTGAATAACCTGCGCCACGCCACCAACAGTGAATTGTTGTGTGAGGCTTTTTTGCATGCATTTACTGGCCAGCCGCTGCCGAATGACGAAGATCTGCGTAAAGAGCGCAGTGATGAAATCCCGGAAGCCGCGAAGATTTTAATGCGTGAATTGGGTGTTGATCCCGATACTTGGGAATATTGATTTCCAACAACGACCCTGTTCATCAATGAATGTGAATGGGGGAGTAGAAATGAAAAAAGGCGCCTAAGGCGCCTTTTTCGTCTGACGGGCAGAGATTACTTCTTAGCTGCACCTGGCACGCTGAAACGCTTGTTGAAGCGGTCAACACGGCCACCGGTCGCAACATCACGCTGCTTGCCAGTGTAGAACGGGTGGCATTCGCCGCACACGTCCAGATTCAGGTCATGACCAACGGTAGAGTTGATCTTGATAACGTTACCGCAAGAGCAAGAAGCAGTAACTAAATCGTATTTAGGGTGGATACCTTGTTTCATGGAAACCTCTATATTTAGGCCGTGTCGCTATCCAGCCCTGTTCCGCCAGACACCACACGATTGATAACTAACAATCGCTGATAAAGTAACCAACGGTTGTTAACAGAATTTGATATCGAATTATATCAAAGGCGGCGAATCATACAGAATTTGCCAAAGCCGCGCAATCGAATCCGCACATTGTGAAGCATGCGGTGTAAACTGTTCAATCATTTTTTATTCAGGTCAGTTTTTTATTCAGGATGACAACACATGTCCGTTGTTCAAGTGGCTTTACCCGTACCGCTGGCCCGTACCTTTGATTACCGATTAGACAGCGCCATGGCCTGCCCGGTGGTGGGTGCTCGCGTCAGCGTGCCGTTTGGTAAACGCAAAGCCATCGGGATTGTGGTGGGTATCAGTGATACCAGCGCATTCCCTCTTGAGCAACTGAAAGCTATTGATACCATTTTGGATGATCGCAGCTTATTCCCGCCCAGCTTGTGGCGCATTCTCTGCTGGGCAACCGACTACTACCACTATCCCATCGGCGAAGTGCTGTTTCATGCCCTGCCTATTCTGTTGCGGCAAGGGAAACCGGCACAAGCAGCTCCTTTGTGGCAATGGTTTGCCACCGAGCAGGGCCGCGCGACCCCGCCGGACAGCTTAAAACGTGCGCCCAAGCAGCAACAGGCGCTTGCCGCATTATTGCAAAAACCGGTCTATCGCCATCAAGTAAATGAAATGGCATTAACCGAAAGCGCGTTGCAAGCTTTGCGCAGCAAGGGGTTGATTGATCTGCGCTCGCAAGAAGTGGCGACTACCGATTGGCGTCAGGGTTTTGCCGTGCTGGGTGAGCGCCTACGGCTAAATACCGAGCAGGCCACCGCCGTTGGCGCGATCCGCAGCGAAGATACCCAGTTTGCGGCTTGGTTGCTGGCGGGGGTGACGGGTTCCGGTAAAACGGAAGTTTATCTGAGTGTGCTGGAAAATATTTTGGCGCAGGGCCGTCAGGCGCTGGTGTTGGTGCCTGAGATTGGCCTGACCCCGCAGACCATCGCCCGTTTCCGTGAGCGGTTTAACGCACCGGTTGAGGTGTTACACTCTGGCTTAAACGACAGTGAACGTCTGTCGGTCTGGTTGCGGGCGCGTAATGGTGAAGCCGCGATTGTGATTGGTACGCGCTCTGCGCTGTTTACGCCATTCTCCCGCCTGGGGGTCATCATTATTGATGAGGAGCACGACAGCTCCTACAAGCAGCAGGAGGGTTGGCGCTATCACGCGCGAGATTTAGCGGTATTCCGCGCCCGTGAAGAGGGCATTCCCATCGTTATGGGCACCGCCACCCCCGCGCTGGAAACCTTACATAATGTGCAGATGGGCAAATATCGCCAGCTAACACTGAGTAAACGAGCCGGTAATGCCAAACCCGCCGCGCAGCACTTGCTTGATCTCAAAGGGTTGCCGCTAAAAGTGGGGCTTTCTCAGCCTCTGCTGAAACGGATGAAGGCCCATTTGGCAGCAGATAATCAGGTGATTTTGTTTCTAAATCGCCGAGGATATGCGCCCGCGTTACTGTGCCATGAGTGTGGCTGGATTGCCGAGTGTCAGCGCTGCGACCACTATTACACCCTGCATCAGAATCACCGCCAGTTGCGTTGCCACCATTGTGACAGTCAGCGGCCAGTGCCTCAGCAATGCCCGAAATGCGGGACCACGCATCTGGTTTCGGTGGGGGTCGGCACTGAACAGCTGGAAAATGAGCTGGCCCCGCTGTTCCCCGACACGCCAATCACTCGAATTGACCGTGATACCACCAGTCGCAAAGGCTCGCTGGAGCAGCATCTGGCGGATGTCCATCAGGGCGGTGCACGTATTTTGATTGGCACGCAAATGTTGGCGAAAGGGCATCACTTCCCCGATGTCACGTTGGTGGCATTGTTGGATGTCGATGGTGCGCTATTCTCGGCGGATTTTCGCTCAGCAGAGCGCTTTGCCCAGCTTTATACCCAGGTATCAGGCCGTGCGGGTCGCGCCGGTAAGCAGGGTGAAGTCATTTTACAAACCCATCACCCTGAACACCCACTGCTGCAAATCCTGCTGCAACAGGGCTACGATGCCTTTGCCAAACAAGCACTGGCAGAGCGTAAAAGTGTATTTTTACCGCCCTATACCAGCCATATCATCGTGCGCAGCGAAGATCACGATAATCAGCAGTCAGCACTTTTCCTGCAACAATTGCGCAATTTATTGGAAGCCAGTCCGCTCAAAGATGATGCCCTCTGGATCATGGGGCCAGTACCCGCCTTGCAAGCCAAACGAGGTGGGCGCTTCCGATGGCAACTCTTGCTACAGCACCCCTCAAGGCAATTGCTGCAACGGCTGATTAAAACCTCTCAACCACTAATCAATACATTGCCGCAAGCACGAAAAGTTAAGTGGACGTTGGACGTCGATCCCATCGATAGCTAATTAATTACCCTTCGTCCTTGACGCCGCAGCTGTGTTAGCTGCTCTCGTTCACCCGAATCACTTACTCATGTAAGCTCATCGGGATTCACTCCTTTGCTGCCTGGCTGCAACGCCAATGACTTTGGGTAATGTCTTTCTTCCTTGACGCCGCAGTGTTGTTAGCGGCATTCACTTACCCGAATCACTGACTTTGGGTAA
This sequence comes from Yersinia sp. Marseille-Q3913, assembly GCF_963892745.1. Taxonomy (NCBI): domain Bacteria; kingdom Pseudomonadati; phylum Pseudomonadota; class Gammaproteobacteria; order Enterobacterales; family Yersiniaceae; genus Yersinia; species Yersinia sp. Marseille-Q3913. The sequence continues at coordinate 40,131 of NZ_CAWQAF010000021.1, read as the reverse complement.
TAAAAACTCTTTATCTTATTTGGGGTGTAAATGGGTGATTGGGTGTTTGATTTGTCACTCGAAGCAATCGTTTACCCTGCTTTCTGCGAGCCAGTTCGAAAAACCCCACTTATGTCACACTTTTAATGCAAATTAGGTAACAAATTGCCCCCACTATCTGTATAGAATGTTCCAAAGTCTGTATTTAACCGAAACCACACTGCCATGAAAGGATATGAGCGCGGCTAACCGATAACCACGGTTGACGTGTGACAACTCGTTAATATCCTGAGCCATTGGCCTCGGGATATCTCAAAGCAATTAGTGCTGGCATGGAGCCAGAGCAAGGAGAAAGGCGTTGGAAGAGAAGAAAGAATTCACGGTAGCCACCATGAAAGACGTTGCTGGAATGGCGGGCGTTTCAACTGCGACGGTGTCACGCGCATTGATGAATCCAGAAAAGGTTTCAGCAGTGACCCGACAAAAGGTGGAGCAAGCTGTCTTGGCTGTGGGTTACTCTCCTCACGCTTTATCTCGCAACATTAAACGTAACGAATCGCGCACGATCCTGGTTATCGTACCGGATATCAGCGATCCGTTTTTTGCCGACATCATTCAAGGCATTGAACATGCGGCAGCCCAACAAGACTATCTGATCTTAATTGGCGATTGCGCACAACAAACTCAGCAAGAGCGCACCTTCGTTAACTTGATTATCACCAAGCAGATCGATGGCATGTTGCTGTTAGGTTCTAATCTGCCGTTTGATGCCAGCAAAGAAGAGCAGCGCAATCTGCCGCCAATGGTGATGGCAAACGAGTTCTCACCTGAGCTGGAGCTGCCAACAGTACATATCGATAATCTGACCGCTGCCTATGAAGCAGTGAACTATCTGCATGAATTAGGGCACCAGCGCATTGCCTGTGTGGCGGGGCCAGAGACGTTGCCGCTGAGCCATTATCGGCTACAGGGCTATATTCAAGCGCTGCGCCGCAATGGGATCGCAGTTGATAGTGACTATATTCTGCGTGGTGACTTCAGCTATGAAGCGGGCGCTGAAACCTTTGCCACTCTGATGGCGTTGCCCAACCCACCCACAGCAATATTTTGTCACAATGATGTGATGGCGATAGGGGCCATGTGGCAGGCGAAGAGAATGGGGCTAAATATACCGCAGGATGTCTCGTTGGTCGGGTTTGACAATCTGAAGCTGTCACAGTATTGCTACCCACCTTTAACCACGGTGGCGCAACCTCGTTATCAAATTGGTCAGCAAGCCATGTTACTATTACTCGAACAGTTACAAGGGCATTCAGTACAAAGTGGCTCCCGCTTGTTAGACACCGAATTAATCATCAGGGAAAGTACTGCTGCGCCTAAAAGCTAGGCAAATATTCAGGGGTTCAGTAACATGACGGGCTTATTCCATCATTACGACGCAGCGAAACGATAGTGGCACAGAGAGATTATGTAAGCCGAGGGCGCTCAGGAGCGCGGCGCAAAAGCCCCAGCCGGAAGAAACGCAGTGCTCCAGCAATATCTAAAACCGTGGTGGCGCTGGCTGTCGCGCTGTTAGTGGTATTTGTTGGTGGCCTCTATTTTATCACCCACAACAAGCCGGGTGAGCTTCCGCTGCTGCCCAGTCATGACCCTCGCACGGGTAATGGGTTACCACCGAAGCCGGAAGAGCGCTGGCGCTACATTAAAGAGCTGGAAAATCGCCAGATTGGCGTACCGACACCCACCGAGCCTTCTGCGGGTGGCGAAGTTAATTCCCAGACTCAGCTGACGAATGAGCAGCGGCAATTGCTTGAGCAGATGCAGGCGGATATGCGCCAGCAGCCGACACAGTTGTCCGAGGTGCCTTATAACCAAGGGATATCGGTGCCACGTTCTGCGGTGACTATCACACCACCGCCGGCCAATATGCAGCAGCCGCTAACACCGCCGCGACAAGTGACCACGCCGGTGCAATCGCAAGCGCCAACACAGTCGCAGAGTCGCGTACAACCGCAGACGCAAGTACCGCCACAGGTGTCTACACCGCCGCGTACCCAGTCTGTCGCTCCGGTGACACCGGCAGTTACACCGCCGAAACCGGAAAAAGAGAAAGAAAAAGCGCAACGTTGGATGGTGCAATGTGGATCATTCAAAGCTGTCGATCAGGCCGAATCTATTCGCGCCCAATTGGCATTTGGTGGTATCGAAAGCCGTATTACCGCTGGCGGTGGCTGGAATCGTGTTGTGTTGGGCCCGTACAGCACTAAAGCAGCGGCAGATAAAACCTTGCAGCGTTTGAAAGATGCTGGTCAATCAGGATGCATTCCCCTCGCTGTAGGGGGTTGAAAAGTAGTAATCCTCCCCCATTTATAATCTCAATATACCCCATACTGTTTTTCTGAATGACAGTATGGGGGTCCATTCAGTCTGCAACGAGGGTTCGCTCGTGACAACAATTGTAAGTGTTCGCCGTAATGGTCATGTTGTTATCGGTGGTGATGGCCAGGTCACTCTGGGCAATACCGTAATGAAAGGTAATGCTAAAAAAGTCCGCCGTCTTTATAACAATAAAGTCATTGCGGGTTTTGCGGGGGGGACCGCTGATGCCTTTACGCTGTTTGAATTGTTTGAGCGTAAACTGGAGATGCACCAGGGCCATCTGACGAAAGCGGCGGTTGAGTTAGCCAAAGACTGGCGCACAGACCGTATGCTACGCAAGCTCGAGGCACTGCTGGCTGTTGCTGATGAAACCGCCTCACTCATCATTACCGGTAATGGTGATGTTGTTCAGCCTGAAGATGATCTGATTGCTATCGGTTCCGGCGGGCCTTATGCCCAGTCTGCGGCACGTGCGCTGCTAGAAAATACCGAATTAGGGGCGCGGGATATTGTTGAGAAATCACTGAGCATTGCGGGGGATATTTGTATCTATACCAACCGCTTCCAAACCATTGAAGAATTAACGTACTAGGTATTTGTAACCTACAGAGTAATTCGTACCAGGCGTTATTAACGAACAAAGCGTAAGGATAGAGTGACATGTCTGAAATGACCCCACGTGAGATTGTCAGCGAACTTGATAGCTACATTATCGGCCAAGATAAAGCCAAACGTGCAGTGGCGATTGCCCTGCGTAACCGCTGGCGTCGTATGCAGCTCAACGAAGAGCTGCGCCACGAAGTTACCCCTAAAAATATTCTGATGATCGGCCCAACCGGTGTCGGTAAAACTGAAATTGCCCGCCGTCTGGCAAAACTGGCTAATGCGCCGTTCATCAAAGTTGAAGCCACCAAATTCACCGAAGTTGGCTATGTTGGTAAGGAAGTGGACTCGATTATCCGCGATCTGACTGATGCGGCGGTAAAAATGGTCCGTCATCAATCTATTGAGAAAATGCGCTATCGGGCGGAAGAGTTAGCCGAAGAGCGCATTCTGGATGTGCTCATTCCACCGGCCAAAAATAACTGGGGCCAGCCGGATGAAACTCAAGAGCCATCCGCCACCCGCCAGGCTTTCCGCAAGAAATTGCGTGAAGGTCAGTTGGATGACAAAGAGATTGAAATTGATCTGGCGGCCTCGCCGATGGGGGTTGAAATTATGGCCCCTCCGGGCATGGAAGAGATGACCAATCAGCTGCAATCGATGTTCCAAAACATCGCTGGTCAGAAACAAAAACCGCGCAAAATCAAAATCAAAGATGCATTCAAACTGCTGATTGAAGAAGAGGGCGCGAAGCTGGTTAACCCGGAAGAGCTGAAGCAGCAGGCGATTGATGCGGTGGAGCAACACGGGATCGTGTTCATTGATGAAATCGATAAAATCTGTAAGCGCGGCCAGACGTCAGGCCCTGATGTGTCCCGCGAAGGGGTGCAGCGGGACTTGCTGCCACTGGTGGAAGGTTGTACTGTTTCAACCAAGCACGGCATGGTAAAAACTGACCATATTCTGTTTATTGCCTCCGGTGCGTTTCAGGTCTCCAGCCCGTCGGATCTTATCCCGGAATTGCAGGGCCGCTTGCCAATCCGCGTAGAGTTGCAGGCGCTGACCACAGATGATTTCGAGCGTATTCTGACTGAGCCGAGTGCCTCGTTAACCGAGCAGTACAAAGCATTAATGGCGACCGAAGGAGTGACCGTTGAGTTTACCCGCGAAGGTATCCGCAAAATCGCTGAAGCGGCATGGCAGGTTAACGAACGCACCGAGAATATCGGCGCACGTCGTTTGCATACCGTGTTGGAGCGTTTGATGGAGGATATCTCCTATGACGCTAGCGAAAGTCATGGTCAATCCATCACCATTGATGCTGCATATGTCGGTAAGCATCTGGATGAACTGGTCGCAGATGAAGATCTAAGTCGTTTTATCCTATAATTCGCTTTATAGCCCTATGCTGGATAAAATGGTCCGCCGATAGATATCGAGTGGGAGGCATCGCCTCCCACTCTTGTTTTTGATGACATGATTTCTGACGATATTACTCTTGGCAGACATGAATCTTTTTAACGCGCCAATATGGGCGGACCAGACTCCTATAAAATGAAGCGAAAAATGAGCCTATCAACCAATAGCAGCCAAACTCAGGCTTGGCTGGAAAGCCTACGGCCACGAACTCTACCACTGGCTTTTGCCTCTATCGTCACTGGCTCAGCACTGGCTGTCTGGCTCGATAGTTTTAAACCCGCCGTCGCTTTACTCGCCTTGTTAACTGCTGGCCTGCTGCAAATTCTGTCCAATCTGGCCAATGATTACGGCGATGCGATTAAAGGCAGTGATACCGAGGAGCGTATCGGGCCGTTGCGCGGTATGCAGAAAGGGATGATTACCCGCCACCAGATGAAGGCCGCACTGATTATCACCGTGACCCTGACGGTCATTTCCGGTATCTCACTCATCGCCATCGCTTGTGAAAAGCCCAGTGACGTTTTAGGTTTCTTATTGCTCGGGCTGATGGCTATTGTGGCTGCCATTACCTACACCGTGGGTACTAAACCCTATGGTTATATGGGGCTGGGCGATATTTCAGTATTAGTGTTCTTCGGCTGGCTGAGTGTCGCCGGGACTTACTACCTTCAGGCCGGGCACTTTGACAGCATTGTCATGCTGCCAGCCACCGCCTGTGGTTTACTGGCGACCGCCGTACTCAATATCAATAATTTACGCGATATCGAAAATGACAGAGCGAATGGCAAAAACACACTGGCAGTGCGATTAGGGCCAGTTGTCGCACGTTATTATCATGCTCTATTGATCGCCGCCGCTATCTTCTGCCTGGCGCTGTTTAGCACTCTGAATTTGCATAGCTGGGCGGGATGGATCTTTATTCTGGCCGTTCCATTGCTGGTTAAACATGCTCTGTTTGTCCTGCGCGAGCCAACGGCGGCGGGCATGAGGCCAATGCTCGAACATATGGTAAAAGCTGCACTACTGACCAATATCCTGTTTGCTGTCGGCTTAGTATTCAGTTAATCCCGCGTCTCTCTTTGTCCGGGCGGGCTGGCGCGAAGGTCGGCTCGGACAAATTTAACAATTGATGATTTTGCCAACAGTAGCCAGAAAGGGATATACTTAGCATCCCAGCCGCAACCAGACGTTAATCCTATGAAATATGATACTTCCGATCTCTGCGATATCTATCACGAAGAGGTAAATGTGGTAGAACCACTGTTCTCCAATTTTGGCGGACGTACTTCATTTGGTGGCAAGATTACTACTGTAAAATGTTTCGAAGATAACGGCTTGTTGTTTGACCTGCTTGAAGAGAATGGTCTTGGCCGTGTCCTGGTCGTTGATGGCGGTGGCTCGGTGCGCCGTGCATTAGTCAATGCTGAACTTGCTGATTTAGCGTTGAAAAACGAGTGGGAAGGGATTGTCGTTTACGGTGCCGTCCGTCAGGTTGATGAACTGGCTGAGTTGGATATCGGTATTCAGGCAATGGCCGCTATCCCTGTCGGTGCTGCCGATGAAGGTATTGGCGAGAGTGATATCCGCGTTAACTTTGGCGGTGTAACCTTCTTCTCCGGTGACCATTTGTACGCTGACAACACCGGTATTATTCTGTCAGAAGAACCCTTGGATATTGAATAACACTCCACGTATCTCTCAGCGCAAAACATAAAAAAGGGCGATATTGATATCGCCCTTTTGCTTTCCTGCCACTTCAAGCAGGAAGAGTTTGTGCAAGCCAGTCAGTACTTAGACTTCTTCCATCTTTTCCAGCAGTGCCCGCAGACGATCCTGCCAGACGTGCTGCTCTTGCTTTAGTTGCTCATTTTCACGCACTAAGGCTTCACGACCACCCGCTACATCCTGAACTTCTTGGGACAGGGTGTTATTTTTCTCTTTCAGCTCTTCAATTTCCATCTGCAATAAAGTGATGGTATCAATCGCCTGCTGAACTTTAACTTCCAATTTCTCAAATACTTCAAATGACATTCTTCGGTCCCCTTCTGGTAGCAAGGCGTACAACTTTTAGTCGCAGTCATCATTCTTCACCGAAGTTACCCTATGCACGACATAACCCGTATCGACTAAAGCAACCCTCGGTAGATGAAACTGCTGTGAATACTTATCGCGCTATATATTCATCGAACGAGTGTAACAAGCGCTATGTTCTAACGCGTTCCTTCATAAAGGCAACGCAGCTTGATAAAAACGATGCTCTTGATAAACCGATTGTATGTAGCCAGTCTCCCCCTGTCTAGCGCCATACGGGCACAAACCACACTCTGTAGCAATTTCGTATAAGTATAAATCAGTAAAAACTGAAAGACGGCGGTGAGCTATCCTGTAAAACTCTACATTCTCTTAACAAGCAGGGAGAAAACCACTGGTCTGATCACACTTTTAAAGTCCCTTAACAGCCATGAATAACGCGAAATCGCTCATTTTTATGACGCACCACACACATTTTGATTTCGCTATTTCTCGTTTGTGCTCGTTAACGATAAATTTACATCACTCCCTTCGCGGTCCGAAGGGCAAAAATAAGAAATACCCTATAAATCTCTGTCTGTAGGACATCTACTATGAGCCAAACCGCTAGTTCGACCTTGAAGGGCCAGTGTATCGCAGAGTTCCTCGGTACCGGTCTGCTAATCTTTTTTGGTGTAGGTTGTGTTGCTGCGTTGAAGTTGGCCGGCGCCAGTTTCGGGCAATGGGAAATTAGTATCATTTGGGGCCTGGGTGTTGCCATGGCCATCTATTTAACAGCAGCAATCTCAGGTGCACACCTTAATCCGGCAGTAACCATCGCACTGTGGTTATTCGCCTGCTTTGATCGCCGTAAAGTTATCCCTTACATTGTGGCGCAGGTTGCCGGCGCATTTTGCGCTGCCGCATTAGTGTACGGCCTGTACTACAACCTGTTCGTCGATTTTGAACAAACCCATCAAATGGTTCGCGGTAGTGCCGAGAGCCTGAATCTGGCGGGTATCTTCTCTACCTATCCAAACCCACACATTTCTGTTTTCCAGGCTTTCTTGGTTGAAACCGTGATTACCGCCATTCTGATGTGCCTGATTTTGGCGCTGACTGACGATGGTAACGGTATTCCACGTGGCCCACTGGCTCCTCTGCTGATTGGTATACTGATCGCCGTTATCGGTGCATCAATGGGGCCATTGACAGGTTTCGCATTAAACCCAGCACGTGACTTTGGTCCAAAAGTTTTCGCTTATCTGGCAGGTTGGGGAGAAATTGCCTTCACTGGCGGGCGTGATATTCCTTACTTCCTGGTGCCAATCTTCGGGCCAATCGTAGGTGCATTGCTTGGCGCATTTGGTTATCGCGCACTGATTGGCCGCCACTTGCCATGTGATGTGTGTGCAGTCGATGAAGAAGAAACTACGGTCACCGCCACAGAACGTAAAGCATAAATAATAGATACTGCTATAAACGGCAACTTAAAATGTGAGCTTATTATGACAACTGAAAATACGACTCAAAAAAAATATATTGTTGCGCTTGATCAGGGGACCACCAGCTCCAGAGCGGTGGTACTGGATCATGATGCTAATATCGTGAGTGTGTCTCAGCGCGAATTCACCCAAATTTACCCGAAAGCGGGTTGGGTTGAGCATGACCCAATGGAGATCTGGGCAACCCAGAGTTCCACGCTGGTTGAAGTGCTGGCGAAAGCTGGTATCAGTTCTGATGAGATAGCCGGTATCGGCATCACCAACCAACGTGAAACCACCATTGTTTGGGATAAAGCGACCGGTAAACCGGTGTATAACGCTATTGTCTGGCAATGTCGCCGCACTGCCGATATCTGCGAAAAATTGAAAAAAGAGGGGCTGGAAGAGTACATCCGCCACAACACCGGCTTGGTGGTTGACCCTTACTTCTCCGGCACGAAAGTGAAATGGATCCTCGATAACGTGGAGGGCGCGCGTGACCGTGCTGAGCGTGGCGAGCTGCTGTTTGGTACGGTGGATACCTGGCTGGTGTGGAACATGACACAGGGCCGCGTACACGTTACGGATTACACCAACGCATCACGTACCATGATGTTTAATATCCGCACCAAAGAGTGGGATGAACGTATGCTGGCGGCGCTGAACATTCCACGCGCTATGCTGCCTGAAGTTCGCCCCTCCTCAGAAATTTACGGCCAAACCAACATTGGCGGTAAAGGCGGGACGCGTATTCCAATCGCTGGGATCGCCGGTGATCAACAAGCGGCTCTGTTTGGCCAGCTTTGTGTGCAACCAGGCATGGCGAAAAACACTTACGGCACTGGCTGCTTCCTGCTGATGAACACCGGTGAAGAAGCGGTTCAGTCTAATCATGGGTTGTTAACCACTATCGCCTGTGGCCCACGTGGTGAAGTTAACTATGCACTGGAAGGTGCGGTGTTTATTGGTGGCGCATCTATTCAATGGCTGCGTGATGAGCTGAAACTGATCAGTGATGCCACCGACTCCGAATACTTCGCGACTAAAGTGAAAGACAGCAACGGCGTGTACGTAGTGCCTGCCTTCACTGGCTTAGGTGCTCCTTATTGGGACCCGTATGCCCGTGGTGCGATTTTCGGTCTGACCCGTGGCGTTAACAGTAACCACATTATCCGCGCAACACTTGAGTCTATCGCTTACCAAACTCGCGATGTACTGGATGCGATGCAAGCGGATTCCGGCGCACGCCTGAAGTCACTGCGTGTAGATGGTGGCGCAGTGGCGAACAACTTCCTGATGCAGTTCCAGGCCGATATTCTGGGCACGCGTGTTGAGCGCCCGGCCGTGCGCGAAAGTACTGCGCTGGGTGCGGCATTCCTGGCGGGTCTGGCAACAGGCTTCTGGAATGATCTGGACGAAGTGAAGAGCAAGGCAACGATTGAGCGCGAATTCCGCCCAGGGATTGAAACCACTGAGCGTGATTTCCGCTACAAAGGCTGGAAGAAAGCGGTGGCCCGCGCTCAGGCATGGGAAGATCACGAAGAGTAACGATCCACCTGTTTTACGCTAAACGTGTTTTTGTCATCAACGCGCTATCGCCCCCCGATAGCGCGTTTTTTTATGCGCTCACAGCCGCACCACTAACCGCTCTACGACTTCAAGGACGAAGGGTGATAGAATTCCCGCCCATACACAACTCCTCCATTTCGCAATCAACAGGTCTAACCATGAAACGTGAATTAGCCATCGAGTTCTCCCGTGTTACCGAAGCTGCCGCGCTGGCAGGTTATAAGTGGCTGGGTCGGGGCGATAAAAATGCTGCCGACGGCGCTGCTGTACGGGCCATGCGCATTATGCTCAATCAGGTCAATATTGATGGGCAGATTGTTATCGGTGAAGGCGAAATCGATGAAGCACCGATGCTGTTTATCGGTGAACACGTCGGTACGGGTCAAGGGGATGCTGTTGATATCGCGGTTGACCCCATTGAGGGCACGCGCATGACCGCCATGGGGCAGGCCAATGCATTGGCGGTGCTGGCCGTCGGCGATAAAGGCACATTTTTACATGCGCCGGATATGTATATGGAAAAGCTGGTGGTTGGCCCTGCCGCGAAAGGCGCTATCGACCTTAACCTGTCACTGGAACAAAACCTGCGCAATGTGGCCAATAAGCTGAATAAGCCATTGGTCGATTTAACCGTGATCACGCTAGCCAAACCGCGTCATGACGGCATCATCGCTGAAATGCAGCAACTCGGCGTCAAAGTATTCGCCATTCCTGATGGCGACGTGGCAGCCTCGATTTTGACCTGTATGCCAGAAAGCGAAGTGGATGTGATGTACTGCATCGGCGGTGCACCTGAAGGGGTGATTTCTGCTGCGGTGATCCGTGCATTGGATGGTGATATGCAAGGCCGTTTGTTGCCGCGTCATCAAGTGAAGGGGGATAGCGAAGATAACCGCCGCCTTGGTGAGCAAGAGTTGGTACGCTGTAAATCTATGGGGATCGAAGCGGGTAAGGTTCTGTTACTGGGGGATATGGCGCGCAATGACAATGTCATTTTCTCCGCCACCGGGATTACCAAAGGTGACCTGTTGGAGGGGATTTATCGCAAAGGGAATATGGCGACCACTGAAACACTGCTGATCCGTGGCAAATCCCGCACTATTCGCCGTATCCGCTCAACCCATTTCCTGGATCGCAAAGACCCGTCATTGCACGAATTCTTACTGTAATCCGACTCATAAATTTTCAGTAAAAAACGGATGCTGCATTCAGCATCCGTTTTTGTCTCAGTATTCTCAATCAGTTAAGCGCGATGCTCTTGTGGTTGCATCCGATGGGATAGCGGCCACCAACAGAGCAAAATCAGGATAGCCATGGCGAACATCAGCAACCCCAAACTGAACTGCCCCGTTTGCGGTAGCATGGCTGACAACCACGTCGCCAGCCCTGACCCCACATTCTGTAGCCCGCCGACCAAGGCCCCCGCAGCTCCCGCCAGGTAAGGGAACGGCTCCATCGCGCCGGTGGTGGCCAGTGGGAATAACATCCCCGCCCCAAAGAAGAATAGCGCCGCCGGTATCACTAGAGTCCAGATATTCATTACGCCAAACCAGCCTGGGATCCACATCATCAGCCCTGCCAGCAGGCAGCTGATAACTGAATGCCACATCAGACTGTGGAAGGTTTTGCCGTCGCGACCGGCATACCATGCGCCAAAAAATGCCGCTGGGATCGGCAGAATAAACAGAATACTGACGGTCACGCCGCTCAGCCCAAGCACGCCGCCCATCAACACGCCAGCGCTAGCCTCAAAGACGGCGATCCCCGCCAATGCACCAATCAGCATCACCAGATAACAGCTAAAAGCGCTGTCAGAGAGCAACAGACGGAAGCTGGCTAACATTCGCCGTTTTTCGGTTTGCTGCGGGCGGGTTTCCGGCAGCCAACGGAACATACAAAATGCGACTCCGCCGCATAAAAACAGCAGAAATGCGTAGCAGGCGCGCCAGCCAAACAGACTCGCCAGCACCCCACCAATCACCGGAGCCATCAGCGGGCTGACCAAAATCCCCATGTTTAACATGCTGTTGGCGTAACGTAAGGCGGTGCCGGAATAGAGGTCGCGCGGCATGGTTCGCGCCATCACACCTGCGACACCGGTCCCCATGCCTTGCAAAGCGCTAGCCGCCACTAGCATGGTCAGACTACCGGCCAACCACGCCCCCAATGCGCCTAACATAAAAATCATCATGCCCACCAGAATCACGGGGCGACGGCCAATCCGGTCGGAGAGGGGGCCATAAATCAGCTGTGAGAAGCCATAGGTCAGCAAATAGGCCGCCATGACACGCTGTACCACACCGGTACGCACGGATAAATCACGGGCGATATCCGCGATAACCGGCACATAGATCGTTTGCGCCATCTGACCCACGGCAACCAGCAGGATCAACATGACTAACAGGTGAAAATTCTCTATTTTTTTCATTATCTTAATGCGTTAATTAGCCGTAATACGTGCCGTTTGTGGCGGCACACCTCACTATCGGCGCATAAGCTAACAAATTTGAATTTTTTAGCGAGTCAGCACGACATATTGCCAAATGGACGACTGGCAGATAAATCCACCACTCACGTAAACTAAAGTGTCCAAATTCACCGTGGTGGCGTGGATCTGCTAAGTAAAACAGCGCGATAACATTTAATCGATAATACTTTTTAGCCAGATCCCCTAAAATATCCCCTGCGCTTTTGGCATTACTTCTAATGGGAATTATAACGATGGCTGAATGGGTTAGTGGCAAGATTACTCACGTCGAGCACTGGACAGACGCGCTGTTCAGTATTCGGGTCAATGCGCCCGTCGATCCCTTTACCGCCGGTCAATTTGCCAAGCTGGCATTAGATATTAATGGCGAGCGGGTACAACGGGCCTACTCTTACGTCAATGCACCGAGCGATGACAATCTGGAGTTCTATCTGGTCACTGTGCCGGAAGGAAAGCTCAGCCCACGGCTAGACCAATTGGTGGTGGGCGGCGAAGTGATGGTGACCAAGCAGGCGGCGGGCTTCTTCGTGCTGGAAGAGATACCGGATTGCGACACCTTATGGATGCTGGCAACCGGCACCGCCATTGGTCCCTATCTCTCTATCTTGCAGGAGGGGCGTGATCTGGAGCGTTTCAAGCATGTGGTGTTAGTTCATGCGGCACGTTTTACCCGTGATCTCAGCTACTTGCCACTGATGCAACAGCTGGAGCAGCGCTATAACGGCAAGCTGCGTATCCAGACTGTGGTGAGTCGCGAGCGATCTCCCGGTTCGTTGACCGGCAGGGTGCCAGCATTGATTGAAAATGGCTCACTGGAAGCGGCGGTTGGCTTAAACATTGATGCGAAGGATAGTCATGTGATGCTGTGCGGTAACCCGCAAATGGTGCGAGACACCCAGCAATTGCTGAAGGAACAACGTGAGATGCGTAAACACTTGCGCCGCAAACCAGGGCATATGACCAGCGAGCAGTACTGGTAAGTGTTGATGATCTAGGTATTGGCGGTCGGTGGGCACAAATGACATGCCCACTGACCTAATTATCGAACTCACTGATGAAAGCTGGCCGCTAAAACTAGCCGGTATTGCGCATCCCCGCCGCGACACCCGCGATGGTGACCATCAATGCCTGCTCAACACGGGCATCAGGGTGCTCTTGCTGGCGCGACCGATGCAACAGCTCCGCTTGCAGAACGTTCAGCGGGTCGGTGTAGACGTTACGTAACGCGATAGACTCCGCAATCCACGGCAAATCAGCCATCAAGTGATCATCGTTGGCAATTGCCAACACCACTTTAATGTCCGCTTCCAACTGATCGCGTAGTTGCTGACCCAGCGGCCACAAGGATTTATCCACCAGGCGCTGATCGTAATACTCTGCCAACCACAAATCGGCTTTGGCGAACACCATCTCCAGCATACCTATGCGGGTTGAGAAGAACGGCCAGTCACGGCACATGGTGGCGAGCGCATCGCGCTTACCGGCATCAATCGCTTTCTGCAAACCGGCACCCGCACCCAGCCAGGCGGGCAGCATCAGACGGTTTTGTGTCCAGGCGAAGATCCATGGAATTGCACGTAAGCTCTCTACACCGCCATTCGGGCGACGTTTGGCCGGGCGTGAACCCAATGGCAGTTTGCCTAATTCCAGCTCTGGCGTGGCCGAGCGGAAGTAAGGGACGAACTCTGGATTTTCGCGCACATAGCCGCGATACATATCGCAGGATGCGTTCGACAAAATATCCATCACCTCAATCCACTCTCTCTTCGGTTCCGGCGGTGGCAGCAGATTGGCTTCCAGAATTGCACCTGCGTACAGTGCCAGACTGCTGATGGTGACTTCTGGCAGACCAAACTTAAAGCGGATCATCTCGCCTTGCTCAGTCACACGTAAGCCGCCTTTCAGGCTACCCGGAGGCTGAGAGAGCAGCGCGGCGTGAGCGGGAGCACCACCGCGGCCGATAGAGCCGCCACGGCCATGGAATAGCGTCAGTGAGATCCCCGCTTTCTCGCAGGTTTTGATCAATGAATCCTGAGCACGATATTGCGCCCAAGACGCCGCCATCACACCGGCATCTTTCGCCGAATCAGAATAGCCAATCATCACCATCTGCTTGCCTTGGATCAGGCCGCGATACCAGTCGATGTTCAACAGCTGTGTCATCACGTCGTCAGCGTTGTTCAGGTCATCAAGGGTTTCGAATAGTGGAGCCACCGGCAGGGTGAACGGACAACCCGCTTCTTTCAGCAGCAAATGCACCGCCAGCACATCCGATGGCACTTTCGCCATGGAGATAACATAGGCAGCGATGGAGCCTTCTGGTGCCTCAGCAATCACCCGACAGGTCTCCAGCACTTCCTGGGTGTCGGCGCTCGGCTCCCATTTCAGCGGGACCAGTGGGCGCTTAGAGTTCAATTCGCGGATCAGGAAGGCCTGTTTGTCAGCTTCAGACCAGCTCTCATAATCGCCGAGGCCCAGATAGCGGGTTAACTCCGCAATGGCATCGGTGTGGCGGGTACTTTCCTGGCGCACATCGATGCGCACCAATGGCACGCCAAAGCAGCGGACACGGCGCAGGGTATCGAGCAACTGGCCGTTAGCGATAATCTCCATGCCGCAGGCTTTCAGCGATTGGTAGCAGGCGTAGAGTGGGTCCCACAGTTGATCATTACTGACCAGCAAATCAGTCGGCGGCAAGACACGCTCGCCTTTCAGGCGTTTTTCCAGATAGGCTTGGGTATTGGTCAACTGAGTACGGACGCGCTTCATCAGCTCGCGATAAGGTTCCGGCACTTCGTCGCCACCGGCCAGCTCACGCAGTTCCGGGGTGCACTCCGACATTGACAGCTCTGACACCAGCACCTGAATATCACGCAGGAACAGATCGGTGGCCTTCCAGCGGCTCAGCAGCAGCACATGGCGGGTGATTTCAGCGGTCACATTCGGGTTACCGTCGCGGTCGCCGCCCATCCATGAAGTAAAGCGGATCGGCACGGCTTCAACCGGCAAGCGGTAATCGAGGGAGTTTTGCAACTGCTCGTTAAATTCGCGCAAGAAAGCGGGAACACCTTCCCATAGGCTGTTTTCAACCACCGCAAAGCCCCATTTGGCTTCATCCACTGGGGAGGGGCGAATTTTACGAATTTCGTCGGTATGCCATGATTGTGCAACCAACTGCCGCAAACGACGCATGATCTTATTGCGTTCGTAATCGGCTAAATCATTGTGATCCAGCTGGCTCAGGCAGGTATTCACTTCCACCAGTTTATGGATCAAAGTACGGCGGGTAATTTCGGTTGGGTGAGCGGTCAGCACCAGTTCGATGGATAAATCATCAACCGCGCTGCGCATATCTTGCTCGCTCAGCTTTTTGTCTTTTAAGCGGGTGAACAGTTGGGCCAGGGCTTCCGGGTTACTTGCCGCTTCACCGTGTGGCGAAATACTGTGGTATTGCTCCGCCGTATTGGTCAAATTGAGGAATTGGCTAAAAGCACGGGCTACCGGCAGTAACTCGTCGTTGGACAGATTTTGCAGCGTCGTCAGCAGTTCCTGACGGCTCGCCTCATTACCAGCACGCGAAGATTTAGATAACTTACGAATGGTTTCTACCCGATCAAGAATATGCTCGCCGAGCGCTTCCTTGATAGTTTCCCCGAGTAGTTTGCCGAGCATACTGACGTTACTTCGCATTGCGGAATATTGTTCGTTCATATGACCCCTGACCTGTATACCCGTCATCTTTCAAACTGCAGGTGTGTTGGCTGCTCTTGCTCACCCGAATCACTTACCGATGTAAGCTCATCGGGACTCTCTCGTTTGCCGCCTTCCTGCATCCTGAAATCTATAGGGTATACGATTGCTTTTTGTAAATTAGTTTCATCCAAAAGGCAGAGATGGACAAACCCACTCGCCACGTTCAATTCCATACCCCAATTGACACTATTTTCAGCAAAAAAACATCAATTTTAGGGATATTTCTGAAATTTAATTACCAAAGCTAGGTTATCAGTCTGGCTTATGGACAATATTGATCCGCCTACCCCATAGTGGTTATTTCTGCTGGCAGAAATGGTCAACTAACTGACCAATCAGCTCGCGAGTTGGCTCGATAAAGGCCATATCAATAAACTCATCCGGCTGGTGGGCTTGATTGATCGAACCTGGTCCCAATACTAATGTTGGGCAAACTTGCTGGATAAATGGCGCTTCGGTGCAGTAGTTCACCACCGCTGTGCGCTCACCCAACAATTTTTCGATAACTCCCACCATATGGTGATCTGTTGGGCATTCATAGCCAGGGATTGGCGGATGCAGCTCATCAATGCTTAGGCGGCCCGGCCAGCGTTGGCTTACCGGCGCTAGCGCTTCGGTCATCAATTCATCCAGATCACTTAATGTCAGACCCGGCAACGGGCGAATATCCATATGTAATTCACAGCAAGCACAGATACGGTTTGCTGCATCACCGCCATTGATATGACCGAAATTCATCGTCGGATAAGGGATGGTGAATGCCGGATTGTGATAACGCTCTTGCAGTGTGGTGCGCAGCTTCATTAGCTCGGTAATGGATTCATGCATCAAATCAATGGCATTGACGCCACGCGCCGGATCACTGGAATGACCGGACTGGCCGGTAATGCGGATGGCGCTGGAAATATGCCCTTTGTGCGCCCGCACCGGTTGCAATGAGGTGGGTTCGCCAATAATGGCAAAATCAGGGCGCAACTGGGTAGAGGCGGCAAAGTAGCGCGCGCCTGCCATGGTGGTCTCTTCATCGGCGGTCGCCAGGATATAGAGCGGTTTACTCAGTTGGCTGGCATCGATATCGCGTACTGCATCCAGAATAAAGGCAAAAAAGCCTTTCATATCGGCAGTGCCCAAACCATATAACTTGTTGTCGTGTTCGGTCAGCGTGAAGGGATCACGGGTCCAACGCCCCTCATCGTAAGGTACAGTATCGGTATGACCGGCGAGCAGTAATCCGCCACTGCCTTCGCCGCTACTTTTTTCACCAATAGAGGCGAGCAGGTTAAATTTGTGGCGTGTATCGGGTACTGGTTGGATTTCTATACGAAAACCCAAATCAGCAAACCATCCGGCCAGTAAGTTGATTAACGCCTCATTGCTTTGATCGAGGGCGCTATCGGTCGCGCTGATCGATGGCGTGGCGATTAACGCCCGATACAGCTCAATAAATGGAGGTAATTTCATCTTCACTGTTGACAGCCTTTGGTTAGGATAGTATCAATATTCATGCAATAATTATGAATAAAAATACATTAAGCTTAAGCGTAAGGGAACCTAAAAAGACCCTTAAATTTACGAAAATGTCAATGCTCAATCACCTAGGGAACAGTAAAACCTTGCTGATCACCTAAATGCCGGTTTTGACTACTTATGTCTTTATACCCGATTAAATTTTATACCCAAAGTACTTGATGTGGCAGCTTGCGGGCAAACGAGCGAGTCCCGCAGCCACTTCAAGTCAGAAGGGCAAGGTGAACTGAACCCATGCTAAATACGCTAATTGTTGGTGCCAGCGGCTATGCCGGAGCGGAGCTTACGGCTTACCTCAATCGTCATCCACATATGAACATAACCGCTTTAGCGGTTTCAGCGCAAAGTGCAGATGCAGGAAAATTACTTTCTGAGCTGCATCCGCAACTGAAAGGCATCATTAATCTTCCGCTGCAACCCTTGGTGGATGTGGCTCAGGCGGCAAAAGGTGTTGATGTGGTGTTCCTCGCCACCGCCCATGAAGTCAGCCATGATTTGGCACCGCAATTTTTAGCTGCGGGCTGTGTGGTGTTTGATCTCTCTGGTGCATACCGGGTTCAGGATGCCGCGTTTTACACTCAATATTACGGTTTTGAACATCAGCACGCTGATTGGCTGGACAAAGCGGTATATGGGCTGGCTGAATGGCAGGCCGAAGAGATCAAACAGGCGCAATTGATTGCCGTCCCAGGCTGCTATCCAACCGCCTCACAACTGGCGCTGAAGCCGTTGGTCGATGGCGGTTTGTTGAATGAAGCACAGTGGCCGGTGATTAACGCCGTCAGTGGCGTCAGCGGTGCAGGGCGTAAAGCCAGCATGGGCAACAGTTTTTGCGAAGTGAGTTTGCAGCCGTACGGCTTGTTTAACCATCGTCATCAGCCTGAGATTGTCGCCCACCTCGGTACACCGGTGATTTTCACCCCGCACTTGGGGAATTTCGCGCGCGGCATTTTGGCGACCATCACTTGCCGCCTGAAAGTTGGTATCACGGCAGAAGATATCGCCGAGGCGTACCACAACGCGTATCAAGATAAGCCGCTGGTGCGGTTATATCAGCAAGGCGTGCCGGCACTAAAAGCCGTGGTCGGCCTGCCTTTCTGTGATATTGGTTTCTCTGTACAGGGCGAGCATTTAATCATTGTCGCGACAGAAGATAACCTGCTGAAAGGCGCGGCGGCGCAGGCGGTTCAATGCATGAATATCCGTTTTGGCTTTACGGAAACCCAGTCCCTATTGTGAGTCACCAAGGGGTGGTAACCGAGCCAAAATGGGCAGAAACAGATACTTTATCCAATTATATTGAGGCGAAACATGATGAACCCGTTGGTCATTAAATTAGGTGGCGTGTTGCTGGACAGCGAAGAAGCGCTGGAACGCCTGTTTACTGCATTAGTGACCTATCGTGAGAAGCATGAGCGCCCGCTTGTGATTATGCACGGTGGTGGCTGTTTGGTTGATGACCTGATGAAAAAACTCGCACTGCCGGTGGTGAAGAAAAACGGCCTGCGTGTTACTCCGGCTGACCAGATTGATATTATCACTGGCGCATTGGCAGGCACCGCCAACAAAACGCTGCTCTCCTGGGCGGTAAAACACCAGATAAATGCTGTTGGCCTGTGTCTGGGTGATGGCAATACGGTTTCGGTCACACCGCTGGATGCCGAATTGGGGCATGTGGGTAAAGCGCAACCTGGCTCACCGGCTTTGGTGCAAACCTTGTTGGCAGCAGATTACATGCCAATCATCAGCTCAATTGGTATTACCGTAGACGGCAAACTGATGAATGTGAATGCCGATCAGGCTGCAACCGCACTGGCGGCAACACTGGGGGCGGATCTGATTTTGCTGTCTGATGTGAGCGGCATTCTGGATGGCAAAGGCCAGCGAATTGCTGAAATGACGGCACAGAAAGCTGAGCAATTAATTGCTCAAGGCATTATTACTGATGGCATGATTGTCAAAGTAAATGCTGCGCTGGATGCGGCACGTTCATTGGGCCGCCCGGTGGATATCGCCAGCTGGCGTCATGCTGATCAACTGCCAGCACTGTTTAACGGCGTACCAATTGGTACACGTATTCTGGCGTAACAGGCTATTATAAATTTCTATATCAAAACGATTTTATTCAGAACTTAGGGAAGCAAGATTATGGCATTGTGGGGCGGACGGTTTAGTCAGGCAGCAGATCAGCGTTTTAAGCAGTTCAATGATTCCCTGCGGTTTGATTACCGACTGGCAGAGCAGGATATTATAGGTTCTGTTGCCTGGTCGAAAGCACTGGTCACGGTTGGGATATTAACAGCGGCCGAGCAGCAGCAACTTGAGCAGGCGCTCTCTGTTTTACTGGAAGAGGTGCAGGCCGATCCACAGGCCATTTTAACCAGTGATGCGGAAGATATCCACAGCTGGGTAGAAACCAAACTGATTGATAAAGTGGGCGATTTAGGCAAAAAATTGCACACTGGACGTAGCCGTAACGATCAGGTCGCGACTGATCTAAAATTGTGGTGCAAATTCCAGATAACTGAATTAAAAACTGCGGTTCAGCAGCTACAGCAAGCACTGGTTATCACCGCTGAAGCCAACCAGGATGCGGTGATGCCGGGTTATACCCACTTGCAACGCGCCCAACCGGTGACCTTCGCACACTGGTGTCTGGCCTACGTTGAAATGCTGGCTCGTGATGAAAGTCGCCTGCAAGATACCCTAAATCGCCTGGATGTCAGCCCATTAGGCAGTGGCGCATTGGCAGGTACGGCGTATGCCATCGACCGCGAACAACTGGCGGGCTGGTTAGGTTTTGCCTCTGCGACCCGCAACAGTCTCGATAGTGTGTCTGACCGTGACCATGTGCTGGAACTACTCTCCGATGCCAGCATTGGCATGGTGCATCTGTCGCGTTTTGCAGAAGATCTCATCTTCTTCAACAGTGGCGAAGCGGCGTTTGTCGACTTATCTGATCGCGTGACCTCCGGCTCCTCCCTGATGCCGCAAAAGAAAAATCCGGATGCATTAGAATTAATCCGTGGTAAGTGTGGCCGAGTCCAAGGCGCATTGACCGGGATGATGATGACGCTCAAAGGTTTGCCTCTGGCTTATAACAAAGATATGCAGGAAGACAAAGAAGGGCTGTTTGATGCGCTGGATACCTGGCTCGACTGCCTGCATATGGCCGCGCTGGTCTTGGATGGCATTCAGGTAAAACGCCCGCGTTGCAAAGAAGCCGCTGAACAGGGCTATGCCAATGCCACTGAATTAGCAGATTATTTGGTCGCCAAGGGTGTACCTTTCCGTGAAGCGCACCATATTGTTGGTGAAGCTGTGGTTGAGGCAATTCGTCAGGGCAAAGCATTAGAAGCCTTGCCGCTGAGTGACTTGCAGAAATTCAGTGCGGTGATTGGCGATGACGTCTATCCGATTCTGGCCCTGCAATCGTGCCTGGATAAGCGCGTCGCCAAAGGTGGGGTTTCACCACAGCAAGTGGCTTCTGCTATTACTGAGGCCAAAACACGGCTGTTTTAGTTCGCCGGGTATTAATATCGAAAATGGGTCACTTTTACAGTGGCCCATTTTTTATTGTAGCTCCTTAATTATCTCTTTTCCCTCCTTGACCCTCTATATTCAGAAAAAAATTAATAAAGGTTACAGCAACGCTTATTTATAGATTACTTAAACTTTCTATAAAACCAATATTCTCAGGCACATATTTTTTTATTTTTGAATACCATTGAGTTTATACCCTCAAATGATTATGATAATCATTATCAAATGGTGGCGCTATAGGAAAACCTATACTAGCATTAAGGAATTAGAGGGTTCAGATCAGTTTTAATAACTGAAGAGATAACTCAGATATATTACCTTATCCACTAATAAAATAAGTCTATTTACTTTAGTTAATTTAATCTGCATTTGTGGTGGATTAAATAACTTATTGGTTTTATAGAAAACCACAACATACTAATTATCCGATAATTTCTATTATTCGGCGCGAATATCTATTGTCAATATTATCGTGTGTGTCATTAAGCTAATAATTAGCATGTGTATTTTATTTGTATTAATAAGGATGAAAACTCATAAATGGATAATATAGTTTTACAGAGAAAAACAAAAATAAGCTCAATGAGTAAAATATCACTAGGTACATTTTTAGCACTAACGGCGCAAGGTTATTCAGATAGCGCTAAATCTGAAACTATTAAGGCTGAAACCACCCAGGCGGCAGCCGCAGGGGTATCGTCTGGTCAGAGTGAGATGGTGCTGGATAAGCTCAAAGTAGAAGAAGTGAGTAATGCTCATGAGGGCGACTGGGTCTATGATGAAACCCGCTCGGTCAGCGAAATATCCCGCGAACAAATGGATAACCGCCCAGCACGTCACACAGCAGATATCTTAGAGCAAACACCGGGGGTCTACTCCAGTCTTAGCCAGCAAGACCCAGGGCTGTCAGTGAATATCCGTGGTATGCAAGATTATGGTCGCGTCAATATGAATATTGATGGTATGCGCCAGAACTTTATGAAAAGCAGCCATGGGCAGCGCAATGGTGTCATGTATATTGATCCAGAAATTCTTAATAATGTAACAATAGAAAAAGGAGCCAGCACTGGTATTGGCGGTGCGGGGGCCATTGGGGGAATTGCCACTTTTAATACAATTAATGCCAGTGACTTTATCGAACCGGGAAAAGAGATTGGCGGTAAAATTCGCGCGATAACCGGTGATAATGGTACCCAATTTATTGGCAGTGCGGTGCTGGCGGTGGGTAATGAATATGGCGACCTGTTAATTGCCGCCAGTGAACGCAACTTAAAAGATTACTGGCCGGGGAATAAAGGGGTAATCGGTGAACTTCACATGGGAGGAAAGAAAGAAGGCAAATTAGGCAATGACATTAAAAGTAATAAGGTCGATTTTACTCACTATAAAATGTATTCACGGTTGGCCAAAATAGGGTGGAATTTATCCGCTGATCAGCGCCTGGTATTCAGCTACCTGCAAACACAAGTAGAAAGCCCCAATGCAGGTATGCTTACCCAGATCGATTTGAGCCAGTCACTAACATCAGCTCCTGCTTTTAAATATGGCTGGTTAAGCGGCAGCGTATCGGATGTGATGAACAAGAATATTGGGCTAGATTATAGCTTAAAGCCGGAACATATCGGCTGGCTGGATGCAACGGCAAAAATCTATTATGTCGATACTGATGATAAAACCGATACCCACAATGCAGATGCTATTTTCCGCAAAGCCTATTGGACGCAAACCCGTTTAACCACCCAGGGTTTACAACTGCAAAATACCAGCCTATTTACCCTCGCCGATCAACATCAATTGCGCATCAAATATGGCCTGGAGTGGTTTAGTGATCGCTCCAGAGGTAACACAACCAATGACTACCAACGAGAGCGTAATCGAACGGATCAGGTCCTCGTGAATCGGATTACCCCACCCGGCAAGCGCGCGATTACCAGTACCTTTGCCCAAATTAATTACGATTATGATGATTGGTTTCGGCTGGAAGGGGGGCTGCGTTACGATCAATTCCGTTTACAGGGCAATACCTGGATGTATACCCGAGGTTTTCGTCACCACTATACCCTTGAGAAACCTTGTGACCCAAAACGGGATGAGCAATCTGAAAGACCGCTTACAAGATGCTCATCAACTGTAGCGACAATAATGAGTTGGGATGTGGATCGCCGTGAACAGCAACTGTCACCTACGGCAGCTATCGGTATCAAGCCCGGCGCGCCATGGTTGGAGTTTTTTGGTACTTATGGTAAATCCTGGCGGCCACCAGCAATGACTGAAATGTTGGCCACGGGCAGCGCGCATGGTCATGGCCGGATATTACCCAATCCGTTGTTGGCGTCAGAGCACTCTAAAGCCTGGGAGCTGGGGGTTAATATTCAACAAACAGGCCTGTTTATTAATGAAGATCGCTTTGCTGCCAAGGTGGCATATTTTAATACTAAAGTAAGCAATTATTCCAGCATGGAATTATCCAAGATGAAGCCAAAATTTGGTGGTGGTGATTTCTCTCATGCAACCTATATTAATAATTTATTGAAAACGCAATTTCGCGGGCTGGAATATCAATTAAGCTATGACGCTGGTTTTTTTTATACTAATTTAAATTATACCAGAATGATTGGTAAAAATAGTGTTTGTTCAAAAACAGCTTGGTTAGGCGGGGTAGAGAAATCACAAAGAACCAAGCAGAAACACCGTTATTTTGTTGATGACAATAGAGCTAATAATATTATTGAATGCTATAAGGCAAGTGGATTATTTGGTTCCTCGGCTTATTTGCCAGGTGACCGAGGGAGTTTAACTTTAGGTGGAAGAATATTTGATCAAAAGCTGGATTTTGGCACTATTATCCGTTATAACAAAGGTCATCAAGATAAATCAGTGCTTGGTAGTCATGGGTATCCAAATGTTGCTTTTGTGGCAGACTGGCCTAAGTATACTATATTTGATTTGTATGCCAGCTATCAGGCAACTAATAATTTAGTGTTGCGCACTTCAATAGAAAATATAACCAACCGAGCTTATTTGATTAGTTATGGAGACACACTCTCTTTTGCCCCGAATCGGGGGCGGACTATTCAGGGTGGCTTTGAATATAGATTTTGAATTCTTTAGGTGAATAATATTGTTTACCTATTGAGTGAATGGCTTAATAAGCCATTATTTCGGAGTAACAATCATTAATTAAAAGGATATTATTATGAGTGTAACAATTCAATATAACAGTGAGTTTGCCGACTATACCGTATCTTCTTATCTTAGCAACTGGGCCGAGACTTTTGGTGATATGAATCAGGCGGAGACAAAAGATCGAGGTCAGTTTGCAGGTGGTGACACTGTCTTTAGTGGTACTCAATACTCAATTGGAAGTTCGCACGACACTGATATTGGGATGATTGTTGAAGGTAATTTAAACTATGCTTTTATGGCACATACTTTCCATGGTCAGATAACCAACATGCAATTTGGTAAGAATTTAATCTCTAACACTGATGGTGCTGTAGGTAAACACCTTGAAGATCTGCAAGTGGCCTTTAACGATGTGGATATTTCCGGTGAATTTGATAATACCAAGACAGCCACTGAGAATCGTGATGGTGAAATGCATAAATCGGTATATGGCTTAATGAGAGGCGATGCCGAACCAATGCTGGAAATCCTCAAAGCCAAAGGTATTGATGTGGATACCGCCTTTAAGGATATGGCTATTGCCACCCAGTATGCTGACACTGAAGTGGCGGCTGATGCCCCAATCATTGAAACTGTAGGTGCATATGATAGCGCTGAAGTGTTAATGGCTGCCTAATGAGTCCGCAATCATAAAATAACGCTATGCTTAAGTAAAATAATACCACCGTCGTACTCTACTATATTAACTACGGCGGTGGTTAATGTTTTATCTCAATGCATAATTAAGTTATTTTGACTGCTTATAGTTCATCATTAATAATGAGTTTTTTCAACTTAAGAAGGACATTATTATGACAATATCTATTCAATTTAATGCTCCATTAGGCAGTGCTACCCTCGCAACTTATAGCCAAACACTGAAAGTTGGCGATGTAAGTGAGACAACCATAATTGAAAATGCAGATACCGCAGAGACAAAACAAGCACAGGAATTAGCCAAAATGTGTGGTTGTTATATTAATGATACGGTTGACTACGAATTTATTGGTGTTGATACAGGCCGTAGCGATGAAAATTACCCTGAGATGATTTTCAGCGGAGAGTTAATGTACTCCAATACGCCGCAACATATTTTTTACGGCAAACTAGATAGTTTGGCTCTGGGGGAAGGTTTGATCCCCCACCCTGATGGCATAGGCCAACAGCTTAATGAGCTACAATTAAAATTGAGTGGATTAAGTATTACCAGTGAATTTGATGCTTCCAAAACAATAGCTGAGAATCAGCAGGGGGAGGTTCATAAAATTATTGACAGCTTGGTACAAGGCAATCCCGATCCTTTACTGGAAATACTTCAAGCAAAAGGTATTGATATAAATATACCACTGAAAGATATGGCTATCGCCAGCCAGTTTGAAACTATCAGTGAAATCACCGTCAATACACTCATTGTTGATACTGTGGGTGTGGCTGAAGATAGCGACGTATTACTAGCCGCTTGAGATGGTGGTTAGAAAATAATCCTAGGGTAAGACAAGTAATTTCGCCGCCATATTTTCCATACAGATATTAGCGGTGGCTTGTATTGTGGTTGGATAAGATAGATAAATGCAAATCTGTCATTGGTGCTTTTTTGATGACAACACTGCTTTCATTATGGAAATGGACGTCATGGAATCTTGCAAGACCTCCGACCTTTCGTCGGCTTCCCCAGTTATTCTCTCTATTCTAGCAGCTCACAAAAAAAGCCTTTGGGGTATCGGACTATTTACTGCAGTAATAAATTTACTGATGTTGGCACCGGCAATTTATATGCTGCAAGTTTATGATCGCGTTCTTGCCTCAAGCAATACCATGACATTATTAATGCTCACTATTTTGGTGCTCGGCATATTTGTGTTTATTGGCTTATTAGAATGGATCCGCAGTGCAGTTGTTATCCGTCTGGGAACACGTATTGATATGCAACTGAATCAACGGGTGTTTAATGCCGCCTTTGCTTCGCAACTTACAGGCCATAAAATACCGGCGGCCCAGGCATTAAATGATCTGACTGCTTTACGCCAATTTGCTACCGGCAATGCACTCTTTGCTTTTTTTGATGCCCCTTGGTTTCCACTTTACTTACTGGTGATATTTCTGCTCCACCCCTGGCTCGGCGTATTAGCCACTGCGGGAGCTTGTGTACTGATATTTCTCGCCTGGTTAAACCAGAAAGTGTGTAAAAAGGCACTGAAAGCAGCATCCACCATCACGTCACAAGCTACCCAGCAAGCAAATGCGAATTTGCGTAATGCAGACTCTATCGAAGCCATGGGGATGTTAGAGGCCTTGCGTGGGCGCTGGCTAAAGCAGCATTCACATTTCCTTTATCAGCAAAATATTGCCAGTGATAAGAGTAGTTGGGTCACCGCCCTATCCAAATCTAGCCGTCAGGCGCTGCAATCAATGATGCTAGGGCTAGGCGCATTGCTGGTTATTGATAGTGCAATTACCGCAGGCGTCATGATTGCGGGATCAATTTTAATCGGGCGCGTATTAAGCCCCATCGATCAACTTATTGCCGTCTGGAAACAGTGGAGCCAGGCGCGGCTCTCCTACCTGCGCCTCACAGATCTGTTAGCTCAATATCCCCCCGCACAAACAGGCATGCTGCTCCCTCCCCCAACCGGAAAGCTCAGTGTGACGCAACTGACTGTTTGTAAACCCGGCACCCATACACCTGTGTTACAGGCCATCAATTTTGAGTTACAACCCGGTGATGTACTTGGCGTTTTAGGGCCATCAGGCAGTGGCAAGTCCACCCTGGCAAAGTTGTTGGTAGCATGTAAGCCCGCCTTTAGCGGCTCGGTTCGTTTAGGCAGCGTCAATCTTGCTCAATGGGATAAAACCCACTTAGGGGCATTCATTGGTTACTTGCCGCAAGATATTCAGCTGTTTCGTGGATCGATTGCTGAAAATATCTCGCGTTTTGGTCAAGTTGATACCGAAAAAGTGATCGCGGCTGCCCAGCTCGCCGATGTACACGATCTCATCCTGCATCTGCCGCAAGGCTATGACACTCAACTTGGAGATGATGGCGAAGGGCTATCCGGCGGCCAGCGCCAACGTATTGCTTTGGCGCGCGCCATGTACGGTATGCCACGGCTTATTGTGCTGGATGAACCCAACGCTAGCCTGGATAAAGAGGGCGAAAAAGCCTTACTAAATAGCATTACCCAGTTAAAACAGCAGGGTAGCACCATCGTGATGATCACCCATAAGCCAGAGTTATTGACCGGTAGTGACTATTTGCTGTTCCTTAATAGTGGTCGGATGGAGCTGTTTGATCGTACTCAGGCGGTTTTACAGAGTGCGAAGGATAAGCCTGCGGCTAATGCTGATGTAAAAGCATTCAACAGCAAAAAGAGTTGGGGCAGCGGCATGTCATATGGTGTCGCACCCGCCCACACGGCATCACAAAAATCATGACGTTAATGAGATAGACCACGGATGGGAGATAACTGATGTTACCTAAAACAGGTCGTGACCTGTCGATGGCAGTGGGCAGCTGTCAGCAAAATCTGCCACCACTGCAAATCAATAGCGGGAAGTATCTTAGTCTGGGAGGAGGATTGGTTTTAGGCGGCTTCATTGTTTTTTTGCTTTGGGCCGGGTTGGCACCATTGGATAAAGGGATTGCTGTTATGGGGCAGATTGTCGTCGCCGAAAACCGTAAAGTGATCCAGCCGTTACAAGGTGGACGTATTCAGCAATTACATGTCGTTGAAGGAGATGAAGTCGAGCAAGGGCAATTACTCATCACGCTGGATGATACTGCGATACGTAGCCATCGGGATAATCTACAGCATCAGTATCTTAGTGCGCTGGCTCAGGAGTCCCGCTTAATTGCTGAGCAGCATGATTGGCCTGAGATTGATTTCCCTGAGGTGCTGCTTCAGGACTCCGCGCAACATTTGGTTGAGCGCATCGTTGCTTTGCAGCAGCAGCTTTTTCAGCATCGGCGCCAGGCCCAACGGAGTGAAATCGCACGTTTATCGGCACAACTTACGCGCCATCAGAGTCGGCTGAGCGGATTACGAGCGCTGCGGAATAATAACCAGCACCAGCTCGATCTATTCCAACAACAATTACATGGCGTGCAGTCGCTGGCAAAGAGTGGCCACGTTGCCAAAAATCAATTGCTAGAAATGGAGCGTCAGGCCATTTCACTGCGCACGCGAGTCGAGCAAGACTCCAGCGACATCGCGGAGGCTTATAAGCTTATTGATGAAACTGAGCAGCATATTTCACAGCGGCGTGAGCAGTATCAAAGTGAGAATCGCGAACAATTAGCCAAAGCGCAACAAAGTACCCAGGAGCTGGCGCAGCGTTTGAATGTTGCAGAGTTTGAGTTGGAAAATACCCGTGTTACCGCGCCTGTTAGCGGTTCGATTATCGCGCTCGCACAACACACCGTGGGTGGGGTTGTCAGTACCGGGCAAACATTGATGGAGTTGGTTCCCAGCGGGCAACCCTTACTCGTTGAAGCCCAACTACCAGTGGCGTTGATTGATAAAGTCATGGTGGGTTTACCGGTCGACCTTAATTTTTCTGCATTTAATCAAAGCACAACGCCACGATTATACGGTTCGGTATTACGCATTGGGGCTGATCGTATGCAGCACCCACAGACTTTAGAGCCTTATTACCCCTTAACTATAGCGATTGATATCAACCAAATCCCGCTGAAAATCCGGCCGGGTATGTCGGTTGATGTTTTTATCCGTACCGGAGAGCGGTCGTTGCTCAATTATCTGTTTAAGCCGCTAACTGATCGCTTGCATGTCGCGTTTGCCGAAGAGTAATAGTCGCGATAAGTTATTTTATATAACTCATTAAAAATAAAGGAATATAGTGATTTAATTGATGAAAATACAACAGAATAACAACCGTATTCTACTTTGGTTGGGAAGTGCCTTATTTGTGAGTTGTGTTCATCTATATCTGCTTTGGTGGCTGAATACGCCAGCTGTAGCGGTAACGCCTCCATACCAGTATCCGGTGGCGGTGATGCTTGGGTTGTCAGCCGAGCCAGAGTTCACCCCCAATGTTGAGCAGGATCCAGTAGTGGGTATGACTCAGAATTTTAGCGAACCAATATCTGAACCCTCGGAAAGTCAGCCAGAACAAGTGAGCGAGTTGCTAACCGCCCCCGAACAGCCCAATGCAGCTTTGATCATCGAAAAAGAGCGAGAAATGGTTAAAAAAGAGCCGATTAAAGCAAAGCGGCCACAACCAGACGCGATCAAACCACGTAAACCGGCTATTGAAGAGATAGCGGTAAACCGCAGCAAACCATCGCCCTCCGCCCCGACAACCAGCACCACGTTGTCTGGTGATAGCAAGCAAATTGCGGCCGCGACGAACAGTGATTCTTTGCATGTGCAGCAGATTAAAATGGATTGGAGAAGCCGCTTGCAAGGGCATCTGATGGGGTTTAAACGTTATCCCCCGATCGCCAAAAAGCAGCGTCAGCAAGGCATCGCGACTATCCGTTTTGTGGTTAATAGAGAGGGGTATGTTCTCTCGTCTCAGTTGATCAACAGTAGTGGGGTCGCCATTTTAGATAGCGAAGCTCTGGCACTGATCAAACGTGCCCAACCCTTACCCAAACCCCCTGCCGGGGTGCTATCACATGGGCAGATAACATTGGAGCTACCTATTGGTTTTGATCTAAAAAACAAAAAACGGTGGTAATTGTCGCGGAGAAAGTAAATTCATGGGGTGATCAATATCACCCCATCTCCCGTGAAAGCACTCTGGCAATATTATTCGCCAGGGCAGCGCAGACAGCGTTCGGCCTCATCGGCACCCAGTCTGAGCTTGGACTGCAAATCACGCAGCGCAGTACGCAAACCCTCCTCAATCACTGGATGATAAAACGGCATATCCAGCATTTGATCAATGGTCATTTGCTGTTGGTGCGCCCAGGCCAACAAGTGAGCAATATGCTCGGCGCTTGGCCCCATCATCTCGGCACCCAAGAAACGACCAGTGCCTTGTTCGCCATAAACCCGCAAAATACCTTTGTTTTTCAGCATCACCCGCGAACGACCCTGATTTTCAAAAGAGACTTCACCGATTTCAAAACAACCACATGCGCTGAATTTTTGCGTCAGTTCGCGGAAGGTCGAGCCTACCATCGCAATTTGTGGATCAGAGAACACCACCGAAATTGGGCTACGACGTAAACCGGGCACCACTTCTGGGAAGCCACCGGCATTCACGCCAGCAATACGAGCCTGATCGCTCGCTTCATGCAGCAGTGGCAATTGGTTACTGGCATCACCGGCGATAAAGATATGTGGCACACTGGTCTGCATCGTCAGCTTGTCCGCAAGTGGCACGCCGCGATCATCAAACAGTAGCGAGGTGTTTTCCAGACCCAGCTTATCGACATTAGGACGGCGACCCGTAGCGGCTAACACATAATCCACCATCATCTCTTGGGGCTTATCGGTTTTATCCAAATAGCGGATAAAGACTTTATCCCCTTCTCGCTGCATCACTTCAACTTTCACATCCGGATCGAGATAGAACTCTTCACCCAGCGTTTTCGCGGCGTAATTGCGCACAATGCTGTCAGTCAGCGGGCCAACACCACCGCCAACGCCGAACACTTTTACCTGAACACCCAATCGGTGCAGCGCCTGACCCAACTCCAGCCCGATAACGCCGGGGCCGAAAACGGCAACTGATTTTGGTAAATCATCCCAGTTAAACACGTCATCATTGACGATCAGCCGATCACCTAATGCATTCCAGGCCGCAGGCCAGGTAGGGCGTGAGCCAGTGGCAATCACGATACGTTGCGCGACAATACGTGTGTGATCATCAACTTGCAGAGTATTATCATCAATAAAGCGAGCATAGCCCTGAATTTTATCCGCCGCCGGAATGTTATCGACACCTTCCAGAACGAAGCCAACAAAACGGTCGCGCTCACGTTTAACGCGATCCATCACTTCACGACCATTAATCAGGGTTTCGCCTTGCGGATGAATCCCGAATCCGGGGGCTTGTTCAATGTGATGCACGGCGTCAGCCGCCGCAATCAGTAGTTTGGATGGCATGCAACCGACGCGTGCACAGGTGGTGCCATACTCGCCACCTTCAATCATCACCACACTTGGGGTCGATAGTTTGGCAGCGCGATAAGCGCCAAGCCCGGCAGTGCCGCCGCCGATCACGGCGACATCAACGTTTAAGGTTTTCATGTCTACTCCTAGCAGGAAGAACAGCAAGAACAGAAAAAAAGGGTAGGCCGGAGCCTACCAAATTACTTCACTTTATCTTCATTTTTATTGATGTCATTAGGCAGACAGATAATTCTCTAAATCATCACTGCCACCGATGTGACGCCCGCCAATAAAGACTTGCGGCACAGTCCCACGGCCCGTGACGGCTCGCAGACTAACAGTGGTGGCGTCTTTGCCCAGCACGATCTCTTCGTATTGAATGCCACGCTCTTGCAGCATCTGTTTTGCTTTGGCGCAAAACGGGCAGCCCGGTTTGGTAAAGACAGAAACAGACTCCTGCACTTTAAAATCAGGGGCCAGATATTTCAGCATGGTGTCGGCATCAGAGACTTCAAACGGGTCGCCCGGCTTGTTTGGCTCAACAAACATTTTCTCAACTACGCCGTTACGTACCAGCATGGAGTAGCGCCATGAACGTGGTCCGAAGCCCAGATCGGCTTTCTCAACCAGCATATTCATGCCTTTGGTGAATTCACCGTTGCCATCTGGAATAAAGGTAATGTTTTCAGCGCTCTGATCCGCTTTCCAGGCATTCATCACGAAAGTGTCATTGACAGACACACAGAGAATGCTATCAACACCATGCTGTTTAAACACACCGGCCAGCTCGTTATAACGTGGCAGATGGCTGGAAGAGCAGGTCGGGGTAAACGCGCCCGGCAGTGAAAATACGATAACGGTTTTGTTGTTGAATAACTCGTCGGTGGTGACATCAATCCACTGGTCGCCCTGACGGGTATGGAAAGTCACCTGTGGGATTTTTTTACCTTCTTGGCTAGCGAACATCGGTAACTCCTTAATTGGAAAATAAAAGATTTGAATTTTTCTAGCTCTTTTTTCGTTGGAACACATTATTCATTTTATCACTTGATAGTTCTAATCACTGATTGCTATCTTATCTATCGTCAATGACTATCATAAAGAGGAGCATCGATGAATATTCGAGATCTAGAATACCTGGTGGCGCTGGCTGAATTCAGGCATTTTCGGCGTGCTGCCGACTCTTGTCATGTCAGCCAACCCACGTTAAGCGGCCAGATCCGTAAACTGGAAGATGAGCTAGGCGTTATGCTGTTAGAGCGCACCAGCCGTAAAGTCCTGTTTACGCAGGCCGGATTGTTGCTGGTGGAGCAGGCCCGAACGGTGCTACGGGAAGTAAAAGTCCTGAAAGAGATGGCCAGTTTGCAGGGGGAGAGTATGTCTGGCCCGCTGCATATTGGGCTGATCCCTACAGTCGGGCCTTATCTGCTGCCGCAAATCATTCCTACGCTGCATCAAACATTCCCAAAACTGGAAATGTATCTGCATGAAGCGCAGACCCAAAACCTGCTGGCTCAGTTAGACAGTGGCAAGCTCGATTGTGCTATCTTGGCGCTGGTCAAAGAGACCGAGGCGTTTATTGAGGTTCCGCTGTTTGACGAACCGATGCAACTGGCGATTTACGCCGATCATCCGTGGGCAGGGCGTGATCGGGTGCAGATGCATGAACTGGCTGGTGAGAAGTTGCTAATGCTGGAAGATGGTCACTGCTTACGTGATCAGGCGATGGGTTTTTGCTTCCAGGCGGGAGCTGAAGAGGACACCCATTTCCGTGCCACCAGTTTAGAAACCTTGCGCAATATGGTCGCCGCAGGCAGCGGCATCACGCTATTGCCTTCACTGGCGGTGCCGAATGAAAGAGAGCGCGACGGTGTATGCTATCTGGAGTGCTACAAGCCAGTACCTAAGCGCACCATTGCTTTGGTCTACCGCCCCGGCTCCCCATTGCGTGGCCGCTATGAGCAACTTGCCGAGGCGATTCGTGAGCACATGCAACCGCGCATGAGCCCAGAAGTGATAAGCGAAAAGTTAGAACAGGCGGTTTAACCCATTGAGCGCTGCCACACGATAAGCTTCGGCCATCGTTGGGTAGTTGAAGGTAGTATTAACGAAATATTCGATAGTATTACCTTCGCCTTTTTGCTCCATGATCGCCTGCCCGATGTGGATAATCTCAGCCGCGCGTTCACCAAAGCAATGAATGCCGAGGATCTGCTTGGTTTCCCGATGGAACAGGATTTTCAAGCTGCCGGTATTCATCCCGACAATCTGGGCGCGCGCCAGGTGCTTAAACTGCGCGCGACCGACCTCGTAAGGTACTTTCATCGCGGTCAAATCTTGCTCGGTTTTACCCACAGAACTGATCTCTGGAATGGTGTAAATGCCGGTTGGGATATCTTCGATCAAGTGAACATTGGCTTCACCTTTGATCATCGCTTGTGCCGCAATCCGCCCTTGATCATAAGCCGCAGAGGCCAGACTCGGATAACCAATCACATCACCGACGGCGTACACATGGGATAGCGCGGTCTGATACATGCTGTTGACCTTCAGCAGGCCACGGCTGTCTGCTTCCAAACCAATCTTTTCCAGCCCTAACCCACTGGTATTCCCGGTGCGGCCATTGGCGTACAACAAGCAGTCCGCCTTCACTTTTTTGCCTGATTTCAAATGAACGATAACCCCATCAACCGTCCCTTCAATCTGTTCAAACTCTTCGTTGTGGCGGATAACCACGCCGTTATTCCAGAAGTGGTAGGAGAGGGCATCTGACATCTCCTGATCAAGGAAGGCCAGCAGGCGGTCGCGGGTATTAATCAAATCCACTTTGACACTCAAACCACGGAAGATCGACGCATATTCGCAGCCAATCACCCCCGCGCCATAGATAATGACGTGTTGTGGCTCATGGCTGAGCTGCAAAATGGTATCACTGTCGTAAATGCGTTCGTGGGTAAAATCAACGTTTGCTGGGCGATAAGGGCGTGAACCGGTCGCAATGACGATGTTATCGGCGCGCAGTGTATCGTTGGTGCCGTCGGCATAACGTACATTGATGGTATTGCCATCGATGAAGCTAGCATCGCCGGAGAACATCTGGCAGTGGTTGCGATCGTAAAAGCCTTGACGCATGCGGGTTTGCTGGTTAATCACGCGATCCGCATGGCTTAAAATATCAGCGAAAGAGGAGCTGATGGTTCGGGCATTGTCGCTGTAGAGTGGGTTTTGGTTGAATTCAATAATACGGCTAACGGCGTGGCGTAAAGCTTTGGATGGGATAGTGCCCCAATGGGTACATCCGCCGCCCACATTATTGTACCGTTCAATCACGGCAACGCGTGCGCCTTGCTTGACCAACCCCATAGCGGCACCTTCACCGCCAGGACCCGAGCCAATAACAATGGCATCAAAATGGAAGTGCTGTTGCATGTAGGAGAGACCTATTATTATACAAAATTACAACGATATATTAACATCATCCCATGCATAACCCAATCAGCAATGGGTAAATCACCGTGATAGGCTGCTGTAAAGCGGCAATTCCGTATTGGGATGATACGTTTGTATAACGGTTGTTACTATAAAGTTTGGTATATTGCTGACTATATGTCTTAGATTGAGAATTTGGATATCCCTTGGGCACGATTATGGGCGTCAGAGCACAACAAAAAGAGCGGACTCGTCGTTCCCTTATCGAAGCGGCGTTCAGCCAACTGAGTGCTGAGCGGAGTTTTGCTAGCCTGAGTTTGCGGGAAGTCTCCCGCGAAGCTGGCATCGCACCGACTTCTTTTTACCGGCATTTCCGTGATGTCGACGAGCTTGGCCTGACAATGGTCGATGAAAGCGGCCTGATGTTACGCCAACTGATGCGTCAGGCACGTCAGCGGATTGCCAAGGGTGGCAGTGTTATCCGCACGTCAGTTTCTACATTTATGGAATTTATCGGCAATAACCCCAATGCTTTCCGCTTATTGCTGCGGGAGCGTTCCGGCACATCTGCTGCTTTCCGTGCCGCCGTTGCCCGTGAAATTCAGCATTTTATTGCCGAGTTGGCCGATTATCTCGAACTGGAAAATCACATGCCGCGCAGCTTCACCGAAGCTCAAGCTGAGGCCATGGTCACAATTGTCTTCAGTGCGGGTGCAGAAGCGCTGGACGTGGACAGTGAACAACGGCGACAGTTAGAAGAACGCTTGGTGCTACAACTGCGGATGATCTCCAAAGGCGCTTATTATTGGTATCGCCGCGAGCAGGAGAAGCTCGCCGTATCCCGCACTTAATAAGGAAAGGAAAATGATGGAACAATCTAACTCAGAGAAACAATCTTACCTTGAAAAGCAATCTCACCATGAGAAACAGCCTCGCCGTGAAACTGGCACTCTGCTGCTGGCGTTGATCACTGGTTTGGCTATAAATGGTTCATTTAATACGCTATTTAGCGCGCTTGTCCCGTTTTCAATCTTTCCGCTGCTGACGTTAATATTGGCGGTTTATTGCTTGCATCAGCGCTACCTCAATTTTGCCATGCCACAGGGGTTGCCAGTGCTGGCTGCGGCCTGCTTCTTGCTGGGCATTTTAGTGTACAGCGCCATTGTGCGGGTCGAGCATCCGGCGATTGGCTCCAACTTCGTCCCCTCTATTCTCAGTGTGGCGCTGGTGTTCTGGATCTTGTTTAAGCTAAAAGCGCGTAAATCGGCGCAGGCGAACACGGAACTTGAGTCGGATAATAGCGATAGCCAGCAGCCGCAGTAGCTTTCTAGCGGCGATGACTCGATCTGGAGCGGTGAGGACAGACGGAAGAGTAAAGCGTCCGCGCCAGGACGGCGCGGCTCGAGCCTCCAAGTGACTCGTTACTCCCGCTTTTCCAACCAGACCCCACACTCCATATGATGGGTATAAGGGAATTGATCAAAGAGTGCTAACCGGCTGATTTTATGGGTGTGCTGCAACTGTTCCAGATTGGCGCACAGCGTCTCTGGGTTACAGGAGATATAGAGGATGCGCGGATAAGCTTGCACCAATTTGACGGTTTCATCATCCAGCCCGCTACGTGGTGGATCGACAAAAATTGTCTCGCAATTATAGCTCTTCAAATCAATACCTTTCAGGCGATTAAACTCACGGGCACCTTGCATGGCCTGAGTGAACTCTTCCGCTGACATACGAATGATCTGCACATTATCGATATTATTCGCTGCAATATTATATTGCGCCGCCGCCACTGAGGGTTTGGCGATTTCAGTCGCCAGCACCCGGTCAAAATTACGTGCCAACGCCAACGAGAAGTTGCCATTACCGCAGTACAACTCCAGTAAATCCCCACCCGCATGTTGAGTGACATCGATTGCCCACTCCAACATATGAATATTCACCGCAGCATTCGGCTGGGTGAAGCTATTCTCAACCTGGCGATAAATCATCTCACGGCCGGCGACTGGCAACACTTCATCAATATAGTCGTGATCCAACATGATTTTGGTTTTTGCAGCCCGCCCAATTAGTTGCAGATCAAAACCCTGCTCGCGCAGTTGATCCCGCAACTCCAGCGCCTTTTGCTGCCACTCTTCATCTAATTGGCGGTGATACAGTAAAGAGGCGATCAGCTTACCGCTCAGAGTCGATAAGTAATCAATCTGAAATAGCTTACGGCGCAAGATGGGCTCGGCCCGAATGGCGGTCATCAGGGCGCTCATCAGACGATTGATTAACAGACTGGCGACCGGGAACTGCTCGACCCGAATGCGCTGCTTGGTCTGTTGGTCAAACATGATGTGGTAGAGGTCGTCATCATCGTGCCAAACGCGGAACTCCGCCCGCATACGGTAATGCTCGGCGGGAGAACGGAATATCTCTGGAGCGGGGGCCTGAAACGGCAACATCATTTCCTGAAGACGGGCAGATTTTTCCGCCAATTGGTGATCATAGCCGTCAGTCGGCAGGATGTTGGGAGTCATGTTTCTTCTCGTTTGGACATAAAAAGAGGGTTATTCCTGCGGATTGTAGGGAAAGTGGCCCTGATGTCCAGTTTTGTCGTGTTTATTCCTCGTTACAAGAATGGAAGTCTAGACATCTATTTTACTTAATCGTAACATTGCGGTCCGGCCTCATGCGGTACTTAAACACCTACGAGTTAAAAGGGAATCCGGTGTAAATCCGGAGCTGACGCGCAGCGGTAAGGGGAAGTTACGGCGATAGGTTTCAACCAGACACTGTCCGCAAGGATGGGAAGTCATCGCCAGCTCTGTTCTCAGAGATCCCAAGCCCGAAGACCTGCCGGTATTACGTCGCAATATTCGTGGTCGTCGCGTACTACCGGCCATGGCACTGCGGCATCCGCCAATTGAGTTTGGATGCTTTATGACAATTAAAAAATATACGCTGCTCACAGCACTCTCTGTGACGGCATTTTCTGGCTGGGCGCAGGGCAACACCACCGGTAATAATGACGAAATGGTGGTGACTGCCAGCCGTTTTAAACAGCCAGTTTCCACCGTATTGGCCCCCACTGATGTCGTGACTCGGGATGATATCGATCGTTGGCAGGCCAAAAGCCTCAATGAAGTGATGCGCCGGTTGCCGGGTGTGGATATCTCGCAATTTGGTGGTTTAGGGCAAGGCTCTTCTATGTATATCCGTGGCACCGAAGCCCGGCATGTACTGATACTGGTTGATGGTATTCCCCTTGCGCGCACCGGTATCGTCAACAGTGTCGACTTCAATCAAATACCGATCTCCTTAGTGCAGCGAGTTGAATATATCCGTGGACCGCGCTCGGCGGTGTATGGCTCAGGTGCGATTGGCGGTGTCATTAACGTGATTACGCAATCAGATAAAGAAGGCGCACAGATTAATGCTGGCGTCGGTTCTAAAGGCTACCAGCAATATGATGGCAGTGTCCGTCAGCGCTTTGGTGACACCTTGGCGACGGTAGCGGGAGGGTATCAAACCACTAACGGCTTCAATATCAAACCTGGCTCAAGTTACTCGGTAGATAGCGATCGAGACGGCTTTCGCAATAAAAACTTCTGGGCAGGGCTAGATCATCAGTTCAACCAGGCGTTTTCCGGTTTTGTCCGAGGTTATGGGTATACCAATAGCACGGATTACGATGTCGGTAGCCCACCTTACCTCCCTGAATACAGTGGCGATAAAGAGCGGCTATATAACCACACTTATGATACCGGTCTGCGTTATGCTGCGGGCGCTTACTCTTCCCAATTAATTGCCAGCTACCAGAAATATAAAGATTATAACTACAGCAGCCAATATGGCCGCTATGGGGTGGCGACCACGCTGGACGATATGGAACAGCGAAATCTGCAATGGGGCAACACTTATAGCTTCGAAAGTGCGACGCTAAGCGCAGGGCTTGACTGGCAGCAGCAGCGTTTGACCTCATCCAATACCACGATTTCTGATAGTTATAAGCGGGATAACACCGGTTTATATCTGAGTGGGCAGCAGAAATTCGACAGCGTGACATTAGAAGCTTCGGGCCGTGCCGATAAAGATGAGCAATTTGGCTGGCATGAGACATGGCAAACTGCCGCGGGCTGGGAATTCGTTCCTGACTACCGCGTGACTTTATCTTACGGTACGGGCTTCCTGGCTCCGTCGTTGGGCCAACAGTACGGCGCACAGCGCTTCAGTCCTCGGATTGAGTCAAACCCTAACCTTAAGCCGGAGGAGTCCCACCAATTGGAGGCCGGGCTAGAAGGGGTGACCGGGCCGCTTGACTGGCGTTTGTCTGCTTATCACAACAAAATTGAAAACCTGATCGACTACGACTCAGATCCAGTGACCTATATTGGGCAATATTACAACGTTAACTCCGCGACGATAAAAGGTGTGGAGTGGACCGGAAACTTTGATACTGGCATCTTCACCCACCAGGTGACATTGCAATATATTGACCCGCGTAATGATCTCAATAACGAAGTCCTAGCCCGCCGCTCTAAACATCAGGCCAAGTATCAATTGGATTGGGCAATGTTCAATTTTGATATGGATGTGTCTTACCAGTATTACGGCAAGCGCTATGACAATAACACCTCTCTTTATAGTGCGACTCAGCGCGAATTACCGAGTTACAGCACTGTAGACGCTTCGATTGCTTATCCCGTTACTTCTCATCTAACAGTTCGTGGTAGAATTGCTAACCTGTTTGATAAAGATTACGAAACGGCTTATGGCTATAAAACCGCTGGACGAGAGTATTACCTCACAGGAAGCTATAACTTCTAAGGCTGATACTGCTCCTCGCCCGACAGCGCTGATTTTTGACTCAGGTGTTGGCGGGCTATCTGTCTATCAAGAGATTCGGCAGCTGTTGCCGGATCTCCACTATATATATGCATTCGACAATGTTGCCTTCCCTTATGGGGAGAAATCCGGCGAATTCATTGTTGAACGCGTCTTGGAAATTGTCACCGCCGTACAGCAGCGCCACCCACTGGCGATTGTAGTTATTGCGTGCAACACCGCCAGCACTGTCTCCCTGCCTGCTCTACGCGAGCGCTTCGCATTCCCCGTCGTGGGTGTGGTTCCCGCTATCAAACCTGCAGTGCGGCTCACCCGCAATGGTGTTGTTGGCTTACTGGCGACCCGTGGCACAGTTCATGCCTCCTATACACTGGATCTCATTGCGCGCTTTGCCACTGATTGCAAAATTGAGCTATTGGGTTCATCTGAGCTGGTGGAGCTGGCAGAAAGCAAACTGCACGGTGGCGTCGTTCCTGTCGAAGCATTAAAGAAAATCCTTCATCCATGGCTGGCAATGCGCGAACCACCAGACACCATTGTATTAGGTTGCACGCATTTCCCTCTATTAGCTGAAGAGTTAGCGCAAGTATTGCCGGAAGGTACGCGCATGGTCGATTCCGGTGCTGCTATTGCTCGCCGAACCGCCTGGCTTATCTCTTCTCAGGAAAATGTGGTTTCTTCTCAAGATGAGAACATGGCGTATTGCATGGCGCTGAACACGGACACTGACGCTTTATTGCCCGTGTTGCAGGGTTATGGCTTCCAAACGCTGCAAAAACTACCAATTTAACGGCGTTTTGACCAAAGAAACAGCGGTTGAAAAGTTTTTTCACATTAGGGGTTGCAGCCTGTCAGGAACTCCCTATAA
>NZ_CAWQAF010000020.1:0-53508 GCF_963892745.1 Yersinia sp. Marseille-Q3913 | reverse complement strand
CTGCCTGTCACGCAGGGGGTCGCGGGTTCGAGCCCCGTCCGTTCCGCCACTTATTTAAATTATGCCTGCTTATATTAGCAGGCATAATGTTAAGCGTAATTTAGGGGCGTAGCTCAGTTGGTAGAGCACCGGTCTCCAAAACCGGGTGTCGCGAGTTCGAGTCTCTCCGCCCCTGCCATATAAATAACCCTTCGCGAGAGCGAGGGGTTTTTTTATGTCCAAAAATCAAAGCCTATGTACGGTATTTGGCCATCGCCATGACTTCATGTTCTAGCTAGATAACTACTGAAATAATCTTCAACTTGATTATAAAGCGACTCATCGCCTGTCAGTTGTTCCAAATTAATGCTCAGAAACATGAATCTTCAATCTTTTCGTCCATAATCACACCTGTTTCTGATGCTTAATCAAACAGTCGAAATCAGCTAGTGACACTAATTTCTACGCAGGCACCAAAACTGTTGTTTCGTCTACGAGTAATGCTCCCACACTATTTTTACTCCTTCTTTTCACTGCTGTGATGGCTGCTATTCTTCTATTTTTTATTTTATATCCCCCAATTGCCGTGATTAAGCCAGCAATATCTTTTGTGTGAACACTCCTTTTATTGATCCTATTTCTTCTTTAGCCACCACAAAATTTAAAAAGGTAACGTTCCCAATATATACCTATTTAGCTGAATTTATGTACAAAACGATTGTTATTCTGTGGTGTGACGTTGCTCATTATTACTTTTACAAAATGTACTAAAACTAATTAACATTTTAGCTATCGGGAAGCTCACCTTAAAAAACATTACCTGTTTTTCGAACGACATTATCTGCAAATTGGCCGAACTTCAGGACAGTTAATATCCTGAATGATTATCTGAACTGTTCTGCGGAATGGTAATGAATCAACGGCTCGACGATGGCAAGTGAGGAGATAAATATGTACAGGCGTTTACTGTTAGCAGCAGCTGTAACAGCGGCAATGTGTAGTGCAGTCCAAGCGGCTCCGTTAGTCGTGGGTTTTTCTCAAATAGGTTCAGAGTCCGGTTGGCGCTCTGCGGAAACTAAGGTTTCTAAACAAGAAGCAGAAAAACGCGGGATAACATTAAAAATAGCGGATGCTCAACAAAAGCAAGAAAACCAAATAAAAGCAGTAAGATCCTTTATCGCTCAGGGTGTTGATGCCATTTTCATTGCACCAGTGGTTGCAACGGGCTGGACACCAGTATTACAGGAAGCGAAAGAAGCCAAAATCCCGGTGTTCCTGCTCGACCGTATGATTGAAGTAAATGACCCTTCTTTATACACAGCAGCCGTAGCTTCAGATAGCGTTTATGAAGGAAAGGTTGCGGGTGAGTGGCTCCTGAAAGACGTGGCAGGCAAGCCTTGTAATGTCGTTGAACTGCAAGGCACCGTGGGTTCCAGTGTAGCGATTAATCGTAAAAAAGGTTTCGCTGATGGGATAGCTTCGGCACCTAACGTGAAAATTATCCGCTCTCAATCCGGGGATTTCACGCGCAGTAAGGGTAAAGAAGTGATGGAGAGCTTCATTAAGGCTGAGCAAAACGGCAAGAATATCTGCGCTGTTTATGCGCATAACGATGACATGGCGATTGGTGCCATTCAAGCCATTAAAGAAGCGGGCCTGAAACCCGGTACAGAAATCAAAATCGTCTCTATCGACGGTGTACCTGACATCTTTAAAGCAATGAGTAGCGGCGAAGCAAACGCTACCGTCGAGTTAACGCCAAATATGGCGGGTCCGGCTTTCGACGCATTAATCGCACTGAAGAAAGACGGGACTCAACCGCCTAAATTTATCCAGACAGAATCTCGCCTGTTACAGCCTGACACGGCCAAACAGGAGTATGAATCTAAGAAAAGCCTAGGTTATTGATTCAAAGGCGGAGCTTGCTCCGCCTACTTTCGTCACCTGTATTTGGGCAATAATCGTTTTTGAGCATAGGTACATCTGATGGAAACACTGCTAGAAGTCCGCGGCTTGTCGGTTGAATTTCCAGGTGTTAAGGCATTGGACTCTGTCGATTTTTCTCTGCATCGCGGAGAAGTCGTCGCTTTGTTGGGGGAGAATGGTGCAGGGAAATCGACATTAATCAAAGCATTAACCGGGGTCTATAAGCGCAGCGCCGGTGAGGTTTATTTGGACGGTAAGGCCATTTGTCCAATTGATACGGCTGATGCTCAAAAAATGGGGATTGGTACTGTTTATCAAGAAGTTAACTTACTGCCCAACATATCGGTTGCGGCTAATCTCTTTATTGGCCGGGAGCCATTACGCTGGGGAATGATTGATCACCGGACGATGAATTTGCAGGCGGAAAAGCTACTGACCGGTTATGGTTTAGCATTAGATGTGCAGCAACCTTTAGCGAATTTTTCTATTGCGATACAACAAATTGTCGCGATTGCCCGCGCAGTTGATCTCTCTGCAAAAGTTCTGATTTTGGATGAACCGACTGCCAGTCTGGACGCCAAAGAAGTCAGTATGCTACTGGATATTTTACGTCAGTTACGAGACCAAGGCATCGGCATGGTATTCGTGACCCATTTCCTCGATCAGGTCTATCGGATCAGTGATCGCATCACCGTTTTTCGTAATGGCAAACTCGTCGGCACGAAAACTGCCGCAGAACTTCCCCGCATTGAGTTGGTACAGATGATGCTAGGCCACAGTTTTGATGAGCAATTACTGAAACGTGGTGAACATAATATTGTGGCAAGTAACCCATTGGTTGAGTTTAAAAACTATGGCCGACGGGGTGTGGTTGAAAGTTTTGATTTATCGGTTTCCCCCGGTGAAATTGTTGGCCTGGCGGGGCTATTAGGCTCAGGACGCACCGAAACTGCACAGCTAATTTTCGGTGTCACCACACCGGATACCGGCGAAGCTAAAATTCAGGGCAAGCCGGTCAAAATCAGAACCCCCCGTAAAGCATCAAAGTTCGGTTTTGGCTATTGTCCGGAAGATCGCAAAACGGATGGCATTATTGGTGCGGCAACGGTTCGGGAAAATATTATTCTGGCTTTACAGGCTCAACGGGGCTGGTTGCGGCCCATCTCAATGCGTGAACAAACTCAAATCGCTGAGGAGTTCATTCAGCAGTTGGGTATTCGCACCCCTGGCCCCGAGCAACAAATTCAATATCTCTCCGGCGGCAACCAGCAAAAGGTGTTATTAGCCCGTTGGCTCGCCACAAAACCGCGATTTTTAATTTTGGATGAGCCAACGCGCGGAATTGATGTAGGGGCACATGCTGAGATTATTCGACTGATTGAGAAGCTGTGTGACGAAGGGTTGGCACTGTTAATTATCTCATCCGAGTTAGAAGAGTTAGCGGGATATGCCGATCGCGTCATTGTGCTGCGTGACCGCCGGCATATTGCTCAGCTTGAGCACAGTGAGATTTCCGTTCCTGCCATTATGCAGGCGATTGCGGTGTAATAAGGAGTTACCTCATGGTAAATAGGAGCCTATCGATGCCGCAACGACCGCGCAAAGTTAACTGGGTCTTACCGAAAGGTGCCACTCAATTTGGCGCTCTGGCGGTCATTTTATTAATTGATAGTTTGGTCGCTCCACACTTTTTCTCGATCCACATTCAGGATGGGCGACTGTTTGGCAGTGTCATTGATATCTTGAATCGAGGCGCGCCTGTTGCCTTATTGGCTCTGGGAATGACATTAGTGATTGCCACTGGCGGCATAGATCTATCTGTCGGGGCGGTGATGGCGATTGCTGGGGCGACAGCAGCGACATTAACCAGTGCGGGGCATCCTTTACCGACCGTATTAGCCGCCGCGCTGGCAGTTGGCGCGTTATGCGGATTATGGAACGGCTTCTTGGTGGCGGTATTACAAATTCAACCCATTGTTGCCACCTTGATGTTAATGGTGGCCGGACGCGGCATCGCCCAACTGATTACAGAAGGGCAAATTGTTACTTTTGATAGTGGTGGTTTGGCGAAGTTAGGCAGCAGTACGTTGATGTACTTGCCGATGTCCGTGGTCATCGCATTGAGTATGCTGATTATTGTGTGGCTATTGACCCGCAAAACAGCACTGGGGCTATTTATTGAGTCAGTGGGCATTAACTTACGTTCAGCGCGGAATGCGGGGGTGAGTACTCGGTTGGTGCTCATTGCGGTGTATGTGATCTGTGGTGTCTGTGCCGCCGTTGCGGGCATTATCGTGACCGCAGATATCCGTGG
This sequence comes from Yersinia sp. Marseille-Q3913, assembly GCF_963892745.1. NCBI lineage: Bacteria > Pseudomonadati > Pseudomonadota > Gammaproteobacteria > Enterobacterales > Yersiniaceae > Yersinia > Yersinia sp. Marseille-Q3913. Next base: position 49,289 of record NZ_CAWQAF010000020.1, on the reverse strand, counting down.
TGCAGATGCGAACAATGCTGGTTTATGGCTGGAGTTGGATGCAATTCTGGCGGTAGTTATTGGTGGCGCTTCCTTGATGGGAGGGCGTTTTAACCTTCTGCTCTCGGTGATCGGCGCTTTGATTATTCAGGGGATGAATACTGGGATCTTACTCTCCGGTTATCAGCCGGAATTTAACTTAGTGCTTAAAGCCATTGTGGTCTTAGCTGTCTTGGTGGTGCAGTCACCAATGATCTCATTTAGCCATATCTTCCGGAGGCAAAAGTAATGTTAAAGCGTAATATTCCTTTGCTGATTACTATTGCCGTTTTTATTCTGGGATATGCTTTTTGTCTCAGCCAGTTTCCCAGCTTTTCATCCACCCGCGTATGGTGTGATTTACTGACGGATAATGCCTTTCTGGGCATTGTTGCCGTGGGTATGACCTTCGTTATTTTATCGGGTGGGATCGATTTATCCGTTGGTTCAGTCATTGCTTTTACCGGCGTGCTGTTGGCAAAGTTAATCGGGACTTATGGTATTCATCCGGTGTATGCCTTCGCCATAGTCTTATTTATGGGGGCGATGTTTGGTGCATTGATGGGATGGATTATCGACTCCCTGAAACTTCCGGCATTCATCATCACTTTGGCGGGGATGTTCTTTGTGCGAGGCATGAGTTTTATCGTGTCTGAAGAGTCTATTCCCATTAATCACCCGATCTATGCCACGCTGGCGAACTATGCCTGGAAAGTCCCCGGAGGGGGGCGATTTACATTACTCGCCTTCATCATGCTAATGGTGGTGGTATTTGGGGTCTTGCTGGCCCACCGTACCCGTTTTGGCCATAACGTCTATGCGATAGGGGGTAACAGTGTTTCCGCTGCGCTGATGGGCGTTCCCGTCAGAAAAACCACCATTAAAATCTACATGCTATCGAGCACACTCGCAGCATTGTCGGGCATTGTTTTCTCGCTCTACACTTCTGCAGGTTATGCCTTGGCGGCCAGTGGTGTCGAGTTAGATGCTATTGCTGCAGTCGTTATCGGCGGCACATTACTCACGGGAGGGATCGGAACTGTCTTCGGCACCCTGTTTGGAGTGTTGATTCAGGGGCTGATACAGAGTTACATCACTTTCGATGGTACGCTCAGCTCATGGTGGACCAAGATTGTCATCGGAATCTTGCTATTTAGCTTTATTGCGATTCAGAAGATGATGAGTGCCTTTTATTTGAATCGCCGAGCTCGCCCTAAGTCACCGCCACTTAATCCTGTATAGCGCTCTGAGTGGCGTTATTCATAGGGGTTTTTAATAGTTGTCGGATCAAGGGTTGCTGGTCACTGTTTTGCAGCCAAACGGCATACAGTGGCCGTACAATTGCGGGTATATCAGCATTAAGTACCAATTGAGGGTACTCTTTTTGCCAATGTTCCGGCAGAAATGCACAACCCCCGGTGGTTTCCAATAGCTGCCGGGTTAAATGGGCTGAGGTGGTGGTTAATACCGGCGACTGCTCACTGTTGAGCAGTCGATTCTCTTGCAACTGAAAATCAGCTCCCCACTCGAGTTTGATATAGGGCGCTTCATTTGCATTTTCATGCTCATTTTCGACATCATTTTCTTTTGATAAATCAATGGCTATAGACGAAAAAAGCCGCAGCGAGAAGTGTCCTAAAAGCTGGCTGGCTAACTCGTCCATTTTCGGCGGTTCGGTGGTTATCAGCAAATCCAGTTGCCGTTCGTGCAACTGTTTCACTAGCGATTGCCGAAGGGCAATACGTGCCTCAAGGCGCAATGAGCCTCGCTGTTGGTACAACTGTTGCAACCAGGAAGTGAGGTAAGCCTCCCAAAGCGAAGCGGTTGCACCAATAGACAATTCAGTATGTTGTAGCGAGTGTGCAACTTCTTTTTTAGCCAGTTGCCAGGTGCTCATCAGTGTTTCAGCATAGGGAACCAACCGCTCACCTGCTGGTGTTAGACGAATATTATTGCGATGGCGAGTGAATAAATTTGCACCTAATTGATTTTCCAACTGACGGATACGAAAACTTACCGCTGACTGCGTTAAGTACAAAGATTCAGCAGCGCGACCAAAGTGGCGAGTTCTACTGACTTCCAAAAAGGTTTTCAGTAATTCAGTATCCACACCTATCTCCAATTTTTTTTATCGTTAAGATTTAAATGTTTTGTTTTACACGATGTCAAGCCTATCTAATACTCCGCGCCATAAACAGCACGACCATGAGAGAATTAGGAGCGTGTCAGATGGCGGATAGCTTCATCACGACCAATCGTTTTTTTGATAATAAACATTATCCTCGCGGATTCTCGCGTCACGGCGATTTCACCATTAAAGAGGCGCAATTGCTAGAGCGCCATGGTTACGCCTTTAACGAACTCGACCTTGGCAAGCGCGAGCCTGCAACGGAAGAAGAACAGCAGTTTGTGGCTGTATGTCGCGGCGAACGTGAACCGATCAGTGCCGAGGAAAAAGTCTGGTCAAAATATGTGACCCGGACTCGTCGTCCTAAACGCTTCCATACGTTGTCAGGCGGTAAGCCGCAGATGGATGCGGTGGAAGACTATACCGATAACGACGACTAATACCCTCTTACCCTTCGTCCTTGAAGCCACAGTGGTATAAGTGCGGTGATGGATAATAGGGGGCTTCTGCTCCCTATTCACATTAGGCTCTTATGCAGCTGCAACAGCAATCGGTCCATACAACGATAACTTAGCGCTTCTGAAAGATGACTTTTTTGGATGCTATTTTCCTTAGACAGATCGGCGATGGTGCGTGCGACTTTCAAAATATGGTGCCAGGCGCGCACCGACAACCCCAATGTCAAAAGAACCTGTTCCAGAAAGGCGGCGTTCTCTGGTGCTAAATAGCAATGTTCAGCAACTTCCTGGCTGCTCAGTTGGGTATTTATCTTTCCAGCCCTATCTAATTGCCTTTGCCTCGCCTGTAATACTCGCAGCCTAACTGTTTCGCTACTCTCCCCCTGATTTTTCTGTGCCCCGAGCATACCTGCGGGGAGCAATGGGACTTCAATCGAGAGATCAAATCTATCCAGAAACGGGCCAGACAGTTTTGCCAGATAGCGCAAAATTTGCTGTGGCGGCGTTCGGTTATGGATGCCCTGATAATGGCCGCTGGGGCTGGGATTCATCGCGGCTATCAGTTGCACTTTCGCGGGAAAGCATACTTTGGCTGCTGCGCGGGAAATAATAATCTCGCCTGACTCCAGCGGCTCACGTAGTGAGTCCAGTACCCGCCGCTCAAATTCTGGCAGCTCGTCCAGAAACAGCACCCCATTGTGGGCCAGCGATACCTCACCCGGACGTGGAATGGAGCCGCCGCCAATCAGTGCCGCCATGGATGCGCTATGATGGGGGGCGCGAAAAGCGCGGTGACGCCACTGGGCGGGTAGTTCGTTACTGTGCAGCAGGCCGTTGATAGCGGCAGCCTCCAGCGCTTCTTGATTGGTGAGTGGCGGCAGTAATCCGGTCAGCCGATTGGCCAGCATAGTTTTACCGGTCCCCGGTGGCCCAAGTAGCAGTAGGTTATGGCCGCCAGCTGCGGCTATCTCCAAAGCGCGCTTAGCCTGTGATTGGCCGATGATATCTTGCAGGTCGAGGTTGCTATCCCAGGATGGAGCCGACTCAAGGGGTTGACCCTGAGCGAGGCTGTTTTCACCCTGCAAAAAACCACACACCGCCAATAAGTGCTCAGCAACCCAGCTGTTACCTTGCGGGATCAAACCTATCTCAAGATGGTTGGCGGTCGGGAGGATTAACTGCCGCTGGGCTTCACGACTGGCGAGTGCTGCCGGAATTGCGCCGCTAACCCGCCTTAGCGCTCCTGACAGGGCAAGCTCACCTAAGAACTCATAGTGCGCTAATTTATCTGTAGGAATCTGTTCTGACGCCGCCAGTATCGCTAATGCGATAGGCAGATCATAACGACCACCTTCTTTGGGTAAGTCTGCCGGTGCCAGACTGACAGTGATCCGCTTCGCGGGAAAGTTAAAACCGCTGTTGATTAATGCGCTTCGAACCCTATCTCGTGCCTCTTTTACCGTGGTTTCCGGTAAGCCGACCAAGACTAATCCAGGTAGTCCATTGCTGATATGGACTTCTACCGTGACATTGGGAGCCTGAATGCCCAGCGTGGCGCGAGTGTGAATGGTTGCCAGTGACATAATGCACTCCTTTGCTGTAATTGTTGCCAGCAAGATAGTGCCTCGGGGATTTTTTCTGTGCGCAGGAAAATGGTGGGTTTGCGAAATGTCGCGAGAAGTTTCGGTGTAACGGCTGCACTAAAATTAAAAATTGCGGCTTGGCCCGCAAAAAAAGACCAGTATGCCGATGTGGGTTTTACTGGTTGATAAATAATACGTTTGTGACGTTTCGTGTGCAGACTCACAAAATAATAATTTAAATAAATATTGTCAGATAACCAATAACTGTGATAACTCTGTAGGTATTCGTTCGACACTAGACAGATGAACAACCTAATTATGAAAGCGATTGTCCAAGTGATTAACCTAGTCCTAATTAGCGTGGTGGTGATTATTATCCCACCGTGCGGGGCTGCACTTGGACGAAGAAAGGCATAGAAATCAAGCCTTAATCTCAAGAGAACCCCCGCACCGAAAGGTCCGGGGGTTTTTTTATTGGTACGTTAAAGACGCGAGGAACATAAAATGCACAACAGAATAAAATCCTGTGCCTCCCGCAAAAGGTCGGGGAAATAACTATGAATGGTGCTCAGTGGGTGGTTCAGGCGTTGCGTGCGCAGGGTGTTGATACGGTATTCGGCTACCCTGGGGGGGCGATTATGCCAGTGTATGACGCTTTGTATGATGGTGGTGTTGAGCATCTACTCTGCCGCCATGAGCAGGGCGCTGCGATTGCCGCTATTGGTTATGCACGAGCAACCGGCAAAGTCGGGGTGTGTATCGCCACTTCCGGCCCTGGGGCCACGAATCTGATCACCGGTTTGGCTGATGCGTTGCTGGACTCCGTACCCGTTATCGCGATCACCGGTCAGGTGGGTTCTGCGCTCATCGGCACCGATGCTTTTCAAGAGATCGACGTACTGGGCTTGTCACTGGCTTGCACCAAACACAGTTTCCTCGTTGAATCACTGGATGCGTTGCCGGGTATCATGGCTGAAGCTTTTGCCATCGCCACCAGTGGCCGCCCTGGCCCGGTTTTAATTGATATTCCTAAAGATATTCAGTTGGCTGTGGGTGAGTTGACCCCGCATTTGATGCCGGTTGAAGAGCACTTGGTTGATTCTGCCGCTGAGCTGCAACAAGCTTGGGATATGCTGGCGACCGCGAAAAAGCCGATGCTGTATGTTGGTGGTGGCGTCGGTATGGCACAGGCGGTTCCCGCGCTGCGTGCTTTTATTCAGGCCACAGGTATACCCGCGGTGGCGACCCTGAAAGGCTTGGGTGCCCCGGATACTGAGCACCCTTGCTATCTGGGGATGCTGGGAATGCATGGCACCAAAGCCGCGAACTTTGCCGTACAGGATTGTGATTTATTGATCGCAGTTGGCGCCCGTTTTGATGACCGCGTAACTGGAAAATTGAATACATTCGCCCCGAAAGCAAAAGTTATTCATATGGATATCGATCCGGCTGAGCTGGGTAAGTTGCGTCAGGTTCACGTGGCATTGCAGGGCGATTTGAAGGTGTTACTGCCCGCCTTACAGCAGCCGCTGAATATCCAACCGTGGCGCGATGAGGTGATGGCGTTAAAACAGCAACATAGCTGGCGTTACGACCACCCAGGGCAGGCGATTTATGCTCCGTTGTTGTTAAAGCAGATTTCTGAGCGCAAAGCGCCGCAAACCGTGGTGACCACCGATGTGGGTCAGCATCAAATGTGGACGGCGCAACATATGAACTTTACCCGTCCTGAGAATTTCATCACCTCCAGCGGCCTGGGCACCATGGGCTTCGGCGTACCGGCGGCGGTTGGCGCACAGATGGCCCGCCCTGATGATATGGTTATCTGTGTCTCCGGTGATGGTTCGTTTATGATGAATGTTCAGGAGTTGGGCACGATAAAACGAAAACAGTTACCGCTGAAGATAGTATTGTTGGATAACCAGCGGTTGGGGATGGTTCGACAGTGGCAGCAGCTGTTTTTTGATGGACGTTATAGCGAAACCAATCTCTCTGATAACCCCGATTTCATCACTCTGGCCAGTGCTTTCAATATCCCCGGCCAACGTATCACCCGAAAAGACCAAGTCGAAGCCGCACTGGATGCGCTGTTTAACAGCGAAGGCCCTTATTTGCTCCAGGTTTCTATCGACGAACTCGAAAACGTTTGGCCGTTAGTGCCGCCAGGCGCAGGTAATGAAACCATGCTGGAGAAAATCTCATGATACAACATCAACTCTCTATCCAAGCCCGCTTCCGCCCTGAGATGTTAGAGCGCGTATTGCGGGTTGTGCGGCACCGCGGTTTTCAGGTTTGTGCTATGAATATGTCACCAATGATTAATGCTGAGAATATTAATATTGAATTGACCGTTGCCAGCGGGCGACCTGTCGATTTACTGTCTTCTCAGCTGAGTAAGCTTATGGATGTCGCCTGCGTCGAGATCCTACAACCTAATTCATTACAGATACGCGCCTGATGCGCCACAAGGAAAGAAAAGAATGACGAAGAAAGCTGATTTTATTTGGTTTAACGGTGAAATGGTTCCGTGGGCAGAGGCTAAAGTTCACGTGATGTCTCACGCGTTACACTACGGCACGTCAGTCTTCGAAGGTGTTCGTTGCTACGACTCCCATAAAGGACCAGTGGTTTTCCGTCACCGCGAACACATGCAGCGTTTACATGACTCAGCCAAAATTTACCGTATGCCCGTTTCTCAGTCGGTTGATGAGCTGATGGAAGCTTGCCGCGAGACACTGCGTACCAATAATCTGACCAGCGCCTATATCCGCCCATTGGTATTTATCGGTGATGTTGGTATGGGTGTGAATCCGCCAGATGGCTATAAGACGGATGTGATTATCGCGGCATTCCCATGGGGTGCGTATCTTGGCCCGGAAGCGCTGGAGCAAGGCATTGATGCCATGGTCTCCTCGTGGAACCGTGTTGCACCTAACACTATCCCGACGGCCGCAAAAGCCGGCGGTAACTACCTCTCTTCTTTGCTGGTGGGCAGTGAAGCACGCCGCCATGGCTATCAAGAAGGGATTGCACTGGATATCCACGGCTTCCTATCTGAAGGTGCCGGTGAGAACCTGTTTGAAGTGAAAGATGGCATCCTGTTCACGCCACCATTTACCTCTTCCGCTCTGCCGGGCATCACCCGCGACGCCATTATCAAACTGGCGAAAGATATGGGGCTGGAAGTGCGTGAGCAAGTGTTGTCACGTGAGTCGCTCTATCTGGCGGATGAAGTGTTTATGTCAGGTACGGCGGCAGAGATCACGCCAGTGCGCAGTGTTGATGGCATTCAGGTCGGTATTGGCAAACGTGGCCCGATCACGGCAAAAATCCAGCAAGCATTCTTCGGCCTGTTCACTGGCGAAACTGAAGACAAATGGGGCTGGTTGGATCAAGTTTACCCAGAGTCATCATCTAAATAGTCAGTAACAGATAAATAGTCAGTAGCAGAAAACCGCAGGTGGTTCGTTCGCCACCTGCAATACAGCTTACTTTTGAAAAGTAACACTCATTTGCAACACCGACTTGATGTGCAAAATAAAAAACGCGGAGTAAAGAGACAATGCCTAAGTACCGTTCCCATACCACCACCCATGGCCGTAATATGGCCGGCGCCCGCGCACTGTGGCGCGCTACCGGTATGACCGATGATGACTTCGGCAAACCAATTATTGCCGTGGTTAACTCATTTACCCAGTTTGTACCGGGCCACGTTCATTTGCGCGATTTAGGCAAACTGGTCGCGGAGCAAATCGAAGCTTCTGGCGGTGTGGCGAAAGAGTTCAACACCATTGCGGTGGATGATGGGATCGCTATGGGCCACGGCGGTATGCTCTACTCTCTGCCTTCGCGTGAATTGATCGCTGACTCGGTTGAGTACATGGTTAATGCCCACTGCGCAGATGCCATGGTCTGTATCTCTAACTGCGACAAAATTACCCCGGGGATGCTGATGGCTTCTCTGCGACTGAATATCCCGGTGATCTTTGTGTCTGGTGGCCCGATGGAAGCCGGGAAAACCAAGCTGTCAGACAAAATCATCAAGCTGGATCTGGTGGATGCCATGATCCAGGGTGCCAACCCCAATGTCAGCGATGCCGACAGTGAGCAGATTGAGCGCTCAGCTTGCCCAACCTGCGGCTCATGCTCCGGGATGTTTACCGCCAACTCAATGAACTGCCTGAATGAAGCGCTGGGTCTGGCTTTGCCGGGAAACGGTTCACTGCTGGCAACTCACGCCGACCGTAAACAGCTGTTCCTTGATGCCGGTAGGCATATCGTTGAGCTGACCAAACGTTATTACGAGCAAGATGATGTCACCGCCTTGCCACGTAGCATCGCCAATAAAGCGGCATTTGAAAACGCCATGACGCTGGATATTGCTATGGGCGGCTCGACCAATACCGTGCTGCATTTGCTGGCGGCAGCGCAGGAAGGAGACGTTGATTTCGACATTAGCGATATTGACCGTCTATCTCGCCAGGTGCCGCATCTGTGCAAAGTTGCGCCGAGCACCCAGAAATACCATATGGAAGATGTACACCGTGCGGGTGGGGTGATGGGGATTTTAGGCGAGCTGGATCGCGCTAACCTGCTGAACCGCGAAGTGAAAAATGTTTTGGGGCTGAATCTGACTCAAACGTTGTCAGCCTATGACGTGATGCTGACCCAGGATGAAGGTGTTAAGCAGATGTACGCCGCCGGTCCGGCCGGTATCCGCACCACCAAAGCCTTCTCGCAGGATTGCCGTTTCCCATCACTGGATACCGACCGCGAAGAGGGCTGTATCCGTACTCGGGAACATGCCTATAGTCAGGACGGTGGTTTGGCGGTGTTGTACGGCAATATTGCCGAAAACGGCAGCATTGTTAAAACCGCAGGCGTGGATAAAGAGAGTCTGGTCTTCCGTGGTCCGGCCAAAGTGTATGAGAGCCAGGATGATGCGGTAGAAGCCATTCTCGGCGGCAAAGTGGTTGCCGGTGATGTGGTGGTGATTCGCTACGAAGGGCCGAAAGGCGGGCCGGGGATGCAGGAGATGCTCTACCCGACCACTTACCTGAAATCTATGGGTTTGGGCAAAAGTTGCGCCTTGCTGACGGATGGTCGCTTCTCTGGCGGCACTTCGGGTCTGTCGATTGGTCACGTCTCACCCGAAGCCGCCAGTGGTGGCCTGATTGGTTTGGTGCAGAATGGCGATTTCATCAATATCGATATTCCGAACCGTGGCATCGTATTGGATGTGAGTGAGTCTGAACTGGCTGCCCGTCGTGAAACTGAAGAGGCCCGTGGCGCTGCTGCATGGTCACCGAAAGCCCGCGAACGTCAGGTATCTTATGCACTGCGCGCTTATGCCCTATTGGCAACCAGCGCTGACAAAGGTGCGGTGCGCGACAAAAGTAAGCTGGGAGGCTAATCCCCATGGCGGTATCACAACCCTTATCCGCTGCCCCCTGTGGGGCAGAGTACCTGCGTGCGATACTTCGCGCGCCGGTGTATGAGGTGGCGCAAGTCACCCCGCTGCAAGTGATGGAAAAGATCTCCTCCCGCTTGGGCAATACCATTTTAGTTAAACGTGAAGATCGTCAGCCGGTACATAGCTTTAAGCTGCGCGGCGCTTACGCGATGCTGGCGAGTCTGACAGAAGAGCAAAAAGCCTGTGGCGTGATAACTGCATCTGCGGGCAACCATGCGCAGGGGGTGGCGCTGTCGGCCAGTAAGCTGGGTATTAAGGCGCTGATTGTGATGCCAGTAGCCACCGCTGACATCAAAGTTGACGCGGTGCGCGGTTTTGGTGGTGAGGTGCTGCTGTTTGGTGCCAATTTCGATGAAGCCAAAGGCAAAGCTATCGCGCTGTCCCAGCAGCAGGGCTATACCTTCATTCCTCCTTTTGACCACCCAGCGGTGATTGCCGGGCAGGGAACGCTGGCGATGGAGTTACTCCAGCAAGACGCGCATCTTGACCGGATATTTGTACCGGTTGGCGGCGGCGGGCTGGTGGCGGGTGTGGCGGTGCTTATCAAGCAACTGATGCCGCAGATTAAAGTGATTGGGGTTGAGGCGGAAGATTCAGCCTGTTTACGTGCCGCGCTGGATGCGGGTAAGCCGGTGGATCTGGCACGTGTCGGTCTGTTTGCCGAAGGGGTGGCGGTGAAACGCATTGGCGATGAGCCTTTCCGCCTGTGCCAGGAGTATCTGGATGAGGTGATCACAGTCGACAGTGATGCTATCTGTGCGGCGGTCAAAGACATTTTTGAAGATGTGCGCGCCATTGCCGAACCATCTGGCGCACTGGCGCTGGCGGGGCTGAAAAAATATGTGCAGCAGCACAATATTCAAGGCGAGCGTTTGGCTCATGTGCTCTCCGGTGCTAACGTCAACTTCCACGGTTTGCGTTATGTATCAGAACGTTGTGAGCTGGGTGAGCAGCGTGAAGCTTTGTTGGCGGTCACTATTCCAGAGCAAAAAGGCAGTTTCTTACGTTTTTGCGAGTTGTTAGGGGGCCGTTCGGTGACGGAGTTTAACTACCGTTATGCCGATGCAAATAACGCCTGCATTTTTGTCGGGGTACGTTTGACCCGTGGTTATGCTGAGCGGGCTGAGATCTTGTCCGAGCTGCAGGAGAAGGGCTATCAGGTAGTGGATCTCTCTGATGACGAGATGGCCAAGCTCCATGTGCGTTATATGGTGGGTGGCCGGCCATCCAAGCCGCTACGTGAGCGCCTGTACAGCTTTGAGTTCCCTGAATCACCGGGGGCTTTGCTGAAATTCCTGCATACGCTCGGCACACACTGGAATATTTCGCTGTTCCATTACCGCAGCCACGGCACCGATTTTGGCCGAGTGTTGGCAGGGTTTGAATTATCGGCATCTGAACCGCAATTTGAGCAGCACCTGGCCGCATTGGGCTACGATTACCATGATGAAACCAATAACCCGGCATTTAAATTTTTCCTTGCAGGTTAAATAAAGCCATCAGGATCGCACCCCTATCTAATGATGGATAGGGGCGCGATCTGCCTTATTAAAATAGAGGAAGTAAATATTAATTTTCTTGATGTTAGTTATTATTAAAAATCATATCTAATAAATCGCCCGTTAATAAATAAATCTCAAACCTTAATTTCATTTTACTCATTGCTGGTTATTGAGTTATGGTGGTTTTGTGTTATTTATTTCAGTGCTCTGTACGAGTGACAGAAATACTGATTATATAGAGAGGTCATTTATGTCTATGATAAACAATCAAACTGAAAGTATTAACCCTGAGAGTAATTCAACGCTACTCAATGAGGGAGGGGCTGTTAAAGTGAATCAGCATCATTTAGAAAAAACTTTATCTGATGTAGCAAAAATAATAGCAGATAAGAACGCTGTTAACCAATGTTCTGGTTATTATCAAGAGAACAGCGATGGCACTTTCCACTCATATTCTACTGAAGCAGCGAATGCAGAAGGGATTAATAACGTCAAAATCCATGTTGAAGCAGAATACATTTCCGATAATATTGTTGGCTATACTATGAATATTACTGAGTTCGATAGCGCAGGGAATAAATTGAGCAACATAGAGAGTAAATTGGCTGCTGATGGAACAACCATAGGCCACCATGAAATGGAAGGTGGAATGGTCAATGATGCTGTTGCTGGCTCACTAATAGGAAAAGAATTTCCATTGGTTGAATCAATACACAGCTTCCCGCTCGGTAGTGTCGATATAGTGGCAACAGATATCATGGCGGTCACGACTTTGGCCGGCGTTGCATTCGCAGGTACAATAATTGCTGGTGTATTTTAATGAGGCCGCAGCATCCTTAAAGGTTTGCTGTTGACTTATAAATAAACCTCAGCTCCAAAGATGTTAATTAACGGCTCAGTGAGCCGTTAATTATTGTATTGACTTATCATACATATATTTTCGTTTATTTCCTTACGGGTTTCTATGTTGTTAAATATTTCAAGATATAATCATTATCACCTAGGGGTTTGAGTAATCTATTGTTTTATATTAAATAATTTTGTTTATCTTCTCCCTCCCTTAGCTAAAATATAACCAATGTTTTTAATGGTATTTATCTAATAAACAATATAGGTATCTGTATGTATAATGCAAAGTATTATAGCCATCATGATGGCAACCTCACTGACTATATTAAAAATAATAGTTATAACAATTCCATGGCATTAGAAGGTTACTCAATACTGGATTTTGTCTCTCATGATGGTAGCGACAATAAATATTTTGTAAAGGCGAGGAAGTATAACAATTCCAATGAACTCATTGGGATTGCAGATGTAACTCTCCATTACCATAATAATGGAAAAATATCTTCACTGTATGAGGATATATACGGTTCTGAGGAAGAATACAATTCTGGGGTGAAAGTGGTTAAATCTATTAATATAGATTTTGACCCTGTCGGCAACATGCTCTACCATCATGAATTCCATGGGGATGGTAGCGGATATACGACTATTCGTCAGGAGTTTGATTCCTCAGGTAAATTAACGTCAAGGATAGAAGAAAATAGGAAACTTAAAGATGGCTCGGTGTACACCACAAATACGGAGGGGGATGGTGCTGCTGTTTCAGTTATTGAAGTTATAGAAGATCTCAGTGGAAAATTATTGAGTAAAAAAGAGTGTACGAAAGATATTAATGACAATGTGATTTTTAGTGCTGAAAATAAATATAACTCTCGGGGCGAGTTAGCTACAAGAGATACTGTAACCCAAGAATTTGATAGTAAGAATAAATTAGATTATAAAGTTGAATTAAAGCAACGGGTTGACTCAAGGGGACGACTGACTTCCAGTGTTGAGACGAAATTTGATGGTGATGGAAAATTAATTAGCAAGGTCACAATAGAACAAAAATATGATATTTATGGTAACCTAATTCAGTTAGAAAAGAAAACATATGATGCTAATGAAAAATTAATAATTTCTATTAAAGGAACGCAGGATTTTAATTATCATCGAATAAAAAAGTCCGCAGTTCTGATAACTGAAAAATTTGGTCCTAATGAAATGCTGACTTCCAGATTAACAAAAGAATATAAGTATAACGATGATGGGAAGTTGGAATGGCGAATTGAGTCACCTCAAAAATTTAATGCTGCTGGAGTTGGAGCTCCCTTCACTAGCAAGAAATACTTTCCTAACGGAACAACAATTAGTTTTAGTGGTTGTTACTCACCTGCAAAGTCAGACCAACTAGTCAGTGCGATAAATGGTTTTGGCATCCTTAATCGGGGACCAGTTATTGAAACTGATGAGGCAAAAAATAAAGCTAGCGTTAAGATTATTTATGCTGACCAGAATTTATCGTCTCAATTTTATTAATATTTAGGACTGAGCATTACAGTAGTCCCCAAAAGGCTTCAATCAACGGCTCACCGAGCCGTTTTTTATCTCACTAATTAAACCCTCCTCTGAACTCCTCAATTAATGATGCCTAAATATAAAACAATAATAGTTAATTTTCTTATTATTGTTTTTGCTTATTTTTCATGTAATTTAATTTATCTCCTTATAATATTCCATATTGTGAGATGCTTAGAGGTAAAATCATTAGCATCTAAGTGCAATACGTCATGCTCTGTTTTATATAACGCAGCTTGACTCTTTTATTTATTGCCCACTTAGATAACATATATCCGTAAAGTAAAACTATCTTAATCTAATGAGTAATATAGGTATCTATATGTATAACAAAAATTATTATGACCATCATGCGACTAATGACAATGACGCTAATATGAAAGAAAGTGGATTTTTAGAACATAAAGATAAAAATGGTGATGAATTGAGAGATAAGCTTAATGAGCGTGGCCAGGTGATTTGGCGTGAGCGACTAGCTTATAATAAGAAAGACAAGACGACTTCAATGGTCATTACAAACTTTGACCGTGACAAAAGAGGCAGGATAATCAACCGCCATCATGAGGTTTATAATACATCTGGAGTGTTAATTGAGCGCAAAGAGAAAATTACAACATTTACTGGTAGCTCTTCCGAAAGTTGGGAGACTCTGTGCCGCGATGGAATTATTATCTCAAAAAATAGGGTTACGACGAATTCCGATAAGAAAATATCGAATAAACTTGAACAGTTGCTTGATCCTAATGGGAATGTTACTTCATCTACTGAGCATAAATATAATAAGAGTAATAAGTTTATTGAATTAGTTAAGGTGGCTAATTCCTTCAATTCCAATGGCGATATGAGTAGCAGTAAAAAAACAGTTTATGATAATAAAAATAATTTACTTTACACCTCAGAAAGAAAAATTACTTATTCCAATGGTGGGCTTAACATTAATGGTGGGCTTAACATTAAAGAGGAAGAGACTAAACGTGATGCTGATAGCAATTTCATTGGGAAAATTAAAACAGAAAAACAAAAAACATCTGATGGGATAATCGTTTCTCTAACGGAAGAAACATATGATGAAAGGGAGGTTTTAACAGGGACAGTCGTTACGAAATTTGACTACTCAGGTAATAAGACTAGCAATGTTAAGTCCAGTGCTTATATTAATGATGCTGGTGAAAAGCGGGAAGTTGTTATACATGATGATTTTGATATGCGTGGAGAATTGAAAGGAAGAGTTGAAGAAAATACTACTATCTTTGCTAATAAGAGACGGAGTGTAAATGTCAAATCTACATACAATTCAAGATTGGAATGTATAAATAAAGCTTCGGTATATAAGGAAGTAAATGAGCAAGGCGATCTGGTTATCAAAAATACAATATCACAGGATCTTGTTAATCTTAAAAATGTTTATATTAATGAAAAATATGATAATGGAATTATCACTGAAAGAACTACGTCAACAGAAGTGATTATACCATCAGATGAATTTAATTTTGATACTAAAAGAACGGGAGTTTTATTAACAGAAAGTTTTGATAAATTGGGGAATATGATTGCTTCTAAGGAGACGGAGTTAAATGAACACGATTCAGAAGTCAGTAGTGTTATTGCAAAACAAGAATTTGATATTAATACTAATAAGTTACTAAAGAGAAGCGAAGAGAAATATAATATGGAGGAGGAGTCAACTGCCAAAATTATAACAAAGTACGACTACCATAGTGATGGGGAGTTAAGAGGCCGTATTGTAACAGAGGATATATCTTATCCTTCTAGACGTATGACTACAAATATACAGAAATCATATGATGCTGATGGAGTACTGTATGATTATGTTGAAATAAATAAGTATTTAAATTCTGGCAAGATACATAAAAAACATGAATATTTAAATTTCGATGGAAATAAAGTTTCCATATATGAAGAATATACTTTGGGTGATAATGGGGAACAACCGAAAAAAGTATATGAAAAGCATGAAATATATAACCTCTCTGGAAAGATTGCCGCCAGAAATATAAATTCTCATGAGGTTGATGCTGAAACAAAAAAGGTGAGAGAAATTAAAGTATCTCAAAAGTTTGATTTAGATGGCCATCTGCAGAGTTGTAGTGGAGGTGAATATATTAACAATAGCAAGGTTAAAGATTTTACCGACATAAATTATTTTGAAGATCAAGGATATATTAATTCTGACATTGCCCGAAGAATACGGAGCGATCATTATCATCATGACCATATCGAGCACCAGGATGTGAAATTAGATCAATTGGCGCTTGATATAAATGGCTTTGACACCAGTGAGGGTGTTGCCACTCCAGTTAATAAGCCTTTTATACCAACGATGAATTCGAATCCGCTTGTTGCTTCGCTATAAGCTATTTCTCAAAGAGATAAAAAACGGCTCAGTGAGCCGTTTTTTTATCTTACCAAATTAACTATTCTAATCTCATCAATTTATGACACCTAAATATAAGGCGATAATTTCGCCCTTATTATTGATTGTTTTCCGTATCATTAGTTTGTTTGCTTATTGAATTCCATGTTGTGATATATTTAGATATATAATCGTTAGCCTCTAACTGCAATAAGTTACGCTTTGTTTTATATGACATAGCTCTACTTCACACTTCTTGTACCCTTAGATAAAACGTATCAATTAAATAATTTTAACCTAATAAATAACATAGGTAGGTATCTATATGGATAATAATAACCCTCATCACCGTCATACTACTAACTATAATGACGTTAGTATGAAAAAACAGGAAATTAAGGAACGTAAAGATGAAAATGGTAATGTATTGAGATATAAGCTTGATGAGAATGGCCGAGTAATTTTTCGTGAGCGGCTGGTTAATAATAAGAAAGGCAAGACGACTCCAAAGATAATTACGAACGTTGTCTATGACGAAAAAGGTAGGGTAATCAATCGCCATAATGAGCGTTATAATGCATCTGGAGAGTTAATCAAGTGTAATGAGCGTATCAATACATATAGTGGTAGCTTTTCCGAGACTCAGAGGATTGATTACCAATGCCGCGATGGAATTATTATCTCAAAAAATAGGACTGTAACTATAAAGGATCCCCTTAAAAATATAGTTAGTACTGTTAAACAGCATCTTAATTCTGATGGGAATGTTACTTCATCTACTGAGTGCAAATATAATAAGAGTAATGAGGTTATTGAATTAGTTAAAGTGACTAATTCCTTTGCTTCCAATGGCGTTATGGTACGCAGTAACAAAGAAGTGTATGATAAAAATAACAATTTACTGCTCACCTCAAAAAGAAAAATTATTTATCTCAATGATGGACTTAACATTATAGAGGTAAAAGTTAATTGCCATGGTGATGGCAAATTTATTGAGAGGATTATAACAGAAAAACAAAAGACATCTGATGGGAAAGTCGTTTGTCTAATAGAAAGTGAATATGATAAAAGTAGATTTTTAACAAGAAAAGTAGTTACAAAATTTGACGATTTCGGTAATAAGGTTAGCGATGTTAAATACAATTCTCATATTGATGATGCTGGTGGCAAGAATGAAAATATTATATGTGACTATTTTGATATAAGCGGGAAATTAAAAGAAAGAGTTAAAGAATGTATTATTACTACTGCTGATGAGAGAAGTCTGACAAGCGTCAAGAGTATATACAATTCCATGTTGGAACTTATTTATGAGGTTGACGTATCTAAGAAAATTAATGACCACGGTGATCTGATTGTCAAAACTGTAAATTCACGTGATCTTGTTAATTTTGAAAAGGTTAGTGTTAAAGAAAATTATGGTCGTCATTCAATTATCACTACAAGAACTACTTCAACAGAAGTAAATATGTCGCCAGATGAATCTAGTTCCGATATTAAGCCAACTAAGGTTTTATTAACGGAAAGTTTTGATTCACGTGGAAATATGGTTGCTTCTGAGAAGGCAAAAGTTAATGCGGACGGATCTATAGTCGGTAATGTTATTGTAAGTCAAAGGTTTGATGATAATAATAATTTGGTGGTGCGAAAAGAAGAATGGTATAATGAGAAAGGCAAGAGGACTGATGAGGTTATAACAAAATACGTGCTCAATAGTGATGGGCAGTTAATAGAAAAATTCATAACAGAGGAAATACTTAATATTTCTGGATTTGGGACTACAAAGATACGGAAAGCATATGATGCTAATGAAAAACTGAATTATAGTATTACGGAAACTGAACATTTTAATTCCGATAATATAAGATATGCATTAGATAAAAAGTATGAATATTTTGATTCATCTGGAAAGATCATCTCCAGACATATAGATAACTATGAAATTGATGCTGATGGAAAAACGGTGAGTCAAATTCAAATATCTCAAAAATTTGATTTAGATGGCAATCTGCAGAGTTGTAGTGGAGCTGAATATAATAACGGAGTCAAGGTTAAAGATTTTGTCGACATCTATCGTGACGGACATAATAGACGGCATGGTTCATCTTACCTTGCCCAAGGAACACGGGGTGATGATGACGATCATTATTGTCATGAACATGTCGAGCACCAGTATGTGCAATCAGATCAACTGACACATGCGATAAATAGCTTTGACACCATTGAGGGTGTCGCGACCCCTATTGATAAGCCTTTTATGCCAAAGATGAATTCAAATACACTTGTTGCCCCGCTATAAATTATTTCCCGCCTGCCATGGGCGAGCTGAGCATTACAGTAGTCCCCAAAAGGCTTCAATCAACGGCTCACCGAGCCGTTTTTTGATGACACAAACCCCCAACTCAAATGGCTCCACCAGTGAGACATCATCCAACAGAGAGATACGGTTGCGCACCGGTTCTGGGCTGTTATCTACCACCACTGATGGGATCAGCGCCACACCACAACCTAACGCAACCATTGACACAATCGCTTCATGGCCGGAAACCGTAGCGTAAATCAATGGGTTAGTGATTCGTTGGCGGCGAAACCATAAATCAATGCGTTTTCGCGATGGGCCGTGCTCCGGTAAAATAAAGGGAATGGTGGCCCAATCAGGCTGATCGACAGACACCTGCGAGCGCACCGCGCAAGGCAGGGCGGGGGCAATCAGCACTAACGGAATTTCACCAATTTGGGTAAAAGCCACACTGCCGGGCAGCACTTCAGGGCGCCCCGCAATCCCCAAATCAGCTTCATTGGACTGCACCTTATCGACCGCATCGGCAGCATCACCAGTGGTGAGCTTGATTTCAACCAGCGGATGACGGGCACGAAAGCGATCCAGAATCGGCGGCAGATGGCTGTAAGCGGCGGTGACCGAGCAAAATAGCCGCAGTTCACCACTCAGTGATGGCCCGTGTTGGCCCAAAGCATGGCGCAGTTGCTGATATTGCAACAATGTCTGCTGCGCAAATGATTTCAACTGGGTGCCCGCATCGGTCAGTTGCACGGTGCGATTATCACGTAAAAATAGCGGCTGGCCGATGGTCTCTTCCAACCGCTGGATCTGGCGTGAAAGGGTGGATGGACTGACGTGCATGGCTTTGGCGGTGCGGCCAAAATGGCGACTTTCAGCCAAATGCAGGAATAATTTTAGGTCACGTAAATCCATCACAGACAGCCTCTTGGGTGAGAATATCCATTGTATTGCATCAGAAATAGTCTGTATTGCAGAATCTGCAATATCACATTGTTAATATATCAATTTCAGCAATGTGTTTCCTGTCATATAGTGAATCCAAGGTTATCCCCTACACCCACAAAACAGAATCTGAACGGAGTAATACCATGGCTAACTATTTCAACACATTGAACCTGCGCCAGCAGTTGGCGCAATTAGGTAAGTGTCGCTTTATGGCTCGTGACGAATTCGCCGATGAAGCTGGCTACCTGAAAGGGAAAAAAGTGGTGATCGTGGGCTGTGGTGCACAAGGGCTGAATCAGGGCTTAAACATGCGCGACTCCGGTCTGGACGTGGCTTACGCTCTGCGTAAAGAAGCCATTGCCGAAAAACGTGCTTCATGGCGCAAAGCGACTGAAAACGGCTTCAAAGTGGGCACCTATGAAGAGTTGATCCCACAGGCAGATTTGGTGGTTAACCTGACACCAGACAAACAGCACTCCGCAGTGGTTCAGGCGGTTCAGCCATTGATGAAAGATGGTGCAGCGCTGGGCTACTCCCATGGTTTCAACATTGTTGAAGTGGGCGAACAAGTGCGTAAAGACATCACCGTGGTGATGGTTGCGCCAAAATGTCCTGGCACTGAAGTTCGCGAAGAGTACAAACGTGGTTTTGGTGTGCCGACGCTGATCGCAGTTCACCCTGAAAACGACCCGAGAGGCGAAGGCATGGCGATCGCTAAAGCGTGGGCGGCAGCCACTGGCGGCCATCGTGCTGGGGTATTGGAATCCTCTTTCGTTGCTGAAGTTAAATCTGACTTGATGGGCGAGCAAACTATTCTGTGTGGCATGTTGCAGGCCGGTTCACTGCTGTGCTTCGACAAGCTGGTTTCTGAAGGTACTGACGCGGCATATGCTGAGAAATTGGTTCAATTCGGCTGGGAAACCATCACCGAAGCGCTGAAGCAAGGTGGCATCACGCTGATGATGGATCGTTTATCCAACCCAGCGAAATTGCGTGCTTATGCCCTGTCTGAGCAATTGAAAGAGATTATGGCACCGCTGTTCCAGAAACATATGGATGACATCATTTCTGGTGAATTCTCTAGCGGTATGATGGCCGACTGGGCTAACGATGATGCTAAATTGCTGGGCTGGCGTGAAGAGACTGGCAGAACGGCATTTGAGAATGCGCCACAGTTTGAAGGCAAAATCTCTGAGCAAGAGTATTTCGACCACGGCGTATTGATGATTGCCATGGTAAAAGCTGGGGTTGAGCTGGCATTCGAAACTATGGTTGATTCCGGTATTATCGAAGAGTCCGCTTATTACGAATCCCTGCATGAACTGCCACTGATTGCGAATACCATTGCGCGTAAACGTCTGTATGAAATGAACGTGGTTATTTCTGATACCGCAGAATACGGTAATTATCTGTTCGCTAACGCCGCAGTTCCCCTGCTGAAAGGCAAATTTATGGATTCACTGCAAGCGGGCGATTTGGGTAAAAGTGTTGCTGGCACGGCGGTGGATAATGCCCAACTGCGTGATGCAAATGAAGCTATCCGTAATCACCCAATCGAAGCGGTAGGTCATAAACTGCGTGGCTATATGACGGATATGAAACGTATCGCTGTTGCTGGCTAAAATAGCTTAGCCCTTGAGTGTGACAGCGTAATTATTTAGCTCTAGCTGCCACACCAGGGATGATGAGTATTATTTTTAGTAGAATTAAGCCGCTGCCATTGATTAATGGCGGCGGTTTTTTTTGTCTCAAATATAGTGTATTGCGTGGCGAAAAAATAATTAAATTAATGCTATCACGGCCCGGAAAAAATATTGTAAGGTGTTAGTTGTGGTTAAGTCCATCACAAAGACCCTATTATTTTCACTCCTGTAGTCAAAAATAATTATAGCTATAACAAATGACCTCGCTAATTAGCGAGGTTTTTTATTTCCGCGTGTGGTGGTTATTGATATTAAAAATATCAATGGAGGTGAATTAAATTAATCAATCAATGAGCAGGTAAATAAATAGTCTCGTGAGTTATAGCATTCAACTCAACTCTCAATAAGGAAATTAATTATGGGTGAAGGACACAGTAATGTAACGGGCCACGGCAGCCGGGGCCCAACCGGTGGTATTAAAGGGGGTCCTGCCGGACGGGGCAGTAGTCATTCAAATCGGGGCAGTGGCTGGGGAACCTCAAATACGCCTTATGGCAAAATTCATCATTATAGCCCGAGCCAATTTGGTCGCAGCAATCGTGGGGGAAATAAGGGCGGTAATCAGCATTCAGGGGTTACCGGCAATACACCGGGTCTGGCACAGCGACCAGATATGCAGGCTTATATGGCTGTCGGGGGTGTACCCGCCGTTATCACATTAATTGATGGGAATTGGGGGATCACCTTAAGCCGGCTTTCGGTGGTGGCGGCATTTGTCGAAAGTAATTTAGCCCGCATCGGCTCATGGGCGATGCGCACCAGCCCTATCGGGGTGGCGGTAATGGGCATGATGCCCTCATCCATCGCCCCTGATCCCCCGATGGGTAATTACTTTACCACCCCGGTTTTGCCCGCCGACAGAGTCACCAATATACCGAAAGAGACGTTACAGACAGCGGCGGATGTTGCGGTTAATGTCCGCATCAGTGATGTGACGGAAGCGGGTGTGCAACAGGCAGTATTAGTCAAAAATCCAGCGGTAATACAACGTGTTCCGGTGGTTAAAGCGGTTCCAACGGCGACACCGAATCTCTATACCGCGCCCGTTCCTGGCGTCACGCCGATACACATCAATGTGGTTGATAGTGTGGTGCCTGCTCATCAGACACCACCGGCAGTGGCTGGCAAACCCAGCGCGATACCCATTGAGAATGCAGTCGTTAAGGAGGTGACTACCTCTGCGGGTCGCCATACCCGCGATGCCATCATCGTCTTTCCTGACGGTACAAATATTGAGCCGTTGTATATCTCAATGATTCGAATCATCAGCACCCATGAGATTCGGGAGGAAGCGCGTAGCGCCTATGAAATGGCGCGGAGTGAACGGGAGGCAGCGGAAAGTGCTCTGGCACAGGGCCAGCCGTTCAACTCGGTTGCAGAAGAGATGGGGCTGAAAAAATCGCTGACGGACAAGCAGGTGACAGAAGTTGCGGCGCATATTCTGCTGCTTGAAAAAAACCTGATGTTGCTGAATCAGGAGGTCACTCAGGTGCAGCAACGCCTTGATTATATTAAAAGTCCTGCATATCGGGGAAGGACATTCAGGCATATTCCCGAGATGCGCAGGTTAATGGCGGTGGCGAGCACCCAACAAGGCGAGGTGAATACCTTAAATCAGAGTATCGCCGCGTTAAGGGCCAGGCAGGCCGCGTTATTAGCCGCGCAGCAACATATTATTGCAGAGATTGAGCAGGCAGAACGGCAACGTATTGAGGAGGATCGGTGGGCCAAAGAGGAAGCGAAAGCACATACCAGATGGCAGGAAGGCATTCGTCAAAATATCTACTCTCTGCCTGTTCATCCGGTGGGGAGTGTCTATTCGTCGGGCTTTGCTATCGCCGGAAAAGGGGCTATTACGCCAGACCCTGAGGTGATGTCCGGATTAAGTGCCTCATTCTGGACGGCACTGGACAAACTCGGCGCTATTGAGTCTTCCCCGGATGCAGACCCGATGGCGGTTATTTTTGCCAGGGTTTTCTATCAATTTAGTATTAAGGAAAGCTGGAAGCAACCATTACTAGCGGGCAGTATCTCTTTGATTAACCGATGGATATCCCCTGAGGCCTGGTTGGCCCATAAAGATGATATAGAACTCCCGGTTCGCATGCTAATTACTGACGGCACATATGGTCAGATGCAGATTCATGCAGTAAAAACCGGTGTGGGCGGTGTCTCCGGCAGGGTAAAAGTTGTTGCTGCACAATATGATGCTATTGACGGCATTTATACTTTCACCACCGATACTTGGCCACGCCGTACTTTGACCTTTACCCCGACGGCAGCACCGGGAACGGATCTCAGCCCGGTGTTACCACAACCGGAGAGTGCGCCCGCCGCCCCGCAGCATACCGGTGAGGTAGCGATCCGGCACACGGTCATCCACACTGTGCTGCCCCAGCCGGCACCAGAAGAGCATGATTTCCATGATTATATCATCTGGTTCCCGGCAGACTCTGGGCTGGAGCCGGTGTATGTTTACCTTAGAAGCCCGCGAGATGAGCCGGGGATCGTGACGGGACTAGGGCAACCCGTGACGGGTATTTGGCTGGCAGGGGCCGGAGAGGGGCTAGGTGCACCGATCCCCGCACATATCGCAGATCAATTGCGTGCCAGACGGTTCAGCAATTTTGATCAATTCAGAGCGGCATTTTGGGCCGCCGTTGGGAATGATCCTGAGCTATCGGGGCAGTTTACCAATATCAACAGGTTAGTTATGCGTAATAAACTTTCGCCATTTCCCCCTAAAAAAGAGCATGTAGGTGGAAGAACAAAATATGAGCTTCATCACATTAAGCCAATCAGCCAGGATGGCGCGGTTTATGGTATAGACAATCTTCGGGTGTTAACACCGAAACGGCATATTGAAATCCACTCAAAGAAAAAGGTGTAATTATGAGCGTAAGAAAATTCACAGAATATACAGAAAACGAATTTCTTGAATTGATTAAGACTCTTTTTGATGGGGGTTTTAGCTCAGAGGAAGAACTAGATGCGCTAGTATTTGCAATTGTTGACGCAGCTGAACACCCTGATGGTACAGATATTTTGTTCTATCCTTCAAACGATAGTGAAGACAGCCCTGAGGGTATTCTGAACGTTATAAAAAAATGGCGAGCCGAGAATGGCAAACCCGGATTTAAAGAGTAAATTAGTTTGCTAAACAATAATATAACCCGTCTTTTATGGCGGGTTATATTACTAAGATAGACTATATGTATAACTATTCATTAATAAAATGATTATCAATTTTTTCTATGGCGGTTATGCACTTTCTGTTTTATTAATCGACAAGGTAATTAATACTATCACGGCCCGAAAAAATACGTGTAAGGTGTTAGTTGTGGTTAAGTCCATCGCGAAGAATCTATTATTTTCATTCCTGTAGTCAAAAATAATTATAGCCATAACAAATGACCTCGCTAAGCAGTGAGGTTTTTTTGTTTCCGTATGTAGTGGTCATATGTTTACCTTAAAAGCCCGCGAGATGAGGCGGGTATTGTGACGGGACTAGGGCAATCCGTGACGGGTATTTGGCTGGCAGGGGCCGGAGAGGGGATAGGTGCACCGATCCCCGCACATATCGCAGATCAATTACGTGCCAGACGGTTCAGCAATTTTGATCAATTCAGAGCGGCATTTTGGGCCGCCGTTGGGAATGATCCTGAGCTATCGGGGCAGTTTATTAAAAGTAATCGTGAGCGAATGAGAGCGAGTAAGTCTCCGAAGACTAGAACAAGTGACTCTGCTAATTTGCGTACATCGTTTGAAATTCACCATATTAATTTTATTAAAGATGGTGGCGAGGTTTTCAATGTTGATAACTTGCGAGTAGTCACGCCAAAGAAACATATAGATATTCATTCAAAGAAGAGAGGACAGTAATGGAATTAAAAAACAGTATTTCTGAATATATAGAGACGGAATTCATTGATTTCCTAAATATTATTTTTAGAGAAAATATTTCTGATGTAGATGATTATTTGGATAAGTTATTAGAGTATTTTGTACGCGTTACTGAACATCCAGAAGGAACGGATCTGATATATTATCCGCCTTCTGATTCAGAATGTACGCCAGAGAAAATACTTGAAAAAGTCAAAAAATGGCGAGCCGAGAATGGCAAACCCGGATTTAAAGAGTAAGTTAGCTTACTAAATAATAGTATAACCCGTCTTTTATGGCGGGTTATATTACTAAGATAGACTATATGTATAAGCACTTATAAGTGAAGTAATTATCAATTTGTTTTATGGCGGTTATGCATTTTTTGTTTTATTAACCGACAATGGAATTAATGCTATCACGGCCCGAAAAAATGCGTGTAAGGTATTAATCGTGGTTAAGGCTATCGCGAAGAACCTATTTTCTTACTCCTGTAGTCAAAAACAATTGTAGCAATAATAAAGAACCTCGCTAATTGTCGAGGTTTTTTTGTTTGTATTGCTATTGCTTATATTAAAACAGAATCAAAAATATTTAAATATAACAAGGAGAGTTGTCATGAGTAATATACCAGATATTCTCACTCGTTGGGGTGTGTGGGCCAGAGATAATAATCGGCTGGACTATCCACATATTGCCAGTGGATTCAAGGGAGTAACCTCAGCAGGGAAACAGCTTGAGTCCTGTAGTGATAATGATGGTTTGGCAATTGATATTGCTGTTGGGTATTTAAAGCACTCTGCCAGAGAAAAAGAGCTGGAGCTTATTATTCGCTATTACGTTTATGGGCAATCTAAAGCTTCAATTGCCCGATTAAAAAAATGTAATGAGCGGGAGATTCGGCGTCAATTACAAATCGCTGAGAGTTTTATTGACGGATGCCTGGTGCAATCAAGTATCGCGTTGGAAATGCATAAAGATTAATTTCGATGGCGCAGAGATCAACCCTGATGATATTTTGAATATTATTAAAAATGGCGTTACGAGAACGGAAATATGGATTTAAAGAGTAAATCATCTTGTCAGTAAATAACGCAAGCCGCCTTTTATGGCGGATTTTTTAGTCACATTAATCCATCAAGTAAATTTCAAGAATAAATTAAAGTGCTGGAGTGAATGGTCAGAGAGAATGAAGGTTTTGGCTATCCATCTATCATCAATAAAATAATAGGAGTGCTATGCCTTATAAAATAGTCGGTGGGATTATAACCGTGTTAGTAGCCTTTTCTCTGTTGCAGTTTGTTCATTGGAATAATCTTGCCAAACAGGTAGAGAAAAGAGAAAAAGAGTTAGCGGCAGAGCGGGCAATGAACGTTACATTGGGTCATATTATTGATACTTATCAGGAAAATAGTAGTGCCAATCGCGTAGCCATTACCCGTCAATTAGAGAGTGAGAGGGTGATTCGCAATGAAAATGAGGAGAAAGTCAGGCAGTTTCAGACTGAAGCAATGGGCGATCCTTGCGC
Organism: Yersinia sp. Marseille-Q3913; assembly: GCF_963892745.1. Classification (NCBI taxonomy): domain Bacteria; kingdom Pseudomonadati; phylum Pseudomonadota; class Gammaproteobacteria; order Enterobacterales; family Yersiniaceae; genus Yersinia; species Yersinia sp. Marseille-Q3913. Next base: position 22,987 of record NZ_CAWQAF010000020.1, on the reverse strand, counting down.
TGTTCAACCTATGCCTGACTCTATTATTAACCTCTTGCAAGAGTAATTTACTGTCACCAAAAGTTACCGAGGTTATTCGATTATCTCCACCAGAGTCAGCATTAATAACCTGTGAAATACCTGCGTTTACCGGTGTTAGTTGGGGGGATGGCGGAATTTACGCCTTGGCATTAAAACGAGAATTACAGATCTGCAAAGGGAGGCTGGATGAGGTGATTGATTTTATGGGAGTAAAAAGTGGCATAAATTAATAGGCTTGACTTAGCTTATGACCTTTAATTAAGGCCGACCCACCAGTAAATGGCGAGCCGAAAACGCTAAGATCAATTTTAAGTATTAATCGTTCGATATCCTGAACTCCCCTCCCGGCTCTTTCCCTCTATTTTAGATTGCTGCTTAGGGCCTGACTATTACCCAAATCATCGATTAAGACAAAATTGAGAGTTGCACTGCCAGCCGCTGGCGAGTGATTAAGCGGAAAATCGAGTGTTGAAAACGGTGCCACCATATCCGGTAGGGCTTCTGCCGAGCCTAATTTAAGTGAAGCTAATGACGCAAAATAGGGTGTCGGGTTATTCACTTTAATCAGGGTGGCATCGCCGTTACGCGCTAAAGTAAAAGTTAATGCTTTAGCTAGAGCGTCCCCCGGCGCGGGTATGCCCTTAGGGCGATTAAATACTTTGTACTGCATACGCAGGGCTAGCGTGACGAAAGATTCATCCTCGACTTTGGTGGTTGATTTAGGCGGAATTTCGTAAACGTTGAGCCAAAATGCGGATTCTCTATCCATCGGTAATTTACTGGCACCTGATAGAATTAATCGCAAACTGCGCTGTGCCTGTGGTTGTAGCCGAAATAGCGGCGGCAATACTAATACTGGCGAAATTGCTTTCTCCGGTGTAGCCATCAAATTGCCATCATCCACCCAAACCTGCACTGCCACCGGATAGCTGTTGCTGTTAACCAGGTGCAGTGACTCCTCTGTGCTACCCTCGCTGAAGATAACTCGTGTTCTTTCTGCAATCACACTCGCCATTGCGGGTGCACTACTAACCAATATCAGCAACAGCAGCAAGTTGCTGATCCCGCTATTTATGCCGTTGAAAAGCACATTATTGGATACGAATAACCACTTGCGCATGTGCATTCACTGCTCCCGCCGTCACAGTTTGCCCGCTGATTTTGCTTAACTCAGCCCGAAAATTCTCCGTGTAGCTATTCCCCCCAGTCACACTACCCGTCTGTTGTTGTGCGCCCTGGAAGATACCATACCAACCACCACTATTACCTGTTTGGGTGACATTTTTTGATAGTAGATTCATGGGGTTATTGTTACGGTAGATGCGGATGCCGACCCCATTTGCCATACCGGCCGCACCATAATTATCAGATACTAAATGGCTGATGCCCCCGCTGCCGTTGATTAATCCCAATGTTTGCGCTTTGGCAACATTGGCTGGCGGCACCAAAAAGCCCATTGCCACTGTACCCGCCGTCACACCGGAGGTCACGCCGGTCTGACACTGAAAATCTACATTAAAATCAGCGGCGCTGGTATGCCCAGTATTAAGTTCTGCCACCGAGATCCGGGGTAATACCACGGTCGGGGTAAAATGGGTGACCGCGCAGATCGTGGTTCGGCGGAAAGTGACATAGTTGAACAACCCAATGGAGGCCGGCCAGGTGCCATACCAACCGGGCCAGTTTGTTAGTGAGTCGGTTCCTTCAACCGGGCCAGTGATGCCCGGCCCTTTAAAGGCGATATAGGCGTTCGGTTGGGTGTAAGCATAGGTATAAGAGGCCGCATTATTGGTGCTGGTGCGGGCATAATCAACGCGAAACAGTTCGGTATATAGATTACTGAAATTTTTGGCTTTGACTAAAATACGCCCAGTGCTGTCAGTATCAAGGTCGGTTAAGCGGCGACCTTTCCATAGGCGAGAGTAATACTCACCAGTGGAGAGATTGGTAAGCCTGATAACAACATTGCGGACATAGGTGGCAAAACCGGAGGGAACATTGCCGGCAATGGCACCATCTTCATTCTTGCCAGCAAAATCATTATCCCCGTTAGTTGCATACATCTCGAACAGTTGATCAACATCTGCCGCCGCACAGCGGAAGAGCACCCGCTCGGGGTCATAGCCGGTATTCAGGGCAAAAGTGGTAAAGTTAGAGGTTGCTGCCGCCAATAAGGTGCCATCCGGCTGAAAGTTAGCATTGGTGCTGAGGTCAATAATGCCCGGTAAGCCGAGCGACCCATTGTTGGTATCCGTTGAGCCAGCCCAGGAACTGGCTGTACCATCACCCGCAGTTAGCTGGTTTTGTGCCGTAATTTTGGTACAGGCTGACCACGCAGAGGTACTGCATAATCCTATTAGCAGTAATACCCCGGACAGCAGGCGCGGGCGACGATAACAGGCAGCAGTTGATGGCCGCGAAACTTCGTAAGATATTAATGGCGCTGTTGGTCTTAACATTATTTTTCTCACATCGTTAACGGCGGCAACTGCCTGTTAAATGAATAATATCTTGCTCAGTATCTTTGGATTCAAATGCATAAGGCAATTCGCACTGGTCGCTGCTGTTTTCACCCCAGCGAACAAAGAGTGAACCTTTTTTATCTTTCACCCGTGCATAAATCTGATTGCCCTGACCCACCATACCGACCAGTTCATCTTTGCTGTTATAGACATCGGCACCTAGCGGTAATCCGTCATCCCCAGTTGTTTGAGTCTGAATCAGCACCGCATAACCGGTCAGTGTTTCAAATTTCACTTTCACTGCGGCCCCAGCATAAGGAACAACGCGGCCCTGATTCTCTTTCAGCTCAGTGTTGCGGTTAATGCCTTTGGTATCTAAACCGATCGTATTGTAATTATAAGGTGTTAACGAAGGCACCAGGGCAAAACCGTTACCATCAATTCTCGACCCTTGTGCATTACGCACGGCAGCTCCTTGAGCACCATCCGCCTCAATTAAGCCAAATGTCTCACCTAAATATGGCCCCAGAGTTAGGCCCTGGCTATGAATTACCGCTGCACCACGAGCACCGGCACCATATTGGGTGTAGTTATTGCCGCGAGAATAGTTCCCATTAACCGTCGCATTAGGGAATTGCTGCTGCACATTCACCCCCCAAGTATTTGAGCTGCTGCCGAAATTGCTATCGTCATAACCGGCATTGACGGAATAGTTAAAGGCATTTCGTTCACCCGCCGTACCTGAAAGTGCTGTCTGGTAATTATTGCCGCTTTTTGGATTGCGGCTAGCAGACATCGATAAATATTGATTTTTACTGCCAATATTTAGCGGAATAGAGACAGTTAAGGTCGCGATATTCTCGGTATTACCGTAGCGCGTTGCCGTGGTGGTTGGATTGGCGTCGTCGGTATCCCAGTTATACAGTGTCGAGGTATAAACACTGCGCTGGCGGCTAATTGCCACGTTATAACTAATATCACGATAGCTATTGGAATAGCCTAACTGTAACTGTGTATCTCGCTGCGTATCGTTATAATAATCATTGGTCGAAGCCGAGGCATACAACTGACCAAAATTACCTAAATTCTGATTAACCGTAGTCGTAAATTGGCTGCGCTGTTGATAGGTGGATGAATCCCAGGTTCCGCCATTTTTTTCCACTGAACGCACACCAAAAACATCATTTAAATCGCGATACCCTTTGGTGGAATAGCGATATCCTGCCAATGAGAATGAGGTCCCGGTTTCACTAAAGGTCTGGCTATAGGTGGCCTGCATCCGCCAGCCATCCTGTGTTTTATCATCTTCAACTTTGGCATGGGAATAGGTGGTATTCAGGCCAAAAGCGCCGACCGAGGTGCCGATAACACCGCCCACGAGCAGTGCCGTATAATCTTGCGCTAACCGCACACCGGTATTTGCTGTTAACTGATTGGTCAGCCCGCGCTCATAGGTAAAGTCGGTGAAATAATTATCGATATCGGTGAAATCGCGTGACTCCCCGATAACGGCATTATAACGGCTCACCCCAGGACGCATTGAATCAGGCACCGCGCTAAATGGCACGGTAAATGTTGAGCGGCTACCATTCGCCTCTATTACCTCAACATTAAGATCGCCCTGGCTGGTGGTGCTATATAAATCGTTAATAACGAAGGGGCCGGGTGCAACGTTGGTTTCATATATTTCCTGCCCATTCTGGCGAATAACCACGCGGGCATTGGTACTGGCAACACCACGGACTTCTGGCGCAAAGCCACGCATCGACTCTGGCCACATACGTTGGTCAGTCGCCATTTTCGCGCCACGAAATGACATGGTGCCGAATAATGTACTGTCGGTGAAGGTTTCGCCCAGCGTTAATTGACTATCTAATTGTGGGATAGGGCGCTGCAAATAAGTGCGGATATTATTCCATTGCGTGTCGCTACTATTCGTGTTGCTGGCATAGCGCACGTTTGATTGCTGGCGCAGTTGCCACAATCCTAAGTTCAAGCCACCCTTGATGCCAATAAACCCGTAATCAGAGGTATTATTCTGCTGACCTTGCGTTTCGCTACGATAAAAGTTGGTGCTGTAGTTAACGAAGGCGAGTTTTTCACCCTCCTGCCACTCTGTCCGCTCAATATAACCGCGCGGCTGCTTTTTCAATAATGCTTGTGGAATAGAGAGTTCTAAACGCAATTTGGCCTGATCAAAGTGGAAAGATGCCCCTTTGACTCGTGTAGCAAGCGGCACACACTGCTCTGTTGGTGTACTTGTTGCGGTGTCTCTTGCAGTATCAGATGCTGTATCCGAAGGGATTGAATCTGTCTCGGCGGTTTGAGGATCTTTGGCAATGGCACCCTCTTTATGGGTTAATTCAATGCCAGCAGCCGTTAAAAACTCATCACTCAGACAGGGATAGACCTCTGAAGAGTCAGCATCTTTAACAAACTTAATGGTTGTGCGTTTGTATGGTTTGTTATTGATCAAGACATCTACAGCATCGTAATCCCCTGCTGTCACAGAATTCTCTTTATTCAGTTGATTCAACCCTGAGGCAAAGTTAGTGCCTAAAAAGAGAGATTCATCAAATTCTAGATTCTGTGATGCTTCCTGCGCTAAAACAGTATCAACATGTAGGATTAAACTGATGCATAACGTTAATGCTTTCTTACGGCCGGAAAATTTCTTTTTTAGAATGACTCGTGCGAAACCCATAAATATTCCTTTACCGGAATGTGACAGTTAAATCCGATAAGTACCGGCATCTTGTCCACCGAAATCATTCACTAGCCGAAAATTAATAACTGGATTAGCAGGTGCTGATGAATTTGGAATAACCCATTCAACCTGAGACATTGGCGGGATCATCTCTGATTTCATTTTAAGGTTTTTACCGCCGCCAACCACTTCACCGCTGGCAATAGTGGCAAAGAAACCGGTTGGATTTTTTCCGGTGACAATCACATTGCTGCCTTGTTGGCGGACACTGAATGTCAGCGCACTGGGAACTTGATCAACCTTGCCAGCAATACCTTCAGGCCGATAAAATACTTTAATGCGGTTGCGTAGCAGGACTAACATTTTATTGTTTTTCTCTGCTTTATTGACGGGCGGCACCTGCAAAAAATTAAGATAAAATACAGATTCTTTATTTGTTGGTAGGCCACTGCCGGTATATTTCAGTCGTAATGTCTGGCCTGCATTGGCTTCAATACGAAAGAAGGGAGGGGTGACGAGAAACGGCGCTTTGCCCGTTTCAGGGGTTGATGTAGCATCACCACTGTCTAACCAAACCTGAACTGCATTAGGAAAGTTGTCATTATTGGTTAATTGTACGCTGTGCTCCTTTTCACCCGCCGAATATATAATACGGCTGCCGCCCATGACGACACTGGCGTTGGCAAAAGAGATACCCATAAACATTAATAAAGTGGCGAACAGATAACGATAGCTGTAGCTAGGTGTATTAAACATGATGGGTATATCCTCTGTAGGAATTTATCGGGTGGGTCACCCACCCGATAGTACAGATATTACAGGTAAGAAACCGCATATTGTACAGATGCAATCACAGAACCCGGTGTTGCTTGCGCAGTAGCAAAGTACTGAACCGCAAAATCATGTTCTGCTGATGTTTGGCCCGCTTTCAATACAATACCTTCTTGCGGCACACCACTATTCAAATCGATGCCCGTTGTTGTTGTCGCATCTTTCAATAGTTGAAGTTCAACATTCTCCGCTGTGCCAGAATTTATTAAGTTACCAGAAGCAGACACTTGATTACCAACGAAAACAGTTTTGATATCAACATCAGCTGCGTCAGCTGTACAACCTGACACACCCAGAGTAAAGGTTGTCTTACCGGCTTTTTTACCTGAAGCATCCAGGTCGGTGCTTGATACTGTCGGCAATAAGACCATTGGGTTAGCTTCAAGGCCATTTACGGTAACTGAACAAGTTTGTGCAGTGACTTCGCCTTGGAAGGTAATTGTATTATTGCTTGCTGCCATTGAAGCCGTTGTCGATGCTGCGAATAATGCCATAGCCAAAGTAATCTTATTCATTTGAAACTCCAATACGATAATTTAAGGTAAGTCAGATTCTCATGAGTATCTAATTGCGAATGAGAACTTAACTTAATAAAGATGAAGTGGTGAATGACTATATGGCGAATGTTATTCGATTATATTCGTCAGCTTCCCACAAGGTTTTTTCATTTAAAGTGACTCAGGGATTTTATATTTCCGCTGCATCCCTTACTTGATGACGACAATAATATAGAAGGTGGTGGTTATTGCACATGAGACAAGAGAACCAATTTGTGTGGGAAAATTCCTACCATTAAGAATTTGGGAATGGTTTTAATATAACTTATTGTATTGTGAGGGGTTTAATCAATATGAAAAAATGAATTAATAAGATCTTTCTTGTTGTTTTTGTTGGTAATGCTTGTTTTTGGCTGTTTTGGCCCATTAATGTAGGACATTTTTGATATTAATTCATCGGTCGTTTTATATAGTTAAGTAAAGATTTTGTATAGAAATAACAGGCGAAAATTATAAATGGGAATATTATTATGTTATTAATTATAGGGCATTATGCTAATGACTTTTCTGACGAGGTGTTATCTGCGCCACCAATTAAGGAGGCGCACATCTAACTTAGTTCCGATATAGCACTTTAATAATGTGATAACCGAACTGAGTTTTTACCGGGCCATAAGGTTGCAGTAGTTCGCAGCTGAAGACCGCTTTATCGAATGCCGGGACCATATCCCCTTTATTGAACTCGCCCAGATCGCCGCCATTACGTTTTGACGGGCAGTTGGAGAATTTTTTCGCCAACTCCTGGAAATCTGCACCGTTATTCAACTGTGCCAGAATATCGTTTGCCTGCTTTTCATCATCTACCAGAATGTGTAGCGCAGAAGCTTTGTTTGCCATGTCACAATCACCACAATGTTATTTGAACGAAGGTTATCTTCATTAGGGTCTAGAAGCGCGCCAGTGTAGCCTATTTTTCTGGTGATGGGCCACTGTAGCGCGTGTTTTACAATTCAAAAGCACAGGCGATTTTTTGTCGGCGGCTGCTTTCTGCTACAATCCTGTTCCCCTGATAACCCAAGAGCGACCCTGCGCCCATGCGATTAAATCCCAGCCAACAACAAGCCGTCGAATTTGTCACCGGACCCTGCCTGGTGTTGGCCGGTGCGGGATCGGGTAAAACCCGCGTGATCACCAACAAGATAGCCCATCTGATCCGCCAGTGCGGTTATCAGCCAAAGCATATTGCCGCGGTGACCTTTACCAATAAAGCTGCACGTGAGATGAAAGAGCGTGTCTCTCAGACACTGGGGCGCAAAGAGTCCCGTGGTTTGATGATTGCGACCTTTCATACATTGGGGTTGGAAATCATCAAAAAAGAGTATGCGGCGCTGGGGATGAAGTCTAACTTCTCGCTGTTTGATGCACAGGACCAACTGGGATTATTGAAAGATCTGACCCACAAGTGGCTGGAAGATGATAAAACCTTGCTGCAACAGCTGATCTCTGCGATCTCCAACTGGAAGAATGATCTGCTTGATCCCGCAGCCGCTGCCGCACAGGCGCGATCCGAGCGCGATAAGTTGTTTGTTCACTGTTATGGCTTATATGACGCCCATTTGAAAGCTTGTAATGTGCTGGACTTTGATGATCTTATCTCCCTGCCGACGTTACTGCTGCAAAATAATCTGGCAGTGCGAGAGCGTTGGCAAAATCGCCTGCGTTACCTATTAGTAGATGAATACCAAGATACCAACACCAGCCAATATCATATGGTGAAATTGCTGGTGGGTAGTCGGGCGCGCTTTACCGTGGTGGGTGATGATGACCAATCGATCTATTCATGGCGTGGGGCGCGACCACAGAATCTGGTGCTGTTGAATGAAGATTTCCCGCAGTTGCAGGTGATTAAGCTGGAGCAGAACTACCGCTCCTCGGGCCGGATCCTGAAAGCCGCGAATATTCTGATCGCCAATAACCCCCACGTTTTTGAAAAGAAGCTCTTTTCTGAGTTGGAGTATGGTGACGAGTTAAAAGTCATCACTGCTAATAATGAAGATCATGAGGCCGAGCGAGTGGTTGGTGAACTTATCGCCCATCACTTTGTTAAAAAGACGCAATACAGTGACTATGCCATTTTGTATCGTGGTAACCACCAGTCACGGCTGTTTGAAAAGCTGCTGATGCAAAACCGCATCCCATATCGCATCTCCGGTGGCGATTCGTTTTTCTCGCGACCTGAGATCAAAGATCTGCTGGCGTATTTGCGGGTATTGACCAATCAGGATGATGACAGCGCATTCATGCGCATCGTTAATACACCAAAACGTGAGATAGGATCGGCGACCATCCAAAAACTGGGTGAATGGGCAAAGGTACGCAATAAAAGCCTATTTCGCGCTAGCTTCGATTTGGGGTTGGGCGAGCATCTAAAAGGTCGGGGTCTGGAGTCATTGCAGCGGTTTACCCACTGGATGGAAGCTATTATCCGGCTAGTTGAACGCGAGCCGGTGGCGGCAGTGCGGGATCTGATCCACGGTATTGATTACGAGAGCTGGCTGTTCGAAACCTCACCTAGCCCGAAGGCCGCAGAAATGCGGATGAAGAACGTCAATCTACTCTTCAGCTGGATGACCGAAATGTTGGAGGGATCTGAGCTGAATGAGCCGATGTCGCTGACACAGGTGGTGACGCGCTTTACCCTGCGCGACATGATGGAACGGGGGGAGAGTGACGGCGAGCTGGATCAAGTGCAATTAATGACACTTCATGCTTCCAAAGGTCTGGAGTTCCCTTATGTGTTCTTAGTGGGCATGGAAGAGGGGTTGCTGCCGCACCAAAGTAGCATCGACGAAGATAATGTTGATGAGGAGCGGCGGTTAGCGTATGTGGGGATCACCCGCGCCCAGCGTGAGCTGTTCTTTACCCTATGCAAAGAGCGGCGGCAGTATGGTGAATTGATTCGCCCGGAACCGAGCCGCTTCCTGATGGAGTTACCGCAGGATGATTTGAAGTGGGACAATGAGCGCCAGGTAGTTAGCCCACAGGAGCGGATGCAAAAAGGCCAGAGTCATCTGGCCAATATTCGTGCTCAGCTAGCCAACGCCAAAAAACAGTAATGGGCGATGTGCTGCCCATTCATTGCCTGATTATGGGGTGACCTGTTTGCCATCAACAGTGACGTTTTTCACCTCGCTGAAATGCCATGGTGTCTCACCGCGTAGCTCGGTGAAGGTAACCTTGTTAAATTCACTGTCACGTAAGTCGCTAATGGCGGTTGGAGCAACCTGTTTTAACTGCACATTATTAACGTGCACTAAACGGTGCCAGGCTTGATTTGCTGTATCCCCTTTGATCTCAATTGACGCACTCTTGCTGGTGGTATTATCCACCGTCACATTTTTTAATGTGAAATCATAGAATTGAGCCGGGACCTTGGCCGGTGGATAGTCGATGTTGGCATTACTGTCGGCATAATCCAATGTCATCACCATCACTTGTTTCGCCAAATCACGCATCGCATTATTGCGGAACGTGACATTACGTGCACCGCCACCAATGGTGCTGGTGCTCTTGGCGCGCAGGCCGATATCAGTCAGGTACATCACATTATTCTCAGCCAGAATATCTTCAATCCAGGCACCGGTATGGCTGCCGGTAACAATGGCACCGTGTCCCATCCGGAAGTAGTTGTTGAATAGCCATGCGCCTTTCATTGGCTCTTGTTGTTGCGCTTTTTCCCCAGTGCCGGCAGCAAAGTTGATGCAATCATCACCGGTATCAAAAAAGTTATTAAACACCATCACATTCTGGCTATTACCAAACTCAATTCCATCCCCATTATTAGCATCATAGGTTTGATGGATTAAGCCATTCGCCACCACATTGTGGTTTTCCAGATTCATAATGCCGTGGAAAGCGGGATTACGGACAGTGAAGCCCGCCAGGTAGACATTTTCTACCCCGCGCAGTGTCATCAAGCTGGAGCGGCGTTGACCGTAGGCATTTTTTAAATCCATACCGTCGGAAACGGCCTTCTCAACCTGATTCTTCGCCAGAATGCCATCTTCATGCACTTTACTGTTTTTGCTTGCCACATATTGCGGTAGCGGGCGGCCTAACTCATCAGTAATTTCAGCGGTTTTGGCTCTTTGCCAGCCATTGCCGTCAATGATCCCCGCACCCGTAATGCGGATATTGCGGAAAGTGCCGGGCTTGCTGTTATTGGGGTCGATGGCATTGATCAGTGATGCTGGGCGCTCAATCGTGGAGTAAGGATAGAGGCGGTAGCCAGCGGGATAATCATCAGGGTTTTCCGAACCGAGCAGTGTTGCCCCAGCTTGCAGATTGAGGGTCATATCACTTTTCAGCCACAGTGCGCCGCTTTTGTAAGTGCCGGAGGGGATCTCGACCCGACAACCCGGCTTGCAGCTATCAATGGCTTGCTGGATAGCCTTGGTATTCAATGTCTTGCCATCGTCGATAGCACCAAAATCGCGCACATTCACAATCTGTGGCTTAACACTGGTTTTTGCATTAATCGGGTTGCTGGCGGCAGATAACGATCCATCGGCGTATTGGGCTTTGACCGTAAACTGATAGCGAGTATTGGGTTTTAAGCCATTGACGGTGAAGTTCTGTAGCACAATTTTATGCTGGAAATCCTCTTTATCGTTAGCATAGAAGTGGTCGATATAGGGCTTAGCGGGGGAGAATTTATCATTGTTATCACTGGCTTTGCCCAGCAATTTTCCCGCAGAGTAAATTTGATAATCAACAATTTTCCCGGTATCTTCCGGCGCTTTCCATACCAGCACAATGCTGCTCTCGTCATAAGCGAGAGTGGGCACCTGTAGCTGCTGAGGAGCATCGTGGTGACTTGATTTAGCGGCCATTGCCAGAGGGGCGCCGACCATCAGACTGGACATCATCACCAGCATACCGGCGGTATATGAGCGTTGAAACTGTAATCGCATTGTGATCCCTTATTATAAAGAAACGCTGTTTTATAAAAATACACACAATGTTTCTTTTTTAAACTGAAGGTGATCACAATCTGATGGTTTTGTGGGGAGGTCACTCAGAAGCTACCGTGTTAAATCAAGCTATTTCTTTCTCAGTATCAGTAGAAACGCCCCCGTAGCTTGCCTTCGGCTGCGCACTCGCAGTACCGCGCGCCTGACCATAAACACGGTCAGCCGTTCCCGGTCGCAAGCGCCCGGCGCTAGTGGACAATGGTATTGTGACGGGTGCTGCTGATATTCCAGCGCTCGAACAGGAATTTGGTGAGATGATGAAACTGGAAAAATGGCTTACCGGGCCTGGAAAACGGCTGTTTGAAGCTGCACTCAACGCTCCACTGGCTGATATCCAGCTACGTTAAGCAGTGTAATTGTAAAAACATCCTCAATGCCAGCAACCTCCGCTGCTGGCATTGAGGGGCCAGTGATGACCTACGCCTCCGGTGGAAACGCAACAACAACTTTCCCTTTCGCATGCCCGGTTTTCAGATATGAAAGCGCACTGAGCGTTTCCTCAAAGGAAAATACCCGATCAATAACGGGAACCAGTTTTCCGGCATCTACCAGCGCAGCAATGTCTGCCAGGCGATCGCCATCCGGATGGACAAAGTGAAATCCGTACCGGACCTGACGACGTGCGGCCAGGGCATTAATTTTACGACTCATCAGCCAGAACAGGGCTTTCATGACCGGATTCATTTTTCTCCGGCGTGCGAAGGGCAGATCAACAGGCCCTGTCAACGAGACGACCTTTCCGCCTGGCCGGAGAATCTGAATTGCTTTCTCTGTGCTGTCACCGCGTAAGGTTCCAAGTACCACATCGTAACCGGAGAGTTCTTTTTCAAATGCCTGCGTTTGATAATCAATAACATGTTGGGCACCAAGTCTCTGGACAAGCGGCACATTCCCACCGCTCGTGGTCGTCGCCACGCTGGCACCCAGATGCCGGCCAAGTTGAATAGCAAAAGTGCCTATCCCGCCTGATCCTGCCGGTATAAACACCTTCTGCCCGGCCTGCAGGTTTACGTACTCAAAAGCCTGCCATGAGGTGAGCGCTACCATCGGTAACGAAGCGGCCTCAGTAAAGTCCAGGCTTTGCGGCTTAAGCGCCGCAGCGCTTTCCGGCACCGCCACATATTCCGACAGCGCACCGTTATCCATATCAAAGACGCTGGCGTAGACGGCATCACCGGAGCGGAACCGGGTCACACTCTTTCCTGTCCCGATTACGGTGCCCGCCAGATCGCTGCCCATCACGGCCGGAAGCGTGAAGTGCAAAATGGGTTTGAAGGTGCCTGCGGGGATCATGTTATCAATCGGGTTCAGGCCCACCGCGTGAACCTTTACCAGTATTTCATTATCTTTAATCACCGGCCGCGGGAGCGTTTCAAAATCCAGCCGTGCATTCTTTCCGTAACTTTTCAGTACCAGTGCTTTCATGTCTTTATCCGTGTAGTAAACGAGCAAACTGTCTGCGGGCGCAGTTAACAGGCCCGATCCTTAGTAGATCTCTGTGTGGGAGGAGGCTGTTCAGGTTTACCTCTCAAAGCCCGAGGCTTTTTCTTATTCCAGCATCCAGCAGAGATGCCGGCATGAAGCGGCGCATGAACGCCAGTTTTGCCGCTGTTTTCCCGGCGGTATAGCGAAGCCGTGGGCGGTCATCCTGTGCGGCGCTCACCACCACCTGGGCAATGACCTCAGGTGAATCTGCGGTCTTCATCGCGTCACTGACAATCTTTTTGATCGCCTGCCGGCGGCACGTTGTTTGTTTCGAACTGTGTGCGGGTGTAGGCAGGTTCAATGACGGACGCCCTGATACCGTCCGAACGCACTTCGTGATCCAGCGCTTCCGTATAACCTTCAACCGCGTGAACGGCTTCCGCTACCTGCTTCCAGCCCGCCAGTGCCTGCTCGCCATGGAAGAAAGGGATGCCCGGCATATTACGGGAGGCAGGGCGGTCGACCACGGTCCCTTCGGTCAGGATCAGTCCGGCCTCACCCTCCGCGCGTCGGCGGTAATAATCGGCATTGGGTTGACCCGGAATGCCTTCCGGGGCCATGCCGCGGGTCATGGGAGCCATGACGATGCGGTTAGGCAGCGTCAGGCCTTTCAGGGTGAACGGAGAAAACAGTACGTTATCTGACATCGATACATTTCTTATAAAATGGGTGTAAAAAATAACCGTATCGGGCAGGTGTTATTCACCCTTCCCCAGATAGCGTGGGGCCGGATGTTCCTGTCTGAACTCAGGAAGCATAGCCTGACGGGCCTGTTGATAATTGTCCCAGTGATGCTCATCGTGCAGGGGCGGGATGGTGACAGCTTCGCGGCGGTCATAACCAACTAGGGCCGCATCCACCATTTCACCGGCGTCCATCACGCCGCTCAGCGTATTCACGTCAACGCCCGAGCGTTCCCAAATTTCTGTGCGCGTGGCGGCTGGCAGCACGGCCTGCACATAGACTCCCTTCGGAGTCAGTTCCAGACTGATCCCCTGCGACAGGTACAGGATAAATGCCTTACTGGCCCCATAAACTGCCATACCCAGTTCCGGGGCCAGACCGACCACGGACGCAAGGTTAACGATGCTGCCTTTACCCTCAGCCGCGAATCTCACTGCGGCTGCGTGCGCAAGGGTCAGCGCTGCCGTCAGGTTAACCGCCGTCAGGCGGTTGATGTCGGCGCTGGTCTGGGTAAGGAAGGTTCCAGCGAGGCTTATTCCGGCATTGTTCACCAGTACACCAATGCGTGTATCCTCACGCAGGCGACTGGCCACCGTATCCACCGACAGCGGATCTGTCAGGTCTGCCGCTAAAACTTCTGCCCGTACTCCGTACTGCGCCTGCAGTTTCTGAGCCAGCGCATCCAGCCGCGTAACGTCACGGGCGACCAGCACCAGATCGTGCCCGCGCTGTGCAAAACGATCGGCATAGATTGCACCAATCCCGGTTGAGGCGCCGGTGATCAGTACTGACGTGTGTTCAGCCATGTTTTTCCTCGGTGGTAAGTATGAAATTTACGTTCAGGGTTTTTTAAATGATGCATGGCATGTATAATAAATGTCAACTGTCATTTAATTCGATATGAGGTGGGTCACTATGCGCTATACAACTTTCGGCAGAAACACCGGGCTTCGGGTGTCCGAGCTGGCTCTTGGTACGGGCAATTTTGGTACTGGCTGGGGCTACGGGTCCGAAAAAGAGGAAGCCCGCGCGGTCTTTGATGGTTTCGCTAATGCGGGCGGAAACTTCATTGATACGGCAGACACCTACCAGACAGGACAGTCTGAGGAACTGGTTGGCGACTTTAATCGCCTCAGATCGCGATCACTTTGTGGTGGCCACAAAGTACACTCTGAGCGCCCGGCCGGATGCAGGCGTGGCACTCACCGGTAACAGCCGGCGCAATATGGTGGCATCGGTTGAAAACAGCCTGAAAAGACTCAAAACCGATCGAATTGATCTGCTTTGGGCCCACTTCGACGACAGGCTAACACCCCTTGAAGAAGTGGTCAGGGCATTTGACGACCTGATACGGTCCGGTAAAGTGCTGTACGCAGGACTGTCTAACTTTCCGGCGTGGAAGGTGTCCAGGGCGGATACCCTGGCCGAGCTGCGCGGCTGGTCGCGTATTGCCGGTATCCAGGTGGAGTACAGCCTTGCGGACCGCAGCGCAGAGCGGGAACTGCTGCCGATGGCCGAAGCTTTGGGCATAGCGACCACGCTCTGGTCACCGCTCGGGGGCGGGCTGCTGACAGGAAAATACCGTACCAGCCAGGAAGGCAGGCTGCAGGGGTTTGGCGGCAGGCTGGTGCACACGGAAAAGGATCCTGCGCTGCTTGATGAAGTCCTTACCATCGCCCGCGAACTTAACGTACTCCCCCTGCAGGTGGCAATTGCGTGGTTCCGTTATCAGGCAGAGCGGTCATCCACGGCGATGATACCGATTATTGGCTCGCGCACCCCGGAGCAGCTTGCAGATACACTTGCGTCCCTGAACGTCAGCCTGTCTGACGAACAGGCGACGCGTCTGGATAACGTCAGCGCGATAGAGGCCGGTACGCCGCACCGCCAGATAGCGGGCTCACTTTCCAGAGCGCAGGGAGCTGGCGCGGAATATGTCAGCGTCTGGCCACCCCGGAGTTAAGACGGACAGGAAGAAATTTACGGGCGCTAAAACGCCCGGATTGTTTAACTGGAAACGGAGGAAAAATGGGACGGGTATCTAAAGAACAGATGGAGCGCAACCGTAACAATATTATCAAAGTATCGGCGGAGCTGTTCCGGGAGCGCGGCCTGGACGGCGTAAGCGTCAACGATGTTATGGCGGCCGTTGGCCTGACGCACGGTGGATTTTACGGTCACTTCAGCTCCAAAGACGAGCTTGAAGCGCTGGCCTGCAAGTGCGCCTTTGACGATACCAGTGAATCTTTCTCCCGCAGCGGCATAAATTCCTTTAACGGCTTCCTGGATTACTATCTTTCTCCAGGCCACAGGGACAGCGCCGGCAACGGGTGTACGGTGACAGCGCTTGCATCAGACGTGCTGCGCAAACCGCTGGAAAAGCCGGTCCGCGAAGCCTATACAGACGGCCTGAAGAAAATGGCAGAGCATCTTGCCGCCATTCAGGGAAATGAGCCGGACGGCGGACCATCCGATTTTCATCTGGCACAGCTGGCCATGTTAACCGGGGCATTAATACTTGCCCGGGCGACCACCGGAGACGAACTGTCTGAACGATTTCTGAGTGCGGCCCGTAATCATCTGCATGAACCTTCATAAAGGTTAAATGGCGCCAGTGGACACCGGTATTATCTGGAGAATTTTTTTTGCAGGAGCGATCAGGAACATAGAGTAGTTAACATATTATGGCGTGTTTCTGGTCCTCTTATGGCACTTCCGACAGAGTCGTGCTCCTGATAACCGTTCAAGATTAATGCTGGCGTGAAAGGTGAAGCGGAGGGCCATAAGCTGCAAAGCAAGGTTATACCTTCGGGAGGGGGACCGGCTCACTCCGCTTCATATAGTGGTAGCTAACCACCATGTGGTTATTACATACAAGAGAGGGGGAGGAGAGAATAAGAGGGGCGACCAGAGCCACCCAACAGCAAAAAAATTTAGTTAAATTCTTCGAGGAAGAGGGGCCACTGGACATAGCTTTGCCAATGGCTCTCTTGTTCCAGCGCTTCCGCTCGATAGGGGTGCTGTTGCAGCCAGCCCTGAGGTAGCAGCACATAGAGTGCTTCACCCTTGGCCTGCAATCTGATTGCAGGCAGTGTATCGTCTCGCCGACGGCTGGCAAAAATAATCGCCAGACGCAGCAAACGGCACAGGTGCTGCGCCATATCTACCGGCAAGGCATTTTGCTGATTCAACAGGGTTAAATCGAGGGTATCACACTGATTTTGTAGCAACGCAGAGAGCAGTAACTTTTGCGCAGGGGTAAAACCGGGGAGATCCAGATTGCGAATCAGGTAAGCCGCATGTTGGGGAGCGCGCTTAAAATCGACGCTAAGGCCAATTTCATGAATCAAACAGGTATTTTGCAATAACTCCCGACATCGGCTGTCGAGATGCCACTCTTTTTCTACCTGTAGCAAAAAGCTATCGGCCAGTTTGCTCACCCGCCTGGCTTGCTCGGTGTCGAGTATATAGCGGCGCTGCAAATTTCGGATGGTGCGGCTGCGAATATCCTGTTCGACCGGTAGATGAAGCATACCGTAGACCAGCCCTTCGCGCAGTGCGCCGCCCGCCAGCGTCATACTTTCAATCGCCAACTCTTGGAATATCGCAATCAAGATAGACAAACCACTGGGGAAAACCAGCGCCCGTTCCAGTGTTAAGCCGGGGATCTCCAACTCCTCCAATTTTCCGCACTGAATGGCTCTTTGCTTGAGTTGCTGCAATTTGGTTAGGGTGATCAGCTCATCCATGCCTTGGGCGACCATGATCTCTTGCAGGGCCTGTACCGTGCCCGAAGCACCGACACAGATTTGCCAGCCATGCTCACGAAAACGCGCCGCAACCGGTTTGATCATCTCATGTGCGGCCAGTTCAGCGCGTTCAAAATTCTCTTTTGCCAGATTGCGGTCACCGAAATAACGTTCTAGCCAGGTGACGCAACCCATTGATAAGCTGACTAAAGTATTCGCCTGGGCGCCATTGCCAGTCACCAGCTCTGTGCTGCCACCGCCAATATCGACCACCAGACGCTGCTCCGGCCCACCGGTGGTATGCGCTACCCCGTGATAAATCAGCCGAGCTTCTTCCTCGCCACTGATGACCTGAATAGGGCAGCCGAGGATCTCGGTTGCCGTTTGCAGGAATTCTTCAGCGTTAGAGGCCAGACGCAGGGTAGCCGTGGCGACCACGCGGATCTGATCCCGAGGAATGTCCTGTAAACGCTCGGAGAAAAGCTTCAAGCATTGCCAGCCGCGTTCCATCGCGTCTTGTGATAAGTGATTCTGGCTATCCAGACCCGCCGCCAGACGGACTTTCCGTTTGATTCGGGCCAGTGTCTGGATACTCCCTGCCACCTCACGTACCACCAACATATGAAAACTGTTGGAGCCAAGATCGATGGCAGCATAAAGTGAGGTGGAACTTAGCATCGTTTTATCAGCTCGGTCGCTTACGGTTATTATTCCGTGGTGCACCACTACGACGTGGGGCAGAGTTACGGCGTGGGCCATTCCCAGTACGGGTACGGGCCAGACGTTTTGGCGCCGGCAAATCTGTTAATAGCGCATCGCTATTATATTTGCTGACCGGAATGCTATGGCCGGTGTAAGTCTCGATAGCCGGTAAGTTTAATGCGTACTCTTCACATGCCAGGCTGATGGAGTGACCACTTTCGCCAGCACGGCCGGTACGACCAATGCGGTGAACATAGTCTTCGCAATCGTCGGGCAGGTCATAGTTGAAGACATGGGTCACCAGAGGAATGTGCAGACCACGTGCGGCAACGTCAGTGGCAACCAGAATATCCAAATCACCTTTGGTGAAATCTTCCAAAATTCGCAAGCGTTTTTTCTGAGCGACATCACCGGTCAGCAAACCGACACGATGGCCGTCAGCAGCCAGATGGCCCCAGATCTCTTCGCAACGATGTTTGGTGTTGGCAAAAATAATGCAGCGGTCTGGCCACTCTTCTTCAATCAAGGTCTGAAGCAGACGCATTTTTTCTTCATTTGAAGGGTAGAACAGCTCTTCCTGAATGCGGTGGCCCGTTTTTTGTAACGGTTCCACTTCAACATATTCTGCATTATTCATCTGTTCGAAGGCCAATTCACGTACACGGTACGAGAGGGTGGCAGAGAACAGCATGTTTAAACGCTTATCAACGGAAGGCATACGGCGGAACAGCCAGCGGATATCTTTGATAAAGCCCAAATCGTACATACGATCTGCTTCATCCAAGACCACAACCTGAATCGCACCGAGGTTAATGTAATTTTGTTTAGCGTAATCGATTAAACGGCCAGTCGTCCCGATCAGAATATCAACGCCACTTTCCAGCACTTTAAGCTGTTTGTCGTAGCCATCACCACCATAAGCCAGACCTAATTTCAGCCCGGTCATCTGGGAAAGTGACTCTGCATCGGAGTGAATTTGCACGGCTAATTCACGTGTTGGTGCCATAATCAAAGCGCGTGGTTGATTAGTCTGGCGACCCTCTTGTGCGGGGTTAGAAAGCAAATAATGGAAAGTAGACGCTAAGAAAGCCAGCGTCTTGCCGGTTCCTGTTTGCGCCTGACCCGCTACATCACGCCCAGAGAGAGTGAGTGGCAATGCTAGCGCCTGGATCGGCGTGCAATACTCAAACCCTTTGTTTTCAAGGGCTTGAATAACTAGCGGGTGCAGGGCGAAGTCGGAAAACTTCTGTTCGGTCAAGTGTGTTTTGCTCATAGTGTGGTAGAATATCAGCTAACTATTGCTTTACGAAAGCGTATCCGGTGAAATAAAGTCATCCTATTGTTGGTTAATGCTACACCAACGAGGTAGACACAATCCTTTGGAGTAGAACATGAGCGATAAAATTATTCACCTGAGTGACGAAAGCTTCGACACTGACGTGCTAAAAGCCAGCGGCCTGGTTCTGGTAGATTTCTGGGCTGAATGGTGTGGTCCGTGCAAGATGATTGCTCCGATTTTGGATGAAATTGCTGAAGAGTACGAAGGCAGACTGACCATCACTAAACTGAACATTGATGACAATCAGGGCACGGCACCTAAGTATGGTATCCGTGGTATCCCGACATTGTTATTGTTCCGTGACGGTGAAGTGGTTGCCACCAAGGTGGGTGCATTGTCTAAAGGCCAGTTAAAAGCATTCTTGGATGCAAATCTGTAATTAGCCGTCTATACAACCCAAGTGATTGGCGTTGCAGTAAGACAGTAAACGAACAAAGCCCGATGAGCTGACTCTGGTCAGTGATTCGGGTGAGTGAGCGCCGCTAACGTAGCTGTGGCGTCAAGGACGCAGGGGAGTTTAGTGGTGGCTGTGATTTCTCACACTGACCGCTAGACGCCTGCAAAGAAGCGTGTTAAGTTTACTCCACTGCGCATAAAACATTCCTGTGTACAGAGTCCAGGTTTGTAGCATCTAGCTTATTCTTTAGTATCTAATAAATAGTCTGTAGCATCTAAAAAGTTTAAATCTAAAGTTTTACTCTATGTCGAAATAATGTGGGTTGAGAATAATTATGAACTCAATCAGTTTTTTGACAGTCTAACGGCTTTACAAAATCAGTCGAAGGCACCTTCAATCTTTTTACCGTTGTGTCGCGCAAATCTCGCGTAAGTGATGACTTACGTAGTTTGCCTAAGGCCGGTGATTGAATGTCCCATTAAACAGGCACGGATGACGCTGCCATACCATTCACGACCATAGTTCGAGACATACCCCGAGTTTAAGAACCCACCATTATGAATCTTACCGAATTAAAGAACACGCCGGTTTCTGATCTAATAACACTTGGCGAAAATATGGGGCTGGAAAACCTAGCCCGGATGCGTAAACAAGATATTATTTTCTCTATTCTTAAGCAGCACGCGAAAAGTGGAGAAGATATCTTCGGTGACGGTGTGTTGGAGATATTGCAGGATGGATTTGGTTTCCTCCGCTCTGCAGACAGCTCCTACCTCGCCGGTCCTGACGACATCTATGTATCCCCAAGCCAAATTCGCCGTTTCAACCTCCGTACTGGTGATACCGTTGCCGGTAAGATTCGTCCGCCTAAAGAGGGTGAGCGTTATTTTGCATTGTTGAAAGTTAACGAAGTTAACTATGACAAACCGGAAAACGCCCGTAACAAAATCCTGTTCGAAAACTTAACCCCATTACATGCCAACTCTCGTCTGCGCATGGAACGTGGTAATGGTTCGACGGAAGATTTAACTGCCCGTGTACTGGATTTGGCATCGCCAATCGGTCGCGGTCAACGTGGTCTGATTGTGGCACCGCCTAAAGCGGGTAAAACTATGCTGTTGCAGAATATTGCGACCAGTATCGCTTACAACCACCCTGATTGCGTATTGATGGTATTGCTGATTGACGAGCGCCCGGAAGAAGTGACCGAGATGCAACGTCTGGTTAAAGGTGAAGTCATTGCTTCTACCTTTGATGAACCGGCATCCCGTCACGTTCAAGTCGCTGAAATGGTAATTGAAAAAGCAAAACGTCTGGTTGAGCACAAAAAAGACGTTATTATTCTGCTGGACTCCATTACCCGTTTAGCTCGCGCCTATAACACCGTCGTACCTGCTTCAGGCAAAGTACTGACCGGTGGTGTGGATGCAAATGCCTTACATCGTCCAAAACGCTTCTTTGGTGCCGCACGTAATGTTGAAGAGGGCGGAAGCCTGACCATCATTGCTACCGCGTTGGTTGATACCGGTTCTAAAATGGATGAAGTTATCTATGAGGAGTTTAAAGGTACTGGCAACATGGAATTGCACCTGTCCCGCAAAATTGCGGAAAAACGTGTCTTCCCGGCTATTGATTTCAACCGCTCTGGTACACGTAAAGAAGAGCTGCTGACAACCACTGAAGAGCTGCAAAAAATGTGGATCTTGCGCCGAATCCTTCATCCAATGGGTGAAATCGATGCGATGGAGTTCCTCATCAGCAAGCTGGCAACAGCAAAAACTAACGATCAGTTTTTTGATAATATGAGACGCTCGTAAGTTTATCGGAATTAGTCAAAACGCCACGCTCAGTCGTGGCGTTTTTTGCTTTTGGAATATAGGATACTCGGGTTTGCTATTCATTGAGTCGATCGCAAGATCGAACTAACGGTTATTTTGGTATTTATTCTCACTACCAGCGAGAAAATACCAAAAATAGAGTTGGGAATAACAAGCAAGACTGTCATCATATTCAGAAATAACTGAAAGCGTGGCGAAGGCATGGTTTGCGCCACCCCACATGCTAAGCTGTTGTATCTATTTGCAGAGAGCGGTTAAACGTGAACTTACTCACTATGAGTACTGAAATATTTGTTATATTCCTGTTTTCTCTGGCATTTTTATTTGTTGCTCGCAAAGTTGCCAAGAGAATTGGATTAGTCGATAAACCTAATTATCGTAAACGCCACCAAGGGTTGATCCCATTAGTGGGTGGAATATCTGTGTTTGCGGGTATTTGCTTTACTTTTCTGATCACCAATCAGCAGATCCCCCATTTCCGTTTATATCTTGGCTGCGCCGGTTTATTGGTATTCGTCGGCGCGCTAGATGATCGGTTTGATATCAGCGTAAAAATCCGAGCCTTTGTTCAGGCACTGGTCGGCATCGCCATGATGGCGATCGGCGGGCTTTATTTACGCAGCCTGGGACACACTTTTGGCCCATGGGAAATGGTATTAGGGCCTTTCGGCTATGTCGTGACGCTGTTCGCGGTATGGGCGGCAATCAATGCTTTCAATATGGTGGATGGCATCGATGGTTTGCTCGGCGGCCTCTCCTGTGTCTCTTTCGGCGCGATGGGTATTTTGCTCTATCAAAGCGGACAGATGGCATTGGCACTATGGTGTTTTGCCATGATTGCCGCAATTTTGCCGTATATCCTGCTTAACCTCGGGTTGTTAGGGCGTCGCTATAAAGTCTTTATGGGCGATGCTGGTAGCACCTTGATTGGTTTCACGGCGATTTGGATGCTGCTGCAAACGACACAAGGGAACTCACACCCGATTAATCCGGTTACCGCATTATGGATTATTGCCATCCCATTGATGGATATGATAGCCATTATGTATCGGCGCTTACGTAAAGGGATGAGTCCGTTCTCCCCAGATCGTCAGCATATCCATCACTTAATTATGCGTGCAGGTTTTACCTCGCGGCAGGCTTTTGTCTTAATCACTCTGGCTGCGGCGCTATTAGCGGCGGTAGGTGTTATCGGCGAACGGCTAACATTCATCCCTGAATGGGTCATGTTGGCACTATTCT
>NZ_CAWQAF010000019.1:0-53561 GCF_963892745.1 Yersinia sp. Marseille-Q3913 | reverse complement strand
CGACCTTCGGGTTATGAGCCCGACGAGCTACCAGGCTGCTCCACCCCGCGTCCGATTGAGCGCACTATACTCTGGATGAGATCTGTTGCAAGTAGTTTTGCTACTTAATTTAAGTAAATAGGTTTTTTCGATTAATTTATCAACTATCTGTTTCCTTTTTCCTCATAGTGGCATCAGGGGATTTTTTTCTACCTGCTGATTCCTTTATCCATAGGCGTTTGTTATCGTTCGCCGGTAGATAAAATAAGTAAGAGAAGGCGTGAAATGACAAGTCGTTGGGGCAAATACCTATTGAGTGGAATAATGATTGCTGTTCTGGCTGGCTGCCAATCACGGCCAACCGATCGTGGACAGCAATATAAGGATGGGCATCTGGAGCAGCCACTGGAGCTGGTGAATGAACCAAATGCGACAGGTAAGCCAGTCAACGCAAAAGATTATTCTGATCAGGTGAAAGTGATTAACCAATCCTCACCAGGTCTGTATGGCCGCAATAGTAGTACATTTAATGCGGTAGAAAACTGGATGTTGGCGGGTGCTGACACCAGCAAGTTAACTCTATTTGGTCTGAATGCTTACCAGATGGAGGGCGTGGATAATTTCGGTAATGTGCAATTTACCGGTTATTACACCCCAGTACTGCAGGCGCGCTATACCCCACAAGGCGAATTCCGTTACCCACTTTATCGTATGCCTGCTAAGAAAAAGGGGCGCTTACCTGATCGCGCTTCAATATATGCCGGCGCATTAGATAGCCGTGATTTAGTTATCGCGTACACCAATTCATTGGTGGATAACTTTATGATGGAAGTACAGGGTAGCGGTTATGTCGATTATGGCGATGGGCGACCGCTGACCTTCTTCGGCTATGCGGGTAAAAATGGTCATGCTTATCGCAGTATCGGTAAGGTACTGATTGATCGCGGAGAAGTTGCAAAAGCCGATATGTCGATGCAGGCTATCCGTCACTGGGCTGAAACTCACAGCGAAGCTGAAGTTAGAGAATTATTAGAGCAAAATCCCTCCTTTGTCTTCTTTAAACCAGAAATGTATGCACCGGTCAAAGGGGCCAGTGCAGTTCCTTTGATAGCCAAAGCCTCAGTTGCTTCTGACCGCTCGCTGATCCCGGCGGGTACTACACTGCTGGCTGAAGTCCCCTTGCTGGATAAGCAGGGGAAATTCACCGGCCAATATCAGATGCGCCTAATGGTAGCACTGGATGTAGGTGGGGCGATTAAGGGTCAACACTTTGATATCTATCAGGGAATTGGTCATGAAGCAGGGCAAACGGCCGGTTTCTACAACCATTATGGCCGTGTTTGGGTGCTGAAAAATGCCCAAAGTAACGGGCCACTGTTTACTGCCTATCAAGGTGGCGCTAAAACTGCACCCGCTGGCAATGGTTCATCGTTATTGGTGAGCAATCAAAGTCAGTAAGCAGATGGTTTGATGTAATAGAGTCACTATTTATCAGGCGGCCAACTGGCCGCTTTTGCATTTGCTTCATCAATTTTATTAAAGCCACTTATTATTTCTAAGTTATTAAGGTAACAACTCTATGAGCACAGCCTTTTCCGAAGCTTACCAACAGCGTTTTGGTGGTATTGCGCGCCTTTATGGGCAGCAGGCGCTGACACTTTTTTCACAGGCGCATGTTTGTGTTATCGGCATTGGCGGCGTGGGATCTTGGGCTGCGGAAGCATTGGCACGTACTGGCATTGGCGCAATCACGCTGATTGATATGGATGATGTTTGCGTCACCAATACTAATCGCCAGATCCATGCACTGCGACACAATGTCGGGCAGGCTAAAACCGAAGTGATGGCGGAACGTATTCTGGCTATCAATCCTGAATGCCGAGTGACTTGTATTGATGATTTCATTACCGCAGATAATGTTGCGGAGCTTTTAAATAATAATTTTAGCTATATCATTGATGCGATAGATAGTGTTCGCCCAAAAGCAGCACTGCTCTCCTACTGTCGCCGCTATAAAATCCCGGTAGTGACCACCGGTGGTGCGGGCGGGCAAATCGATCCAACGCGCATTGAAGTGGTGGATCTGGCGAAAACCATTCAGGATCCACTGGCGGCAAAGCTACGTGAGAGACTGAAACATGATTTTAACGTGGTGAAAAATAGCAAAGGTAAGCTGGGGATCGACTGTGTTTTCTCCAGTGAACCATTAGTTTACCCGCAGGCCGATGGTTCGGTCTGTGCATCCCGCACTACCGCTGAGGGGCCAAAGAGAATGGATTGCACTTCAGGCTTCGGTTCGGCAACCATGGTCACCGCGACCTTTGGTTTTGTTGCGGTGTCCCATGCATTGAAAAAAATGATGGCGAAAGCGGCACGTCAGGCGTAATTATTCTCAGCCGTTTATCGCGAGATATATTGGGCCGCGATCGCCCGCACTCCCTGCGCCAGTGCTTGCAAACCACTGGCGCGTGAGCTGCTCAATTGCTGGCGTAAACCGAGTTGATCAAACAGAGCCAAGGGGTCTTCTGCCAGGACCTGTTGCGGTGTTTTACCTTCTACGGCGGTTAAAATCACCGCCAATAACCCACGAACAATACGCCCTTCACTGTCGCCGTAGAAATGTAAGCGCCCATCCGGCAGATGCTGATGCCCCAACCACACTCGGTTTTCACAGCCAGTCAGTTCCAGTTCATTTTGCTTCAATGATTCTGGTAATGGCGGGAGTTGCTTAGCCAGCAAAATTAACTGGCGATAACGATCTTCCCACTGTTTATGGGCACTGAATGTCTCGATAAGCTGAGCTACAGTAATATCGTGACCAAAAGGGTGTGGTGCAATCATCATTTTCTCGTTTTATTGCATGTTGATATTTATCGGGATTATCATCTGTTGGTGCTTAATCTTGCAACAGATCCAGCGCTTTAGCGATCGCGGCGCAAAGCATTTCAACATCGTCAGCGGTATTGTATGGCGCGAATGATGCCCGCAGGCTGCCATTTATCCCCAGTGCTGTCATAAGTGGCTGTGCGCAGTGTTGCCCTGCGCGTAACGCAATACCTTGTTCCGCCAGCAATGTCACTAAATCGCTATGATGAATACCAATGAAAGTGAAGGCTAACAGACTCGATTGTTGGCAACGGAAGCTGCGAAAGCCCGGTAATTCAGCCAACTTATTCTCAGCCATCGTGGCTAAACTTTGGCTATATGCCTCGGCCTCTTCCAGATCTATATATTCAAGCCAACTGAGCACCGCCGATAAGCCAATCACACCGGCAATATTTGGCGTGCCGGCCTCAAAGCGGTAGGGCACCTCGTGGGGGGTGAAACCACCGAATGAAGCATGAGTGAGCATTTTTCCGCCACCTTGCCAGGCGGGCATCTCTTCCAGTAATTCTGATTTGCCGTACAGCACCCCAATACCGGTCGGACCGTAGAGTTTATGAGCGGAAAAAGCATAAAAATCAATATCCAATGCTTGAACATCAGCCGGGCTGTGAACAATACCTTGCGCCCCATCCACCACAACAACACAGTCATATTGATGAGCGAGTGCTATTGCATTCGCCAATTCAGGAGTACCGCCAGTGACATTAGACATCTGTCCCAGCGCTAAGATGCGCGTTTTACCATTTAGTAACTGTGGAAGTTGTGGTAAATCAGGTAGATGGTCAAGACCGATAGGTAACTTAATGATTCTGGCACCCGTCTGTTCAGCAACCATAAGCCAGGGGATTAGGTTTGCATGATGTTCTGCTTCGCTGACAATAATTTCATCTCCAGCTTGCAGGCGGGGGCGAGCATAACTTTGCGCCACGAGGTTAATCGCTTCGGTCGTGCCACGGGTCCAAACGATATTTTCTGCTGTTGGGGCATTGATAAAATCAGCCACCTGTTGGCGAGTCTCTTCAAAGCGGACCGTTAATGATAATGCCGATTGATGCTGACTGCGATGTACTGTCGCACAATCCTGCTGATAAAACAGCTGGGTTGCCTCAATCATGGCGCGGGGCTTCAGGGCAGTTGCCGCGCTGTCCAGATAGATAATCTCATCGCTAATTGCCGGAAATTCCTGACGAAAATTCGTTGGATTAAAAGCCTTCATACCGTTTTTTGTATCCTTGGGTTCACTTCGGAACTGTCTCATTCTGGCGCATTTTGCTCATAAACTGCCCACTAATGGCCCTGATGGCTGGAAATATGTCATAAGCGGGTTATGCTGAATAGTAACGGACACAACCATTTGTCTGGTAATGGAATCGAGTTTTTCAGCATTTTAATCTGCAAGGAGTCACCCATGAAAAAGACAACTGCCGCAATTTCTGCACTTATGCTCACTTTTACTCTAGCAGCCTGTTCAAGCAACTATGTTATGCATACTAATGATGGTCGCACTATCGTTGCTGATGGTAAACCTAAAGTAGATGATGAGACAGGAATGATAAGTTACACCGATGCTAATGGCACCGAGC
The DNA here is from genome assembly GCF_963892745.1 of Yersinia sp. Marseille-Q3913. NCBI lineage: Bacteria > Pseudomonadati > Pseudomonadota > Gammaproteobacteria > Enterobacterales > Yersiniaceae > Yersinia > Yersinia sp. Marseille-Q3913. The sequence continues at coordinate 49,113 of NZ_CAWQAF010000019.1, read as the reverse complement.
TGCAAATTAATCGTTCAGAAGTCAAAGAGATGGCTGAGGGTAATTAGCTTTATGCTAAATCGTTGTTGAAATGATATCTAAAAAACTGTGGTAACAACTTAAATGTAAGCTCTGACTGATGTGCAATACCAAGTGGCGCTTACATTTAAGCTCTAAAAACTAAGTAAGCTCTAAAATTTGGGTAAAAAAAAGCACCGCGAAAATGGCGGTGCTGCATAAAATCACTATGGACAGACAGGGTAAATGTACAGGAAGTGAAAAAAAAACAGTAGCTTAGCTACTATGTCTGGCATACCAGACCATTTGCAAACACAACATCACAACCACAAAGCCAAAAGCATTTCAGTACCTGGATACTAAACCTACTTTTCGTTCCGGCTTGGGAAGTGCCGCCACTATAGGTATTTGCTGGCACATCATCAACGGACAATTTATAATGCCTCGGATTATAAAAACTAATAAGTAAACAAAGGGTTTCATCTGAGGATGAGCCGTTATAAAAAAGTATCCAACTCATGTCAAAACGACTACCACCCTTGAACGCTTTGCGGGTTTTCGATGCGGCCGCACGCCACCTGAGTTTTACTAAAGCAGCTGACGAGTTATTTGTCACTCAAGCTGCGGTTAGCCACCAGATAAAGTCCCTGGAGGATTTTCTCGGACTAAAACTGTTCCGCCGTCGTAACCGCTCTTTGTTGCTGACCGAAGAGGGGCAGAGCTATTACCTCGATATCAAAGAGATTTTTACCTCCATCAATGAAGCCACCCGCAAATTACAGGCCCGCAGTGCGAAAGGTGCATTGACGGTCAGTCTGCCCCCAAGTTTTGCTATCCAATGGCTGGTCCCACGTCTTTCTGGATTTAATGCTGCTTATCCGGGCATTGATGTCAGGATCCAGGCGGTGGATCGAGAAGAGGATAAACTCGCTGATGACGTCGATGTCGCGATATTTTATGGTCGGGGCAATTGGACCGGCTTGCGAACTGAACGTCTGTATGCTGAATTCTTACTCCCCGTCTGTGCTCCCAGCTTATTAATGGGAGAGCATGGATTAAAAGTACCGGCAGATCTGGCTTATCACACGCTGTTGCATGATACTTCCCGCCGAGACTGGATGGCGTATACCCGTCAACTGGGTGTGCCGCAGATTAATGTGCAACAAGGGCCAATATTCAGCCATAGCGCCATGGTGGTTCAGGCTGCCGTTCATGGGCAAGGTATTGCGTTGGTGAATAACGTGATGGCGCAGTCTGAGATTGAAGCCGGGCGATTGGTGTGCCCATTTAATGATGTATTGGTGAGTAAAAATGCTTTTTATCTGGTTTGTCATGACAGTCAGGCAGAACTGGGTAAAATAGCCGCCTTTCGTCAGTGGATACTGGCAAGAGCTGCCAGTGAGCAGGAGAAATTGCGCTTTCGCTATGACAAATGATTGATCGTGGTGTTAAGCGATCTAGTATCTGCGCAGTCATGACAACCCATTCACGATGGTAGCTGGCTACGATAAAATAGATTATTGCCTGATATAACGACATACCTAAAGTCATTGGTGTTGCTGTTCACGCGCTTGCAGCGCCAACTACCAAGGGTATCACTCTATCTAATTCAAGGTTAATGGCGATGAACAGTCGTTTAATGCTGATATTTGCCGCGCTGAGCGGTTTTTTCTATGTGGCTTTCGGTGCCTTTGGTGCCCACGTATTGAGCACCACAATGGGACCGAATGAGATGGCCTGGATCCGCACTGGGCTGGAGTACCAAGGATTCCATACGTTGGCGATCCTGGCATTGGCTGTTGCGATGCAACGGCAGATAAGTATTTGGTTTTACTGGAGTGGAGCCTTGTTAGCGCTCGGAACGCTACTCTTTAGTGGCAGTTTATACTGCCTGGCTCTATCGCACCTGAAACTGTGGGTATATATCACGCCAGTCGGCGGAGTATGTTTTCTGGCGGGATGGATTTTGATGTTGATTGGCGCGCTGCGTCTAAGAAAAAGGGCAGAACGCCATGAATAATAAAATTGCTTTATATTGCCGCTCCGGCTTTGAAAAAGAGTGTGCGGCAGAAATTACCGCGAAAGCGGCACAGCTCGAAATTTTTGGTTTCGCGCGAGTCAAAGATAACAGCGGTTATGTGCTGTTTGAGTGCTATCAGTTGGAAGATGCTGATCGCTTGATCCGTGAAGTGCCATTCCGTGAGCTGATTTTTGCCCGTCAAATGATGGTGGTGGGTGAGTTGTTGAAAGACCTACCACCGGAAGATCGTGTGTCACCGATTGTGGGCATGTTGACCGGCGTTATCGAAAAAGCGGGTGAGCTACGGGTTGAAGTCCCAGATACTAATGAAAGCAAAGAGCTACTGAAGTTTTGTCGTAAGCTGACAGTCCCTTTACGTAGCGCTATGCGTGAACAAAAAATATTGTCCGCCCGTGAAAATGCTCACCGCCCAGTGGTGCATGTGTTCTTTATCGCGTCAGGTTGTTGTTATGTCGGCTACTCCTATAGCAATAATAACTCCCCATTCTATATGGGTATCCCGCGTCTTAAATTCCCATCCGATGCACCAAGCCGCTCAACATTAAAATTGGAAGAAGCTTTCCATATGTTCATCCCTGCGGACGAATGGGAAGAGCGCTTAGCCAGTGGTATGCATGCTGTTGATTTAGGTGCATGTCCCGGTGGTTGGACTTATCAGTTAGTGCAACGCAGCATGATGATTCAGGCCATTGATAATGGTTCTATGGCGCAGAGCCTGATGGATACTGGGCAGGTGACGCATCACCGTGTTGATGGTTTTAAATATGAGCCGACGCGCAGCAATATCTACTGGTTAGTGTGCGATATGGTAGAGAAACCGGCCAAGGTAACCGAACTTATCATCAAGTGGCTGGTTAATGGTTGGTGCCGTGAGGCGATTTTCAACCTGAAATTGCCAATGAAAAAGCGTTTCGAAGTGGTTTCAGAGAATCTGGAAATGATGGATGAGCAGCTGAAAGAAAATGGTATCAATGCCCATATTCAAGCCAAACAGCTCTACCATGACCGTGAAGAAGTGACGGTGCATGTGCGTCGTATCTGGTCTGGTGCTCCAGGTCGCCGTGATGAACGCGAGTAAAGATGAGTGATATAGCGCTATAACGTTATGTTTAAGGGGCCTTTGGGCCCCTGAGGTTATTGACAAAGTGCCGGTTGCGGAGAAAACAGCTAGATCGTAAAGACGCCGTCTGTCCTTTGAAAAAAAAAGCCTCCCTGGAGGCTCGAACCGCGCCATCCATGGCGCGGACGCTTTACTCTTCTACCCGTCCTCTCCGTTCCAGATCGCGTCATCGGGGTTTGTCAGCAGATTAAGGGGCCTTTTGGCCCCTTAATCTTTCTATAAACGAAGCTGCTGTAAGTTGCCACTCAATGGTAAATCAGTTTTCAATGTGGCGATTTTTTTGCAAATAAACGCCATATCTTGATGCAGTTGCAACTTTTTACGCCATTTCTCCGGTACTGACTCCAGCCCCTGATAGAGTGCTTCCAGCGTGTTGGCTTGCTGTAGCAACAGTGTGGCGGTTTTTGCCCCAATACCCGCGACGCCGGGGATTTTACTGCTGCTGATCCCAGCAAGCCCCCAATAATCAGGCAGTTGGTGCGGCAATACGCCAAACTCCTGTTTCACAAACGCCATATCCAACCAGCGCTTTTGAAAGTAATCACGAATCTGCACATTTGGTGCCAATAGCTGGCAGTAACCTTTGTCGGTCGAAACAATCGTCACTTGATGGCCTGTGCCGCCAATTTTAGTTGCCAGCGTTGCGGCCAGATCATCGGCTTCATTGCCCGGCGAGTGCCAGCAAGCGACTCCTAGCGAATTGAACGCCTCACGGATAAGGGGCATTTCCTGCTGTAAGTTATCGGGCATCGGGGAGCGGCCCGCTTTGTAATCCGGCAGACACTGATGACGCCAACTGTCTGAGCGGTCATCTTCATCAAAAACCGCCACGGCATGTGTGGGTTGGCTGTGCTGAATCAACTGTTGCAGCGCATGTTGGCAAGCCTTAATGCAAGGCGAACCCTGCACCGCGTGAATGCGGCGAATTAAATTAAGGGCATCAACGATAAGAAGGTGGATTTGCATAGCCTGTTTTATATGAGAATTAAGCCAGTGGAGTCGGGCAGCGCTGGATCTCAATGCTGCCCGGTGATTGTGCCTCTCTTTTAGCTACAGATTTCGTAGCAAGGTGTATAATCACTGCCCGGTAATTTCATTCGTTGTTGAGCGATAAAGCCCTGTAATAGGCTATCCATTTGCTTCATCAATTGCGGGTCACCGTGTAATTTGAATGGCCCGTTAGCTTCAATCGCCTGAATTCCCACCTCTTTCACATTACCCGCCACAATTCCAGAGAAGGCACGGCGTAGCGCTGCGGCCAGTTTCTCAGGGGGTTGATTATGGGACAAGTTCAAATCCGCCATGTTTTCATGGGTTGGCTCAAATGGGTGCTGCAGATCAGGCTCGATGCGGATTGACCAGTTAAAGCTATAAGCATCACCCGTATTGCGGCGATTCTCTTTCACTAATGGCATCGCTTTTTTCATCTGGCGAGCAACTTCATCCGGATCACCAATAATAATTTGATAGTACTTACGCGCTTCATCACCCAGTGTATTCATGATGAACTCATCCACAACGCGGAAGTAATCGGCACTCTCTTTCGGCCCAGTCAAAATCAGTGGCAATACCTGTTCACTGTTCTCTGGATTCATCAGAATACCTAACAGATAGAGTAGCTCTTCGGCGGTTCCCACGCCGCCTGGGAAAATAATGATCCCGTGCGCGATACGGACGAAGGCTTCTAGCCGTTTTTCAATGTCTGGCATGATAACCAGTTCATTGACCAGCGGGTTTGGCGGCTCGGCTGCAATGATTGAAGGCTCGGTCATACCGATAAAACGACTATTTCTGTAGCGCTGTTGGGCATGACCGACAGCTGCACCTTTCATGGGGGCTTCCATCGCACCCGGCCCACAGCCAGTACAGATGTTCAACTCACGTAAGCCGAGTTGGCTACCGACTTTGCGGGCGTATAAATACTCGTTTTCATTGATCGAATGCCCCCCCCAACAAACAACCATATTCGGTTCTTCATCAATATGCAGGGCGCGGGCATTACGTAAAATAGAGAAAACCAAGTTGGTCAAATGGCTGGAGCTTTCCATATTCAAGTGCTGGTCATGTTCTGCACTAACAATTTGGCCATTCACAAATAAGATGTCGCGCAGTACGGCAAAGAGGTTCGCCTGCAAAGAACGGATGATTTTACCATCCACGAAGGCATGTTCTGGCGGATTCACCAATTCGAGCTTCACACCACGCTCGCGGCGCAGTACGTTGATATCAAAGGTTTCATAGCGAGATAAAAGCTCTTTGCTGTTATCAGTCAGGCTACCTGAGTTGAGAACGGCCAATGAGCAGTTACGGAATAAACGGTACAGATCACTGCTAGCTGTACGCTTGAGCATATCCACTTCTAGCTGTGATAACAGATCCATTGAGCCGAGTGGGCTGATATGTGTAATCAAAGTTGCTCCTTTACACCCTTGAGGGTGGTAGTGCCCGTGTATCAGAATGCTACTTTCTATTTTGCCTAGGAATATCAGAGAGATCTTTCAGTATTCAGTTTGTGTTTTTCTGCTGAAAATAGCCGGAAGATACTGTAATTAACCTTAACGTTGTCCCCCGCATTTTGCCAACATTAACGTGCAGTGAGCTAAAATGTTGCGCACATGCGCGCATTTATTGCCGCGCCAGACGACCTGTTGACGGTACAAAATTGGTGTTGGAGCGCCAAGGATTAATATCCAATCCCCCACGACGGGTATAGCGGGCATAGACCGACAAGGTTTCCGGCTGACAAAAACGCATGATGTCATTGAAGATGCGCTCGACACACTGCTCATGAAACTCATTATGATGGCGGAAAGAGACCAGATAGCGCAGCAGTGCTTCTCGGTTAATTTGCGGGCCGCTGTAGCTGATTTGCACGGATCCCCAATCGGGTTGGTGGGTGATCAGGCAGTTGGATTTGAGCAGGTGGCTGACGAGGCTCTCTGTTACGCGATTCGCCCCTGCCGAACCTTGCAGATAATCTGTACTGAATTCATAGCTATCAATGCGAATATCCTGCTGATCCAGACACTCTCCCGCAAAATTGGCAATCGGCTGAGCCGTTATCTCATCGAGTCGGTACAGCGTGACGCTGACATCACCCACAGCACAGGCGGCCAAATCACGTTGCAAAGTCGCCTGAACACTTTCCCAGTCAGCAAAAACGGTTTGGTTAAAACTGTTGAGGTAGAGTTTGAAACTTTTTGATTCAATCAGATTAACGCTATTCGCATTCAGGCTTATTTCGCCTACCGCAACCTGCGGTAGCCCGTTGCTGTTTAGCCAGGATAGCTCATAAAGTGTCCAGATATCAGCGCCATGGAAGGGCAGGCTATCCGGATACAAGCCGAGAGGCTCGCGATTCATGCTGCGCGGTACGGCTTGTAGTAAGGTCACGTCATAGTGATCGCGATAGGCGGTTGGTTTGCCCAGCGTTAGTTCCGCCAGCGCCTTGTGGTCTTGATATGAAGACATGCTGTTTCCATGATGAGAGTTCGGTACAATAGTTCTAGTTTATCAATTTATGCCGCGTTTAACTGCATTTCTAAGCGGGTGCGATACCCACCATGTTGCAGTGCAAGCTGCCACGATACAGAGAATTAAGAATGGACCAGAACGTTTCAACGGCACTGAACAGTTTTACTCAACGCTATATCGATTTATGGCAGCAGCAAACCGGGCATCCCCCCGCCAGTGAAGAACTCTATGGTGTACCCTCACCCTGCATCCTGGAAACGCAGGATAATCAGGTGATTTGGTTACCTCGGCCTTGTGTTGCAGATGCCAATTTGAGCAATATTGAGCGGGCACTGGAGATTCAGCTTCACCCAGATATTCATGAGTTTTATACTTACCAATACGCCGGTGACATGATGGCTGATCTCGGTGATCACCGTTTCAGTTTGCTGCAAGTGTGGAGCGAAGATGATTTTATCCGCTTACAGGAGAATCTGATTGGTCACCTGGTAACACAAAAAAGGCTGAAGCTCTCTCCGACGCTATTTTTGGCAACCACTGAGTCAGAAATGACCATGGCCTCACTGTGTAATGTCAGTGGCAATGTGGTGTTAGAGCAATTTGGCAGCGGTAAACGCACACTATTGGCTTCGACGCTGATACATTTTCTGGATGCATTACGCCCCGTATTGCCTGAATAAATAAGTGGTTATCCTGTATTCAGAGGCCTGCGCGTGTGAGAGATCTCGCACATGGCCTGTGAGACATCACTTCTATTCCTCATATGTAAAATTCTTGTACCAAATTTATCTTCAATAAAATCATTTTGTTATAAACGTTCATTTTTTTATATGAAAAAGTGTCAGCATCAATACCCTTACAGTACCTTGTCACCCTTTGTCGTTTAAGCGATCCTTCTATTCGCCGGATAGGATCTGGCGGAGAAGGAAGGTAGCGGATGCTACCACTTCAGGATGAAGAACACAGGGACTGCTTAGGATGAGTGAAGGGACGTTTCAGGATGAAACATAGGACACCTCCAGGATGGAGATTGAGAGCCGATTCAGGATGGATGGTGGGTTAGGATAACTTCAGGATCAGCACCGGGATGGTGTAGGACAATGCTACGGATTGCTGGTTAGGATAACCGAACGGAAAAGTTTTCAAGGACTGAGCAGGGAGCATCACTTTTAGCTGGATAGCTATAAAACGAATCGAGGGGTACTGGTAAAACAGTACCCCTTTTTTTATTCACATTTTGCTTAAGTTATATCTGTTGCCTATGGTGTGAATTTGGGCATAGCCTGCTTCAGTGGTATGCTTTGCCGCCGTTGAACCAGCCCGGTGAATGGCTATTTTTGGTTGAGAGTAGAATCATGAATACAGAAAATCAAGTGCGTCAGAGCCTTCAGGATATTGAGCTAGCTATGCGAGCCATTGATCTCTGGCAAACAGTTCCGCCGCAAGCAGAAGCTTTCGAAAGCAATGAACCTTTCAGCATTGATACCATGGATGCTGAGCAGTGGTTGCAATGGGTACTTATTCCCCGGATGTATGCATTGCTGGAATCAAATGGCCCACTTCCCACCCGTTTTGCTATCACGCCCTATTTTGAAGAGGCGCTGAATGGTGATGGTCGGCCCGATTGCACCACACTGCTGGTGCACTTACAGCGTCTCGATGACCTGCTAAATAAAGAAAGTAACTAATGCTGGAAATAATCTATCAAGATGAACATATAGTTGCAGTGAATAAGCCGGCGGGTTGGCTGGTTCATCGCAGCTGGCTAGACAGTAATGAAACCGTATTTGTGATGCAAACGGTACGCGACCAAATCGGTCAACATGTCTATACCGTGCACCGTCTGGATCGTCCGACATCAGGGGTATTGTTGATGGCGCTATCCAGTGATGTTGCTCGTGCGCTCTCTTTGCAGTTTGAGCAGCACCAAATCCAGAAAACATATCATGCGGTAGTCCGTGGATATGTGCTGGAGGGGGGGGCGGTTGATTACGAAATGACCGAAGAGTTGGATAAGATTGCTGATAAATTTTCTCGCCCAGATAAGGCACCGCAGCCTTCAGTCACTCATTATCAGCCACTAGCGCAAGTGGAAGTTCCTGTTGCCATTGGCCGCTACGACACTGCGCGCTTTAGCTTAATGGAGCTGAAACCGGAAACAGGGCGTAAGCATCAGTTGCGGCGGCACATGGCGCATATTCGTCATCCAATCATTGGTGATAGCGCTCACGGTGACTTACGTCAGAATCGTGGAGTGGCACAACATTTTGATTGCTCAAGACTTATGTTGCACGCGAGCCATTTGGAACTGAATCATCCGGTGACAGGTGAAGCACTTTCGCTTACTGCACGCTGGGATGAATCCTGGCAAGGATTGATGTCACATTTTGGTTGGTCGGGCATTGCCCCTCATCTTGAAAGGGTTGAGTTTTCTGCAACCGACGGTCAGGATAGTGAATAATTTTTTCTAGTGAAAAGGGTATCTATTTTATGGCTCAAATCGGGATTTTTGTTGGCACAGTCTACGGTAACGCATTGTTAGTGGCAGAAGAGGCTGAGAATATACTGAAAGAGCAGGGCCACGACGTCAAAGTGTTCGACGAGGGTACCTTAGAGGCCTGGCAATACTATCGCCAACATTATGTTCTGGTGGTCACCTCGACCACCGGGCAGGGCGACTTTCCCGATAGCATTGCTTCGCTCTTTGTGGCGGTTCGCGATCAGGTCGGGTTCCAGCCTGAGCTACGCTATGGTGTCATTGCTCTGGGTGACAGCAGTTATGATAATTTCTGCGGCGCTGGGCGTGCATTTGATGAGTTGCTACAAGAGCAGGGTGCAACACGGATTGGTGAAAGATTAGAGATTGATGCTATTGAGCAGCCAGAGCCGGAAGCGGTTTCCGCGCTATGGGTCGAGCAGTGGGGGCATTTAATTCAATCATAAGCTGCGCTATCTGGCCTCAGATTTGCCATTAATAGGCATAATAAAACTGAGGCTACTTCTTTGCCACCTTCAATATTCCTTCTTTTCTCATAATTAACCCGTGCTTAAATGGCTCATAAATCGTCTCTGTGTAATGTTGTAGTGACTGCCAATGCAGTGACTTAACTTATATTTTTTAAGGGACACAATACAATGAATAGTCGTTTTCTTTCTACCACACCGAATAAAATGAAGGGGGGGGATTTACCTTCAGGTTATGATCAAGTCACATTTGAACTTTCAGATTGTAACTGGATTAAGGACATTATATTACCAAAGCATCCTGTGGATAAAAGCAAAGTTGTCATTCGTTCTTCAGCAACCTGGGGTGCATTCTTACATCTGCCGTTTGCGAAAATAAAAGTTGAAACCGGAAGTGAATATTTTCTTGAGTACCGCAAAGATATTAAGCAATGGAATGTAAAAGGAACAGGTATTGATTCTCTGACGCCAAACTGTGATGGTCATATTATTTCTGATAATCCTAGCTATCTTACCTACTATTCGATGGATGATTATAATCATGCACATGAAGTGACTCTGCCAACCATGGCAGAGGATGGGGCCAGGATTATTATCAGCTCAACAGCAAAATGTGATTCAAAAATTTCCGGTACCAATATATTAAGTGGGGAGATAGAAACAGTTAAGCGTGGTGAACAGTATATTTTCAGATATCAGTCTAAATGTAATGAGAGTGGCTGGGTGCTTGATGCTTCACCAATCCAACAACAGGTTTATATGAGTGATGAGGTACCTGATTCAGAAGTACTTATTAGCTATATAGATGATAGTGATGAAGTGGATGAAGTGGATGAAGTGGATGAAGTGGATGAAGTGGATGAAGTTAGCAAGGAGGTGAATCAAAGGCGAAAAGTACAGCCGGTATCTAATCCATTATCCACCACGCCAGATGAATTAGGGAGTGGTGTGCTGCCTTCAGGTTATAGCGAGGTGGAATTCACGCTTTCAGATGGGAACTGGACCAAAGATATTATATTGCCATTGCAACCTGAGGAAGGTAGTAGAGTTATTATTAAATCTTTTGCCACCTTTGATGCATACCTGCACCTGCCATTTACGAAAATAAAAATTGAAACTGGCAATAAATATTATCTTGAGTACCGTACAGATATACAGCAATGGGATATCGGGGGGGAGCTAGTTAACTCTCTGACACCAGAGAGTGTCGGTAATACTATTCCTGATAACCCCCAAGGTATTACTTACTACATGATGGAGAGTCATAACTGGGTATCTGAAATTAATCTACCGGCAACGGCCGAGGATCAGTCGATTATTATTATTCGCTCTACAGCAGAAAAGGATTCAAAAATTGCTGCAGATCATTTGTTATATGCCAGTACTAGCACGATAAAAACCGGAGATCAGTATGTTTTGAAGTATCTGCAGAAATTCAATGCCTGGGTGTTTGAATCTGTGCCAACAAGAAGAGTCGAACCTGATAGCACTTATGGACAAATACCTTACCCAACAACACAAACTACAGTGATTGATATTACTGATAGTCATTGGCTGGCCCAAATAAAATTGCCTGAGCAAGCTGGGGACCGCGATAAAATTACGTTGAAATCATCAACTGACAACATAACGATAATTGATACTGCCCACGTTGATGAGCTGGGGGTGATGAAACTCCGTAATGGTGAACAATATGACTTTTTCTATATTGCTGAAAAAGGAAAGTGGCAATTAATCAGCTCACCGGATACTATTTACCAATCGCAAGATATTATTGGCGGGAAAATCCCCAAATTATATACACCACGAACGATCATTAATGTCTCTAACGATCATGAAAAGCTAGAATTATGGTTGCCGACAAATCAGGTATCAGGCAGTCGGATTATTATTAACAGTGATGCGGGACGAGATATTGAAGTCTCAGCAGATGAGACTAAGTATAAAGTCTTTCAGAATGAGACTGTGGCATTTAAAGTGGATGAGCAAGGGCTTTGGCAGCGCGAAACTCTGACTATTGATCTGTTGTTACTTTATAGCGATAAAGCCGCAGACAAGGTTGGTGAAGATGTAATACGAGGTGAGTTGATTAGGGATCTTAATAGGACTAATGAGGCACTGGAAAACTCAGGGGCCAACTTTCGCTATCGTATGGTGGACTTACAGAAAATTGAGGCGAAACCGCATTGGCGTGAGTTGGGTGATCCCCTTAATGATTTACGCGAGGATACTATTGTGCAGCAGTTGAGGGATACGTTAAAAGCCGATGGTATCTATTATAAAGGTACTGAAGATGGCTGTGGGTTAGCATGGGTGGGCGGAGGAGGAGATTATATGGTGGCGACAGGTTCAACAAATTGTGGAGAGGACGTTATGCGGCATGAACTGGGACATAATATGGGCCTGCACCATTATAAAAGTGATAGTTCATATAATGCAGGTTACGGACTGCTAGCAACTGTTATGGGGGGTAATGATATTCCTTATTACTCCACGCCAAATCGCTATACCGCAGATTACGGCATACCTTTGGGGATAGTGGATAAGCATGATGCGGTGCGGGCGATGAATGAGGTCTCTGCGAAAGTCGCCGCTTACCGTTAAATGGCACATCACGATCAATAGATTTGAAATTTGAATTAGGGCTGAAATAAGCCCGTATTGTGGCGTTATGTTGCGCCACAATACGTACCAGGCTTAATATCTACTGTTCGAGTTTAGCTGCTGCTCTATTTAGCGGCCGCTGGTTAATTTTTCCAGGTCAGATTCAATTTCAGAAATCTTATTGGCGACCACACTCTCTAAATGACGCAGGTCATCCAGAATTTTACGTTTTAAATCAACTTCAATCTGATCGCGTTTGCACAGTTGATCTAACTCATCAATGACATAACGTAGATTGGGGTTGATTTCATTGATCTCTTTGTAACCATGACCCGCATTATCCGCCACCACTGTTTTGCGTTGGCGCGGATATTTGAATTTCACACTCTTAGCAAAAAACTCGCCTTTATCTTTGCGGAAATAAATTTTCAGAATGTCGTTATTGGCCTCCTGACGCAGGCTATAGCGATCGACATCTTCTGGTTGTGTGATTCCTAAGCTTTTCAGATTGTCATACATAGCGCCACCTTTTTGGTCTTATATTCCACAGTTTTCTATTATGACGGTAAATTCCGCCAAAATATGTGATTGCAGGCGATAACTGCTTTATCAGGCAAAAAAAGCGGGTGGTTAGCCCGCGAGTTTCAATATTAGTCGATAGTGCGTAATAACTCATTAATGCCGACTTTTCCGCGCGTTTTGGCATCAACCTTCTTCACGATAACCGCACAGTACAGACTATAGCTGCCGTCTTTTGATGGCAGGTTACCTGAAACGACAACAGATCCCGCCGGCACGCGGCCATAATGAATTTCACCAGTTTCGCGATCGTAAATGCGGGTGCTTTGACCGATAAATACGCCCATTGAGATAACAGAACCCTCTTCGACGATCACCCCTTCAACCACTTCTGAACGTGCGCCCACAAAGCAGTTGTCTTCGATAATCGTTGGGTTAGCTTGCAGCGGTTCCAGTACGCCGCCAATGCCCACACCACCGGACAAATGGACGTTCTTACCAATTTGCGCGCAAGAGCCGACAGTCGCCCATGTGTCGACCATGGTGCCTTCATCAACGAAAGCGCCAATATTCACATAAGAGGGCATCAGCACGGTATTACGGGCAATAAAGGCACCTTTACGCACGGTTGCGGGAGGCACGACACGGAAGCCTTCACGTTGGAAACGTGCTTCGTCATAACCGGCGAATTTCATCGGCACTTTATCGTAGTAACGGGTTTCTGCGCCTTCCATGACCTGGTTGTCATTGATGCGGAAAGAGAGCAGCACCGCTTTCTTCAGCCATTGGTGAGTGACCCACTGACCATCAATCTTTTCTGCCACACGCAGTGCGCCGGTATCCAGCAGATCAATCACGTGATTAATGGCTTCGCGCGTGACAGTGTCTACGTTAGCCGGAGTAATGTCTGCACGGCGCTCGAAGGCGGTTTCAATAACGTTCTGTAGTTGCTGCATCCTGTTCTCTTCCCTAACATTAAGAAGTTGTAAGTAAATTAATCGCTAAAAAGATATTTGTATCACAGTTTATCGTTCGGATTGAGGGTATCTGTCAACCGTTGTGCTAATTCGCGGCGTGTTTCAACACTCAAGGCGCGGCGATCTTTATCCGCTAACACAAATAAATCCTCCACCCGTTCGCCGATCGTCGTGATACGTGCGCTATGTAGCGATAATCCTAAATCTGCAAAGATCTCGCCAACGCGCGCCAGTAAGCCCGGCTGATCCAGCGCAATTAGCTCAAGATAAGTCCGGCGCTCATTGTGAGTCGGCAAAAAGTTAGTTTCAGTCGGCACACTGAAATGGCGCAGTTTGGGTGATAACCGCCTGACACGCGGATGTTGGTAATTCGGTTGGGTCATGGCCTGTTCCAAGGCATGACTGATGATGGGATGCCGATCTTGTGCCAGCGGGCTGCCATCCGGCTCCAGCACCACAAAGGTATCCATCGCCATCCCATCGCGGTTGGTGAAAATTTGCGCGTCATGGACACTCAGATTGCGGCGATCCAACTCACCGACAACCGCGGCAAATAGCGATGGGCGGTCAGGGCTCCAGATGAAGATTTCGGTGCCGCCACGGGTTGCCTGATGGCTAACCAACACCAATGGCTTGGTTGAATCATGCGCCAGTAAATGGCGGGCGTGCCAGGCCAATTGATTGGGTGAATGGCGCAGGAAATAATCTGCCCGGCAGCGGCTCCAGATGCGATGTAACGCTTCTTCATCAATATTATCCATCCGCAGCAGTGCCAGGGCCTGTAGCCGATGGTGGCGGACGCGATCGCGCAAATCTGGGCTATTTTGCATACCACGGCGTAGCTGTTTCTCGGTCGCAAAATAGAGTTCGCGTAACAGGCTCTGTTTCCAGCTATTCCACAGCGTTTCATTGGTGGCGCAAATATCGGCCACGGTTAGGCTGACTAAATAGCGCAAGCGGGTTTCGCTTTGCACTTCGGCGGAGAATTGCTGAATCACATCCGTGTCCTGAATGTCCCGGCGTTGAGCGGTTACTGACATCAATAAATGACAGCGGACTAACCAGGCAACTAACTGCGCCTCCCGTGAGTTAAGCCCATGCTGCTCAGCAAATTCCAGCACATCGTGAGCGCCCAGTATTGAATGGTCACCACCACGACCTTTGGCAATATCGTGGAATAGCGCCGCGAGCAGCAGTAATTCAGGCTGAGGCAGGCGCGGATAAAGCTCTACACACAAAGGATGCTGTGGCCGTGTCTTTTCATCGGCGAAACTTTCGAGCTTAAGTAGCACCCGGATCGTGTGCTCATCAACGGTATAAGCATGAAACAGGTCAAACTGCATCTGGCCGACGATACTGCCCCATTGCGGCATATAGGCCCACAGCACGCTGTGGCGGTGCATCGGCAGTAGTGCGCGGGAGACCGCACCGGGATGGCGCAAGATAGCCATAAACAGCTTACGGGCTTCAGGAATGTGGCATAGCGGCTGCTTTAGATGCCGGCGCGCATGACGCAAGCGGCGCACCGTAGTGGAGTAAATACCTTTGATCTCCTGATTGCGGACCATCAGGTAAAACATGCGCATAATCGCTTCGGGCTGCTGTACAAAGAGATTCTCATCACGTAGATCAATGAGATCCCCGCGCAACTGAAATTCATCATCCAGCGGGCGCGGCTTTTCATTGGTATCCAGCGCCAGTATGGCTTCATCAAACAGCTGCAACAGCATATTGTTCAGTTCGCTGACCCGGCGTGTCATACGATAAAAATCCTTCATCATATGCTCGACCGGTTCATTGCCTTCGCCCTGATATTGCAAAAGTTGGGCCACACTCAGTTGGCGGTCAAACAGCAGGCGGTTATCGTAACGGGTCAATACCAGATGCAGCGCAAAACGGATACGCCATAAAAAACTTTGACTTTCAATCAGTTCGTTGCGCTCAGCTTTGGTCAGAAAACCGAAATCAACCATCTCACTTAATGAGGTGGCACCAAAATGACGACGCGCTACCCAGAGTAGGGTATGGATATCCCTTAATCCGCCGGGGCTGCTTTTGATGTCTGGCTCAAGGTTGTAGCTGGTGCCGTGGTAGCGCTTATGCCGCTCTTGCTGCTCGGCAACTTTGGCATGGAAAAATTGGGGTGAAGGCCAGAATCCGTCGCTAAAAATGTGTTTTTGCATCTGTAAGAACAGGGCCACATCGCCACAAATCAAGCGAGATTCAATCATATTGGTGGCGACGGTGAGATCGGCTAGCCCTTCCAGCAAGCACTCCTCCAGCGTCCGCACACTATGGCCGACTTCCAGCTTCAGATCCCACAACAGTGTGATCAACTGGCCGATCTGCTGAGCATGTTCATCATTCAGGCGCTGTTTGCTTAGGACCAGCACATCAATGTCTGACAGGGGATGTAGTTCGCCACGACCATAGCCACCGACGGCGACCAGCGCGGTTTCTGGCACTTCATCAAAGCCATAAAATGTCCAGAGTCGCCGTAACAGACCATCAATGTAATCACTGCGCGCAGCAATGAGTATCTCGGCACTTATTCCGCCGTTGAATGCTTCAGCCAGCCAGAATTGAAATGCCTCAAGCCGTTGCTTGAGTATCGGGCAGTTAAGCTCGCCATCAAGATAGGTGCTGGGTAATGGGGGCTGCTCAGGAATAGTCAGCGTGAGTGCGCGTGATTCAGAGTGCTCGGTATGATTTTCAGACATATGTTTACCCGATGAATATTTATCCGATGAATATATATCGGATAAAAAACGCAGCCCATAAAAAAGCCGGCGGGTGCCGGCTTGTCGTTATTACTCGTGCGTTATGATGTTGGGGATGGTGTCATCCTTGCGCAACGTCATTATTTCGCAGCCGTTATCCGTTACCACAATAGTATGCTCATACTGTGCCGACAAGCTGCGATCTTTAGTTTTTACTGTCCAACCATCTTTCATGGTGCGAATGCGGTAATCCCCTGCATTGACCATGGGTTCAATGGTGAACGCCATACCCGGTTGCAAAACGACGCCGCCGTCATCTGCATCGTAGTGCAGCACTTGTGGCTCTTCATGGAAACCTTCGCCAATGCCGTGACCACAATATTCACGTACCACCGAGAAGTTTTCCGCTTCCACAAACTTCTGGATCTCCTTACCCAGCGTACGCAGACGGATACCCGGTTTGACCATGTTGATGGCCAGATACAGACTCTCTTGTGTCACGCGGCACAACCGCTCACCCAAAATGGTCGGTTTGCCGACAATGAACATTTTTGAGGTATCGCCATGGAAGCCATCTTTAATCACGGTAACGTCGATATTCACGATATCGCCATCTTTCAGGACTTTTTCATCACTGGGGATACCGTGGCAAATGACCTCATTCACCGAGATACAGACAGATTTCGGAAAGCCGTGATAGCCCAAACATGCAGAAATCGCCTGCTGGTGGTTGGTGATATGGTCGTGACAAATGCGGTCGAGTTCGCCGGTGGTTACCCCTGGTTTGACGTGAGGCTCAATAATCTCCAGCACTTCAGCAGCCAGGCGGCCAGCAACGCGCATTTTTTGAATATCTTCAGGTGTTTTGATTGAGATTGCCATGCAAAAGTGTCCGTAGGGGCTGTGAATATCAGCCGCCATTATTAATATGACCTTCATACTTGAGGTGCAGGGGCGAACTTGCTACCGAGCTGGCACGCCAAATGTTCAGGGCATAGATGCAGAAAAAAACAGGTGAATGTCGATTAATAAAAAATCTGTCGCTAATGTTACCAGCCCTGCAATTTGCTGCCAAACTTTCGTTTGCAGTCGCGGCACAAGATGCAACAAAAGTTGGCGTGTTGTGGCTGTTTATGGTATAAAGCGCGCCGGCGAACCGTACTGTGTTTCTGGGCATGTTCTAGTCACGAATACGTTGTTTAGCTGAGTAATACCAATCGCACTCATATGTGTAAATAACACACACGTGTCGACACATACGCCGGGGTGCCCTAAAGTTTTTGATTAATATCAATCGCTTATGGGGTCGGCGTTATGGGACACGTGGAGGCATAACCCCAACTGATACTATAGAGGTTTTAATCATGGCAACTGTTTCCATGCGCGACATGCTCCAGGCCGGTGTTCACTTCGGTCACCAGACCCGTTACTGGAACCCGAAAATGAAGCCTTTCATCTTCGGCGCACGTAACAAAGTTCACATCATCAACCTGGAAAAGACCGTACCACTGTTCAACGAAGCTCTGGCTGAATTGAAAAAGATCTCTTCCCGTAAAGGTAAGATCTTGTTCGTTGGTACTAAACGCGCAGCAAGCGAAGCGGTAAAAGAAGCTGCCAACAACTGCGACCAGTTCTTCGTGAACCATCGCTGGTTGGGCGGGATGCTGACTAACTGGAAAACAGTTCGTCAGTCCATCAAACGTTTGAAAGATTTGGAAATCCAGTCTCAAGACGGCACCTTTGACAAGCTGACCAAAAAAGAAGCGCTGATGCGTACTCGTGAGCTGAACAAGCTGGAAAACAGCCTGGGCGGTATCAAAGACATGGGCGGTTTACCAGACGCTCTGTTTGTTGTTGATGCTGATCACGAACACATCGCTATCAAAGAAGCTAACAACCTGGGTATCCCGGTATTCTCTATCGTTGATACTAACTCCGATCCAGATGGCGTTGACTTCATCATCCCAGGTAACGACGATGCAATCCGTGCAGTTAAACTGTACCTGAGCGCTGTTGCTACTGCCGTCAATGAAGGTCGTTCTCAAGATCTGGCCGTTCAAGCGGAAGAAAGCTTCGTAGAAGCTGAATAATAAGTCAGGCTCTCAGGAGCCCTTATTAACCAGGTATTGAAATATGTTGGTTAGGGGGGCCTTTTATAGGCCCCCTTTGCGTATCTAATGTGAGATCTTCTCTTCACAAGAGAACCGAGGAAATTTAAATGGTTGCTATTACCGCTGCTTTGGTAAAAGAACTGCGTGAGCGTACTGCCGCAGGCATGATGGAATGTAAAAAGGCGTTGGTTGAAGCTAACGGCGACATCGAGCTTGCCATCGACAATATGCGTAAATCTGGTCAGGCTAAAGCTGCCAAGAAAGCAGGTCGTATCGCTGCTGAAGGCATCATTCTGGCTAAAGTTTCAGCCGACGGTAAATACGGTGTGATTCTGGAACTGAACTGCGAAACTGACTTCGTTGCTAAAGATGCTGGCTTCAAAGCATTTGGTGAAGAAGTTATCAATGCAGCTCTGGCTGACAAAATCGCTGATATCGACGCTCTGAAAGCTAAGTTCGAAGAACAACGTGCAAACCTGGTGGCTAAAATCGGTGAGAATATCAATATTCGCCGTATTGCTGCGCTGGAAGGCGACGTTCTGGGGACTTATCTACATGGCGCACGTATCGGCGTTATGGTTGCTGCAACTGGCGCTGATGAAGAGCTGGTTAAGCACATTGCTATGCACATTGCTGCAAGCAAACCTGAATATGTTAAGCCAGATGATGTTCCTGCTGAAGTTGTTGCTCGTGAGCACCAAATCCAGTTGGACATTGCTATCGAATCCGGCAAGCCACGTGAAATTGCTGAGAAGATGGTTGAAGGCCGTATGCGTAAGTTCACCGGCGAAGTTTCTCTGACTGGTCAGAACTTCGTTATGGACCCAAGCAAAACTGTTGGCGATTTGTTGAAAGAGAACAAAGCTGACGTTGTAAACTTCATCCGCTTCGAAGTGGGCGAAGGCATCGAGAAAGCTGAGACTGACTTTGCTGCTGAAGTTGCAGCAATGAGCAAACAGTCTTAATGCTAAAAATGGGCCGCCAATAGGCGGTTCCATTTTATTCACTCCCCAATATTTTTACTGCTGCTTAGGACAGAACACCATGGCAACCAATGCAAAACCCGTATATCAGCGTATCCTGCTTAAGCTTAGTGGTGAAGCCCTGCAAGGCGCAGAAGGTTTTGGTATCGACGCAAGCGTTTTGGATCGCATGGCTCAAGAAGTTAAAGAGCTGGTCGAATTGGGCATTCAGGTCGGTGTGGTCATTGGCGGTGGTAACTTATTCCGCGGTGCCGGTTTAGCACAGGCAGGGATGAACCGCGTCGTGGGCGACCACATGGGAATGCTGGCTACCGTAATGAACGGCCTGGCAATGCGAGATGCACTGCACCGTGCCTATGTGAACGCCCGCCTGATGTCAGCTATTCCATTGAATGGTGTGTGTGATAATTACAGCTGGGCTGAAGCTATCAGCTTGCTGCGCCACAACCGCGTGGTGATTTTTGCCGCCGGTACGGGCAACCCCTTCTTCACCACTGACTCTGCTGCGTGTCTGCGCGGTATTGAAATCGAAGCTGATGTTGTGTTGAAAGCCACCAAAGTCGATGGGGTTTACTCCGCAGATCCGGTGAAAAATCCTGACGCGACGCTGTATGAACAGCTAACCTATCAGGACGTTTTAGAACGCGAACTAAAAGTTATGGATCTGGCTGCCTTTACTCTGGCTCGTGACCATAATCTGCCAATTCGCGTTTTCAACATGAATAAGCCAGGCGCTCTGCGTCGCGTGGTGATGGGTGAGAATGAAGGGACGTTGATCACTAAAGAAGTGACCTCGATCGCTAAATAAGCGGCTACCGTCCTGTCAGGGGTATCTCAATTGAAGATTTGCCCCTCTAGCCAGCAACTGTTGGTTTGTATATTCACCGGCTATACTGAAGCTATGGCCTGCCAAGTAACCAGTTTTCAAGGGTTAACAACGTGATTAACGAAATTAGAAAAGATACTGAAGTGCGCATGGAAAAATGCTTAGAAGCTTTCCAAAACCATATCAGTAAGATCCGTACCGGCCGTGCTTCTCCAAGTATTCTTGATGGCATACAGGTTGAGTATTATGGCACTGCTACGCCACTGCGCCAGTTGGCTAACATCGTTGTTGAAGACTCCCGTACTTTGGCTTTGACTGTTTTTGACCGCAGCCTGAGTGCAGCAGTTGAGAAAGCGATCATGACCTCTGATTTGGGCCTGAACCCCTCTTCTGCTGGCACCGTTATTCGTGTTCCACTGCCAGCATTGACTGAAGAGCGCCGTAAAGACCTGATCAAAGTTGTTCGTGCAGAAGCAGAGCAGGGCCGTGTTTCTATTCGTAACGTGCGCCGTGATGCTAACGAAAAAGTGAAAGCTTTGTTGAAAGATAAAGAGATCAGTGAAGACGAAGATCGCCGTTCTCAAGATGAAGTACAAAAGCTGACTGATGCCTTTATCAAGAAAGTTGATGCTGCATTGGCTGCGAAAGAAGCCGAGCTAATGGATTTCTAATCCTCATTCATAATTGCAAAGCGCCGCTTAGGTGGCGCTCTGCTTTCGGCCAATCTGTTATGAGCCATAAAGCGCCATAAAAGTGGGCTTGAGGATCTTAATAATACCGCCTGTCATACAGATGGTTAACGCCTCGCCTATCATAAAAACAGTTATTCAGAGCACTCTCATGAAGCAACTGACTATTCTTGGTTCTACCGGTTCCATCGGCAACAGCACCTTGGGTGTTGTGCGCGCTAATCCTGAATTATTCAAAGTCACTGCGTTGGTTGCAGGCCGCAATGTCGAGCAGATGGCTCAGCAATGTCTTGAATTCGCTCCCCGCTACGCTGCAATGTCCGATGAGATATCGGCTAAAGAATTGCGCCTGCTATTGGCTGAAAAGGGTTCAAAAACCGAAGTATACTCTGGCGAAAAAGCTGCCTGTGAACTGGCGGCGTTAGATGATGTTGATCAGGTGATGGCGGCGATTGTCGGTGTTGCCGGATTATCTTCTACACTGGCGGCGATCCGTGCGGGTAAACAGGTATTACTGGCTAACAAAGAGTCACTGATTACCTGCGGCAAGCTGTTCATGGATGAAGTTAAGAACAGTAAAGCGCAACTGCTGCCAATTGACAGCGAGCATAATGCTATTTTTCAGAGTTTACCTGAAAAAATTCAGCGCCAATTAGGCTACTCTTCATTGAGTGAGAATGGCGTTTCTAGCATCATCTTGACTGGCTCTGGCGGTCCATTGCGTGAAACCCCTTTATCGCAATTCGCGGATGTCACGCCAGATCAAGCTTGTGCTCATCCAAACTGGTCTATGGGGCGTAAAATTTCTGTCGATTCTGCGACAATGATGAATAAAGGGTTGGAGTATATTGAAGCCCGTTGGTTATTTAATGCCAGCGCAGAACAAATTGAGGTAATTTTACATCCTCAATCCGTCATTCACTCGATGGTGCGCTATCATGATGGCAGCGTGCTGGCACAGATGGGAACACCTGACATGCGTACACCTATTGCGCATGCTATGGCCTACCCAATGCGGGTTAACTCTGGTGTAACACCACTGGATTTCTGCAAGATACGTGAACTGACCTTTGCCACACCGGATTATCAACGTTATCCGTGCCTGAAATTGGCGATTGACGCATGTAATGCAGGGCAGGCTGCAACGACAGCGCTGAATGCGGCAAACGAAGTCTCTGTCATGGCATTTTTAGATTCACAGATTCGTTTCACTGATATTGCAGCAATTAATAGAGTGGTTGTGGAGTCTTTATCGTTACCAGAACCTAGCTGTGTGGATGAGGTGCTGGTGATTGATCGTAAAGCCCGTAATGCAGCTGCGAAAGCAATCGCAAAATTGAATAATTCAGAGCTACTGCCTGATTTGGGAATTTGTTAGGGCAAGGCTGAGGTGGTATAGTCTGCACCATCGATGGAGAGATAGACTGTTGATTAGTGGCCCAATAGGTATTTAAACCGTCTATTTTGGCTGTCACTTAAGAAGCCGTGACTTGGTACACGGCTTTTTTTGTGCGCTTACTGCCTAATGTTCGGGACGAACAATTGGTTTGATTGAGGAAATGAGTTCGCATTATGCCGTCTGTAAATGAAGATAGGGCTAACTTGTCCCCCCTGATGCCACGCCATGTCGCTATCATTATGGATGGTAATGGGCGCTGGGCTAAAAATCAGGGTAAATTAAGGGTTTTCGGTCATAAAGCGGGAGTGAAGTCAGTTCGCCGGGCAGTTAGTTTTGCGGCTACTCATCATTTGGATGCGCTCACGCTTTATGCTTTCAGTAGTGAAAACTGGAACCGCCCTGCTCAGGAAGTCACCGCCCTGATGGAGCTTTTTGTTCGTGCGCTGGACAGCGAAGTAAAAAGCCTGCATAAACATAATGTTCGTTTATCGGTTATTGGTGATATCAGTCGATTTAGCGAACGTTTGCAACAACGGATCCGTCGCTCAGAAGTGCTAACAGCAAATAATGACGGTCTGAAACTTAACATTGCTGCCAATTATGGTGGGCGTTGGGATATTATTCAGGGTGTGCGCCATTTAGCTGAACAAGTACAGCAAGGGGAGCTGCAACCCACAGATATCAATGAAGAATCGCTAAACTCGCATATCTGCCTGCATGAGCAATCTGAGGTGGATTTAGTGATCAGAACCGGTGGTGAACATCGCATCAGTAATTTCTTGTTGTGGCAAATTGCCTATGCTGAACTTTACTTTACTGATGTACTCTGGCCTGATTTTGATGAACATGTCTTTGAAGGTGCGCTGAATGCATTTGCACAACGCGAGCGTCGCTTCGGGGGAACTACACCTATCGATGCCACTGCATCCTAGGGGGAACTTTTGCTGAAGTATCGTCTCATAACTGCTTTGATTTTGATTCCGGTTGTCATTGGTGCACTGTTCCTGCTTCCGCCGGTTGGTTTTGCTATTGTTACTCTCTTTGTCTGTATGCTTGCAGCATGGGAGTGGGGTCAATTAGCTGGATTTGCCAGTCGTTCACAGCGCATTTGGTTAGCTATACTTTGTGGTTTCCTACTTGTTTTGATGCTGCTTAGCCTTCCGGCCTATCAGCATTCAGTTCATCTTCCACAAGTGAGTGTTCCTCTCTGGCTCTCTATAGGCTGGTGGCTCGCTGCATTGCTGTTGGTGCTTACATACCCACGCTCTGCTGTGTTCTGGCGCGATTCACGTCTCTTACGTATAATTTTCGGCATTCTGACCATTGTCCCCTTTTTCTGGGGCATGGTGGCATTACGCCAGTATGGTTATGACCAGCACCACAATATTGGTGCCTGGTGGCTGTTATACGTGATGCTTTTGGTGTGGGGCGCAGATTCTGGTGCTTACATGTTCGGTAAGTTATTCGGTAAACATAAATTAGCGCCTAAAGTCTCACCAGGTAAAACGTGGGAAGGATTAATTGGCGGTTTACTGACATCAGCTCTGATATCATGGCTGTTTGGTCGATATGCTCCATTGGATATCATCCCAGAAAAGCTGCTAATCTGTTCCGTGGTTGCTGCATTGGCCTCGGTACTCGGCGATTTGACCGAAAGTATGTTTAAACGTGAAGCGGGAATCAAAGACAGTGGTCATTTGATTCCTGGTCATGGTGGGATACTGGATCGTATCGATAGCCTGACCGCAGCTGTGCCGGTATTTGCCTGCTTAATGCTGTTAGTGTTTTAATCCGTCGCTGACGGGGAGTTTAGGGAATTATGATGAGCATACTCTGGAGCCTGGCCGCGTTTATTATCGCACTGGGGATCTTAATTACAGTGCATGAGTTCGGTCACTTTTGGGTGGCACGGCGCTGTGGTGTCCGTGTCGAACGCTTTTCTATTGGTTTTGGCAAAGCCCTATGGCGTCGAACTGATCGCCAGGGTACTGAGTATGTTATCGCCCTTATCCCGTTGGGTGGCTATGTTAAGATGCTGGATGAGCGCGTGGAGGCTGTTGCACCGGAGCTTCGCCATCAATCTTTTAACAATAAAACTGTTTTACAACGCGCGGCAATCGTCAGCGCGGGTCCTATAGCTAACTTCCTTTTTGCTGTCATTGCTTACTGGCTGGTGTTTATCATTGGTGTGCCAAGTGTACGTCCGGTTGTGGGGGATATTTCTCCACAATCTATTGCTGCACAAGCCAATATTTCTCCGGGAATGGAACTTAAGTCTGTAGATGGTATCGAAACGCCTGACTGGGATTCTGTTCGTTTGGCATTAGTTAGTAAAATTGGCGACAAGCAAACACAAGTTGGCGTAGCCCCATTTAGTTCTGCCAACGCGCCTGATTCTGTCAACAACCCGGATTCTGTCAACAACATAGTACAAAAGACGTTAGATTTGCGTCAGTGGCAATTCGAGCCTGATAAGCAAGATCCTGTCGTTGCACTGGGTATCATTCCTCGTGGTCCGCAGATTGAATCCGTCCTGGCAGAAGTTCAACCAGGGTCAGCGGCGCAAAAGGCGGGTTTACAAGCGGGGGATAGGATCGTTAAAGTTGGCGGTCAATCACTGGATCGTTGGCAAACATTTGTTTTGCAGGTTCGTGATAACCCCGGTAAGCCACTGGTGTTAGATATTGAAAGGGGAAGTACCCCCTTGTCTTTAACCTTGATACCAGATACAAAATCGGTGGGAGCAAACCGCAGTGAAGGTTTTGCGGGCGTAGTGCCGAAAGTTATACCGCTTCCGGATGAATATAGAACGATTCGCCAATATGGCCCGTTCACGGCACTCTACCAAGCTGGGGATAAAACCTGGCAGTTGATGCGGTTGACGGTAAACATGTTGGGTAAACTGATTACTGGTGATGTTAAGCTGAATAACCTGAGTGGCCCGATATCTATTGCACAAGGTGCTGGGGTTTCAGCTGAGTACGGATTGGTGTATTACCTAATGTTTTTGGCACTGATCAGTGTCAACTTAGGTATTATCAATCTGTTCCCGTTACCGGTATTAGATGGTGGACATCTGCTCTTCCTGGCGATAGAAAAGCTCAAGGGTGGGCCGGTTTCTGAGCGAGTACAGGACTTCAGTTATCGCATTGGCTCTATTTTGCTAGTGTTATTAATGGGGCTTGCACTTTTCAATGATTTCTCCCGTCTTTAACGGCAGGAGATAGGTTAGGAAGAACGCATAACAACGATGGCGATGAAAAAGTTGCTCATAGCGTCGCTGCTGTTTGGCAGCGCCACCGTATACGGTGCAGACGGGTTCGTAGTGAAAGATATTCATTTCGAAGGCCTGCAACGGGTCGCCGTCGGTGCGGCGTTACTTAATATGCCGGTTCGCGTAGGCGATACCGTCAGTGATGATGACATCGGTAAAACTATTCGTGCGTTGTTTGCTACAGGCAACTTCGAGGACGTTCGTGTCCTGCGCGATGGTGATACGCTGATTGTTCAAGTCAAAGAACGCCCAACGATTGCCAGCATCACTTTCTCCGGTAACAAAGCGGTGAAAGATGACATGCTTAAGCAGAATCTGGAAGCCTCTGGCGTCCGGATTGGCGAAGCCCTGGACCGTACCACTATATCCAGCATTGAAAAAGGACTCGAAGATTTCTACTACAGTGTGGGTAAATACAGCGCTTCAGTGAAGGCTGTTGTTACACCACTGCCACGTAATCGTGTCGATCTTAAATTGGTCTTTACCGAAGGTGTTTCTGCAAAAATTCAGCAGATTAATATCGTCGGCAACCACAGTTTCACCACTGATGAGCTAATCTCGCGCTTCCAATTGCGTGATGAGGTGCCATGGTGGAACGTGGTCGGTGATCGTAAATATCAGAAGCAGAAACTGGCGGGCGATCTTGAAATCTTGCGTAGCTTCTATCTGGATCGCGGCTATGCGCGCTTTAACATCGATTCAACTCAGGTGAGTTTGACGCCAGATAAAAAAGGCATCTATATCACCATCAATATTACCGAAGGCGATCAATACAAGCTTAACAGCGTCGTTGTGAGCGGTAATCTTGCAGGCCATCAATCTGATGCTGACAAACTGGTCAAGATTGAGCCGGGTGAGTTATATAACGGCAGCAAAGTCACGCGCATGGAAGAAGACATCAAGAAGATGTTGGGCCGTTATGGCTATGCCTATCCGCGTGTCGTGTCTCAACCTGAAATTAACGACGCTGATAAAACCGTCAAACTGCATATCAATGTAGATGCGGGTAACCGTTTCTATGTCCGTAATGTTCGTTTCGAAGGTAATGACACCAGTAAAGACTCCGTATTGCGTCGTGAAATGCGTCAGATGGAAGGTGCATGGCTAGGTAATGATCAGGTCGAAGCGGGTAAGGAACGTCTGAACCGTTTAGGCTATTTTGAAACCGTTGATGTTGAAACTCAGCGCGTGCCAGGAACAGCTGATCAGGTCGACGTGACCTACAAAGTTAAAGAACGCAACACAGGTAGCCTAAACTTTGGTATCGGTTACGGTACTGAAAGTGGCGTGAGCTTCCAGGTTGGTGTTCAACAGGATAACTGGCTGGGTACGGGTAATACTGTTGGCATTAACGGTACGAAGAACGACTACCAGACCTACGCTGAATTTACCTTAACCGACCCTTACTTCACCGTTGATGGTGTCAGTTTGGGCGGGCGTATCTTCTATAATGATTTTAAAGCAGATAATGCAGATCTATCTGGCTATACCAACAGCAGTTATGGTGTTGATGGTACTTTAGGCTTCCCAATCAATGAGAATAACTCATTGCGTGTCGGCTTAGGTTACGTCCATAACGATCTGTCAGATATGGAACCGCAAGTTGCAATGTGGCGATATCTTGACTCTGTTGGTCAAGATCCTAATCTGATTGACCGTGCAGGTTTCACTGCCGACGATTTCACACTGAATCTGGGTTGGACATATAACAACCTTGATCGTGGTTTCTTCCCAACCAAGGGTGTTAAATCATCAGTAAATACCAAAGTAACTGTACCGGGTTCTGATAACGAGTTCTATAAAGTGACTTTCGATACCTCTGCGTATCAGCCGTTAGATGAAGACCATTCGTGGGTGCTCTTGGGCCGTGGTCGCTTGGGTTATGGCGACGGTATTGGCTCTAAAGAGATGCCATTCTACGAAAACTTCTATGCCGGTGGCTCTAGTACAGTTCGTGGTTTCCGATCAAATAACATCGGGCCTAAAGCGGCATACTATAATGCTAATGGAACCGTAAGAGACTCTACCGATGCTGTCGGGGGTAACGCGATGGCGGTGGCCAGTTTAGAGCTGATTACACCGACACCATTTATCAGTGAGAAATACGCTAACTCTATACGTACCTCATTCTTTATTGATTCCGGTACGGTATGGGATACCAATTGGGAAAATACCGCAGCCACACGAGCTGCTGGCATACCTGATTACAGTAAAGCGAGTAATATTCGTGTGTCTGCCGGTGTGTCATTGCAATGGATGTCTCCATTGGGGCCATTAGTGTTCTCATATGCTAAACCGGTTAAAGATTACGAAGGCGATAAGTCAGAGCAATTCCAGTTTAACATTGGTAAAACCTGGTAATTGGTTGGCAAAGCAGTACTGAATTTTCAAGACAGCACTGGTAGTTGGAGAAACCTAAAGTAGCGTTGGCCTAGGTCGGCGCTATCTTAGGCATTATTCAGCATTAAGTGCACTTCAAGGTGTCTCTGACACAAACGGGTAATGGTAAGGAGTTTATAGTGAAAAAGTGGTTGTGTGCCGCAAGTCTTGGTTTAGCATTGGCAGCTTCTGCCAGCGTTCAAGCCGCTGACAAAATTGCTATTGTTAATGTTTCCAGCATTTTCCAACAATTACCTGCGCGTGAAACCGTAGCTAAGCAGCTGGAGAATGAATTCAAAGGCCGTGCAACCGAATTGCAAGGGATGGAGAAAGATCTGCAGACTAAAATGCAGAAACTGCAACGCGACGGTTCTACCATGAAGGCCAGTGATCGTACTAAGCTGGAAAGCGACGTAATGAAACAGCGTGAAACTTTCTCAACTAAAGCCCAGGCTTTTGAGCAAGATAATCGCCGTCGCCAGATGGAAGAACGCAACAAAATTCTGAGCCGTATTCAGGATGCTGTGAAATCTGTTGCTAGCAAAGGCGGTTATGATGTGGTGATTGATGCGAATGCTGTTGCATACGCAGACCCTGCTAAAGACATTACTGCTGACGTGCTGAAACAGGTTAAATAAAACATGCCTTCAATTCGACTGGCTGATTTAGCCCAGCAGTTGGATGCACAGGTGCACGGTGATGGCGATCTCGTCATCACCGGCATCGCTTCTATGCATTCTGCCGAGCCTTCGCAAATCACATTTTTGTCAAACAGCCGTTATCAGGAACAACTCGCCACTTGTCATGCTGGTGCTGTGGTGTTAACTGAGGCTGACTTACCTTTCTGTAAATCTGCGGCTTTGGTGGTTAAAAATCCTTATTTAACCTATGCACGTATGGCGCAGATAATGGATACCACACCTCAACCGGCGCAAGATATTGCACCAAGTGCAGTTATCTCCGCGCAAGCAACCCTGGGAGATTGTGTCTCTGTCGGTGCTAATGCGGTGATAGAGTCTGGTGTTGTGCTGGGTGATAACGTGATTATCGGTGCTGGCTGCTTTATTGGTAAGAATACTCACATAGGTGCTGGTAGCCGTTTGTGGGCCAATGTCTCCGTTTATCATGAAGTTGTGATTGGGCAAAACTGTCTGATTCAATCCGGTACGGTCATTGGTGCAGATGGTTTTGGCTATGCAAATGATCGTGGTAATTGGATAAAAATCCCACAGCTCGGTTCTGTACATATTGGCGACCGCGTTGAGATTGGTGCTTGTACAACGATTGACCGTGGTGCACTGGATAATACGATTATTGGTAATGGCGTCATCATTGATAACCAATGTCAGATTGCACATAACGTTGTGATTGGCGACAATACCGCAGTTGCGGGTGGTGTTATCATGGCGGGTAGTCTGAAAATTGGCCGCTACTGTATGATAGGTGGTGCCAGCGTGATCAATGGTCACATGGAGATTTGTGACAAAGTCACAATTACTGGAATGGGAATGGTGATGCGCCCAATCACTGAACCTGGGTTATACTCCTCCGGTATTCCGCTACAACCGAATAAAGTTTGGCGCAAGACAGCTGCTTTAGTGATGAATATTGATGGGATTAATAAGCGATTAAAAGCTATTGAGCGTAAAATCGATAAAGAATAATCACTCAAGCCCGACACTCTGAGCGAATAATTAAGCTTATTGGCAATTGATGCCAAAAGTAGATACCCAAAGAAATTGGTGTTGTAGCTAGCATCACCGTAGTTTCAGTACGAAGGGTATACAGAGTTCCTAATTTGCGGCCTGCCTAATGCCTCCCTTTTGGGGCTGTGCAGGCCGTGTTGTTGATAGCATCAGTTTTTTAGACAGGAAGAGTATTTTGACTACTGACACTCATACTCTGCATATTGAAGAGATTTTGGATCTACTCCCGCACCGTTTTCCGTTCTTGCTGGTAGATCGCGTCCTTGATTTTGAGGAAGGAAAATTTCTGCGTGCAGTGAAGAACGTCTCTTTCAACGAGCCATTTTTCCAAGGCCACTTTCCGGGCAAGCCAATCTTTCCTGGTGTGCTGATTTTAGAAGCGATGGCTCAGGCTACTGGGATTTTGGCCTTTAAGAGCCGTGGTAAACTTGAACCGGGTGAGCTTTATTATTTTGCTGGTATCGATGAAGCTCGCTTCAAACGTCCGGTAGTCCCTGGCGATCAAATGATCATGGAAGTTGAGTTTGTCAAAGAACGCCGTGGTCTGACTCGTTTTACTGGTGTTGCGAAAGTAGATGGTGAAATTGTTTGTACGGCTACTATGATGTGTGCTCGTAGCAAACCCGCGACACCGCCAGCAGAACCTGTAGTTGCAAAGGAG
Organism: Yersinia sp. Marseille-Q3913; assembly: GCF_963892745.1. NCBI lineage: Bacteria > Pseudomonadati > Pseudomonadota > Gammaproteobacteria > Enterobacterales > Yersiniaceae > Yersinia > Yersinia sp. Marseille-Q3913. Next base: position 18,669 of record NZ_CAWQAF010000019.1, on the reverse strand, counting down.
TCCTGATACGTGATTGACAAAACGGCCGTTATCCATCCAAGTTCTATTGTTGAAGAAGGCGCAGTTATTGGCGCTGGCGTTCATATTGGCCCCTTCTGCTTTGTCGGATCCCAGGTGGAAATCGGCGCTGGCACGGAACTGAAGTCCCATGTCGTCGTTAATGGAATAACAAAAATCGGCTGCGATAATCAGATTTACCAATTTGCTTCTATTGGTGAAGCAAATCAGGATCTGAAATATGCAGGCGAGCCAACTCGAGTCGAGATCGGTTCACGTAACCGTATCCGCGAAAGCGTTTCTATCCACCGTGGCACAGTGCAAGGTGGTGAATTGACAAAAGTAGGCAACGATAATTTACTGATGATCAATGCCCATATTGCCCATGACTGTATCATTGGTGATCGTTGTATTCTTGCGAATAATGCAACGTTGGGTGGTCATGTGGAAGTTGACGATTATGCCATTATTGGTGGTATGACAGCTGTTCATCAATTCTGCGTAATCGGTGCGCATGTTATGGTGGGTGGTTGTTCTGGCGTTGCTCAGGACGTGCCTCCGTTTGTCATTGCTCAGGGTAACCATGCGACACCGTTCGGTATTAATATCGAAGGGTTGAAACGCCGTGGTTTCGACAAAGAATCACTTCACGCTATCCGCAATGCGTATAAGTTGCTGTATCGCAGTGGCCGGACATTGGATGAAGTGAAGCCCGAAATTGCCGAATTAGCGGAACAATATCCGGCGGTTAAGGCATTCAGTGACTTCTTTGCTCGCTCCACTCGCGGCATTATTCGCTGATCTATGCAAAATAGCCCATTATCTGTTGATCGTCCGTTAAGTGACGGGCGTCCTTTAACGATAGGTTTAGTCGCCGGAGAAACGTCTGGCGACATCCTGGGTGCAGGGTTAATTCGTGCACTGAAAGCTCAGGTGCCTGATGCGCGCTTTGTCGGTGTCGCAGGGCCTCTGATGCAAGCTGAAGGATGTGAAGCCTGGTTTGAGATGGAAGAGTTGGCAGTGATGGGCGTTGTTGAAGTACTAGAGCGGCTGCCACGTCTGCTGAAAATCCGAAAAGATCTGACCCAGCGTTTTAGTGAGCTATCCCCAGATGTTTTTGTCGGTATCGATGCCCCTGATTTCAATATCACCCTTGAAGGGCGCTTGAAACAGCGAGGTATCCGAACCATTCATTATGTCAGCCCGTCAGTGTGGGCCTGGCGACAAAAACGTGTTTTCAAAATAGGCAAAGCGACTGATATGGTGCTTGCTTTTCTCCCTTTTGAAAAAGCGTTTTACGACCGTTTTAATGTTCCTTGCCGTTTTATTGGTCATACCATGGCCGATGCCATGCCGTTAGCCCCTGATAAACAAGCCGCAAGAGTAGAGCTGGCTATTGCGCCGAATGTGCCTTGCTTAGCCTTATTACCAGGGAGTCGTCACTCTGAAGTTGAAATGCTCAGTGGCGATTTTCTGCGTACAGCAGTGCTCCTGAGGGAGCAACTGCCTGAACTGGAAGTGCTGGTTCCCCTCGTTAACAGCAAACGACGTGAGCAGTTTGAGCGAATTAAGGCCGAGGTTGCCCCTGATTTATCCGTGCATTTACTCAATGGTAATGCCCGCGCGGCGATGATCGCCAGTGACGCAACACTGTTGGCATCCGGTACTGCGGCGCTGGAGTGTATGCTAGCTAAATGCCCAATGGTGGTCGGTTACCGTATGAAACCTTTCACTTTCTGGTTGGCAGAGCGCCTGGTCAAAACGCCCTATGTTTCGTTACCGAATCTGTTAGCGGGCGAAGAGTTGGTGACGGAGCTGCTACAACAAGAGTGTCAGCCGCAAAAATTAGCCGACGCGCTGTTGCCGTTATTGCAAGGTGGTGAAGCGGTTGAGGTATTAAAAGCGCGTTTTCTGATCTTGCATCAGAGCATTCGCTGTGGCGCAGATGAGCAAGCTGCGCAGGCGGTATTGGAGTTGGCAGGACGATGACTGATATTTTTATATATCCGCAGGCAAATCTGATTGCTGGTGTGGATGAAGTTGGCCGTGGCCCTTTAGTCGGCGCGGTTGTCACTGCGGCCGTGATCCTTGATCCTAAACGGCCAATCGTAGGACTTGCTGATTCGAAAAAATTGAGTGAAAAGCGCCGCTTATCACTTTATGACGAAATTACTGATAAGGCATTATCGTGGAGCCTTGGTCGCGCAGAGCCAGAAGAGATAGATCGCCTGAATATATTGCACGCGACGATGCTGGCTATGCAAAGGGCGGTTGCAGGGCTGCATATCGCCCCTGATTATGTTTTGATTGATGGTAACCGCTGCCCGAAACTGGCTATGCCGTCATTGGCCGTGGTGAAAGGCGATAGCCGAGTGGCAGAAATCAGCGCTGCCTCGATCTTGGCTAAAGTGACGCGAGATCGTGAAATGACTGAGTTGGATCGCCATTTTCCTGAATATGGTTTTGCGCAACATAAAGGTTATCCAACCGCTGTCCATTTGGAAAAATTGTCCGCCTTCGGTGCGACAGAGCATCACCGGCGTAGTTTCGGCCCGGTTAAACGTGTGCTGGGTTTGGTGTAATCCACTAGTGGTATTCACGAAATAAAGCAACATCCATAACGTATGGATATGATTCCTCAGCAGAAAATCGCTGAGGACATGATTCAATCCACTAATTTCTGGTATCTGGATATGGCCGAACCTCGTTTTGTCCACCTGCGTGTTCACAGCGACTACTCCATGATCGATGGATTAGCCAAGATTGGACCCTTGGTGAAAAGAGCTGCTGCGCTAGGTATGCCCGCTCTGGCCATTACCGACTTCACTAACCTCTGCGGCTTGGTGAAATTCTACGGTAGCGCTCATGGTGCTGGGATTAAGCCCATCATTGGCGCAGACTTCTATGTGCAAAGCGAAATCCTGGGTGATGAATTAGCCCACCTCACTGTGCTGGCACGCAATAATGAAGGTTATCAAAACCTGACTTTACTGATCTCCGAAGCCTATCAACGTGGTTATGGCGCTGCTGGGCCTATCATTGATCGTGATTGGTTGATCCGGCATAAAGAGGGGTTGATCCTGCTATCTGGTGGCCGGATGGGGGATGTCGGCAAATTTATTTTGCGTGGTAATCAGATTCAGGTTGATCAGTGTCTTGAGTTTTATCAGGAGCATTTTCCTGGCAGCTACTATCTGGAATTAATTCGTACCGGTCGCCCGGATGAAGAGAATTATCTGCATGCCGCTGTAGCATTAGCTACTGAGCGCGGCTTGCCGGTAGTGGCGACCAATGATGTGCGTTTTATCGATGAATCAGATTTTGATGCCCACGAAATCCGGGTCGCCATCCATGACGGTTTTACGCTGGTTGATCCTAAGCGGCCCAAAAATTATAGCCCTCAGCAGTTTATGCGCGATGAAGAGCAGATGTGTGAACTGTTCGCGGATATCCCTGAGGCACTGCTCAACAGTGTTGAAATCGCCAAACGTTGTAATGTGACCATTCGCCTCGGGGAGTATTTCTTACCGCAATTCCCGACCGGTGATATGAGTACAGAAGATTTTCTGGTCGAGAAGTCGAAACAAGGTTTGGAAGAGCGACTTGAGCTACTCTTCCCAGATCCTAAAGAGCGAGCACAGAAACGACCAGAGTACGACGAGCGCCTGGAAATTGAGCTGAAAGTGATTAACCAGATGGGTTTTCCTGGTTACTTCTTGATCGTAATGGAATTTATCCAGTGGTCGAAAGATAATGGTGTACCAGTCGGGCCGGGTCGTGGTTCGGGTGCGGGTTCTTTGGTGGCGTATGCGCTAAAAATTACCGACCTTGATCCATTGGCATTTGACCTGCTGTTCGAACGTTTTCTCAACCCAGAACGAGTCTCAATGCCCGACTTCGACGTTGACTTCTGTATGGAGAAACGCGATCTGGTGATTGAGCATGTGGCGGACATGTATGGTCGTGATGCGGTTTCCCAGATTATTACGTTTGGTACTATGGCGGCGAAAGCTGTTATTCGCGATGTTGGGCGCGTACTGGGCCACCCCTATGGCTTTGTCGATCGAATCTCCAAGTTAGTCCCACCAGACCCAGGCATGACCCTGGAAAAAGCTTTCGCCGCTGAGCCACAACTGCCTGAAATTTATGAGGCAGATGAAGAAGTTAGAGCGTTGATTGATATGGCACGCAAGCTGGAAGGGGTAACGCGTAACGCCGGTAAACATGCCGGTGGTGTGGTTATCGCTCCGACTAAAATTACTGATTTTGCACCGCTATATTGCGATGCAGAAGGCAACAACCCCGTTACCCAGTTCGATAAAAATGATGTGGAATATGCCGGGCTGGTGAAGTTCGACTTCCTAGGTTTGCGAACACTCACTATCATTAACTGGGCACTGGAGATGATTAACGCCCGGCGCGCCAAAACCGGGCTAGAGCCCATAGATATTGCCTCTATTCCGCTGGAAGATAAAAAAAGCTTCGATATGCTGCAACGTTCGGAGACGACAGCGGTATTCCAGCTTGAATCCAGAGGCATGAAGGATCTTATCAAGCGTCTGAAGCCTGACTGTTTCGAAGATATGATCGCACTGGTGGCGTTATTCCGCCCCGGTCCGCTGCAATCAGGGATGGTAGATAACTTTATTGACCGCAAACATGGCCGTGAAGCGATATCTTATCCGGATATTGAGTGGCAACATGAGTCCTTGAAACCGGTGCTTGAGCCGACTTATGGCATCATTTTGTATCAAGAACAGGTCATGCAGATAGCCCAGGTTCTGTCTGGTTATTCACTCGGCGGCGCGGATATGTTGCGTCGTGCGATGGGTAAGAAAAACCCGGCAGAGATGGCTAAACAGCGCTCTGTATTTGAAGATGGTGCGAAAAGTCAGGGCGTTGACGGCGAACTAGCAATTAAGATTTTTGACCTGGTAGAGAAATTTGCCGGTTATGGTTTCAACAAATCTCACTCTGCAGCATACGCATTGGTTTCTTACCAGACCCTTTGGTTGAAAGCGCATTATCCGGCTGAATTTATGGCAGCAGTCATGACCGCTGACATGGATAACACGGATAAAGTGGTTGGCCTGGTCGACGAATGCTGGCGTATGGGGCTGAAAATCCTACCTCCTGATATCAACAGCGGTCTGTATCATTTCCATGTTAATGATGAAGGCGAAATCGTTTATGGTATCGGGGCCATCAAAGGTGTGGGCGAAGGGCCGATTGAGGCCATGCTGGAGGCCCGTAAAGAGGGTGGACACTTCAAAGAATTATTTGATTTGTGTGCCAGAGTCGATACCAAAAAGCTCAATCGTCGCATCTTAGAAAAATTGATTATGTCCGGTGCTTTTGACCGCCTGGGGCCGCACCGTGCTGCTTTGATGAGTTCGTTGGGCGAAGCATTAAAAGCTGCTGACCAGCATGCTAAGGCCGAAGCTATTGGTCAGGCAGATATGTTTGGTGTATTGGCTGATGCGCCTGAGCAGGTTGAGCAATCTTATGCTAATGTGCCGCCGTGGCAGGAACAAATTGTCTTAGACGGTGAACGGGAAACGCTGGGGCTGTATCTGACCGGTCACCCGATCACCCAATATCTCAAGGAGATAGAGCGTTATGCCGGCGGGCAGCGTTTGAAAGATATGCATCCGACGGATCGGGGCAAAATGACCACCGCAGTGGGGCTGGTTATCGCTGCAAGAGTTATGGTAACAAAACGCGGGAATCGTATTGGTATTTGTACTTTGGATGACCGCTCCGGGCGTCTGGAGGTGATGCTATTCACCGATGCGTTGGAAAAATATCAGCATTTATTGGAAAAAGACCGTATCCTGATAGCCACCGGACAGGTCAGCTTTGATGACTTTAGTGGTGGACTTAAAATGACCGCCCGTGAGTTAATGGACATCAGTGAAGCTCGTGAAAAATATGCCCGTGGGCTTGCTATATCGCTGACCGACAGGCAAATTGATGACCAGCTTTTGAACCGTCTCCGTCAATCGTTGGAACCCCATCGAGCGGGGACGATCCCAGTGCATCTTTATTACCAGCGGGAAGATGCTCGCGCCCGGCTGCGGTTTGGAGCCACATGGCGCGTGACGCCCACCGATCGCTTATTGATAGATTTGCGAACGCTGGTAGGTAATGAGCAGGTGGAACTGGAATTTGACTAAAATAGGAATGCTATGAGTCTGAATTTTCTTGATTTTGAACAGCCGATTGCAGAGCTGGAAGCGAAAATTGACTCGCTGACTGCAGTCAGCCGTCAAGACGAAAAATTAGATATTAATCTGGATGAAGAGGTCCAGCGTCTACGTGAGAAAAGCCTCGAGCTGACGCGGAAGATTTTCTCGGACCTCGGCGCATGGCAGATTGCCCAACTGGCACGCCATCCTCGTCGTCCTTATACCCTGGATTATATCGCTAATATCTTTACCGATTTCGAAGAACTGGCAGGCGATCGCGCCTATGCTGACGATAAAGCTATCGTCGGTGGCATTGCTCGTTTGGATGGTCGCCCAGTGATGATCATTGGTCATCAAAAAGGTCGTGAAACCAAAGAGAAGATCCGCCGCAACTTTGGTATGCCTGCGCCGGAAGGTTATCGTAAGGCACTGCGTCTGATGGAGATGGCTGAGCGCTTTAAGCTGCCAATCATTACTTTTATCGACACACCAGGGGCTTATCCGGGGGTTGGCGCAGAAGAGCGAGGTCAATCTGAGGCCATCGCACGTAACCTGCGTGAGATGTCACGACTGAATGTACCTATCGTTTGTACCGTTATCGGTGAAGGGGGGTCTGGTGGTGCATTAGCTATCGGTGTTGGCGATAAAGTGAATATGCTGCAATACAGTACCTATTCCGTTATCTCCCCTGAGGGCTGTGCTTCTATCCTGTGGAAAAGCGCAGATAAAGCGCCATTAGCCGCAGAAGCTATGGGCATCACCGCGCATCGGCTCAAAGAGTTGAAGATGATTGACTCCGTTATCCCTGAGCCGTTAGGTGGCGCCCACCGTGATTATTTAGCGATTGCTGCTTCACTGAAAGCACAATTGCTGGCGGACCTCAGTGATTTGGATGTTCTGAATGAAGAAGAGCTATTGAATCGTCGTTATCAGCGTTTGATGAACTACGGCTACTGCTGAGTTTATTGCCCATTGAGAAAAACCGGTGCAGAATTTAAGCGCCGGTTTTTTTTATCTATTTTTTGCCGAATACCTGAGTTTGGCTAAAGCATATATAGCCTAAATAACTTGAGTGCAGGAAGGTCGCCAACGCACAGGCAACCTGAAGTACGCATGAACATGCAGACTTAATTTAACGGAGGTTATATGCTGGCAATACGTCAGGTTCACCATATTGCGATCATTGGCTCAGATTATCAGGCCAGCAAAAAATTCTATTGTGAGGTACTGGGCTTCAATTTGCTTAGTGAGGTTTATCGCGCAGAGCGCGATTCGTGGAAAGCTGATCTGGCGTTAAATGGGCAATACACCATCGAATTATTCTCCTTCCCTTCACCGGCACCGCGCCCGAGTCGCCCAGAAGCTTGTGGTTTGCGACATCTGGCTTTTCAGGTTGATGACATTGAACAGGCCGTCAGTGAACTCGACGCTGCTGGGGTGATTTGCGAAGCGGTTCGCATTGATCCTTATACTCAATCACGTTTTACTTTCTTTAATGACCCAGATGGTTTACCACTGGAGCTCTATGAATTGATGCCGGAATAACATGAACCCAGTCCCTGCTACGCCAAATGTTTTACTTAACCCCGTGTTCGCACAATTGGGGGGACATCGCAATTTTCTGGTGGGATTCAGTGGTGGCTTGGATTCGAGTGTATTGCTGCATTTATTGGTCTGTATACGTGACCAACTCATTCCTGAACTGAAAGTACGTGCCATTCATATTCACCATGGCTTAAATCCGCGGGCAGATGGTTGGGTAAAGCATTGCCAACAACAATGTGAGCGATGGCAAATTCCACTCGAAGTGGTTCGAGTGAGTATTGATTCCCGTAACAATGGTATTGAGGCGGCAGCCAGAACGGCTCGCTATCAGGCCTTCTCTTCACATTTAGCAGCCGATGAAGTGTTACTTACAGCCCAGCATCTGGATGACCAATGTGAGACCTTCCTGCTTGCTCTCAAGAGGGGCAGTGGCCCGGCAGGTTTATCCGCAATGGCTGCTAAAATGCCCTTTGCCCACAGCCAGTTATTGCGACCTTTACTGAAATTTTCCCGCGAAACGCTAGAGAGCTATGCCCGAATCCAGCAATTACAGTGGATTGAAGATGACAGTAATCAGGACGATCGTTTCGATCGTAATTTCCTGCGCTTGAGAATTCTGCCTTTACTTCATCATCGTTGGCCGCATTTCGCGCAGGCCACGGCACGTAGTGCGGGTTTGTGTGCCGAGCAAGAACAACTATTGGATGAGTTGTTGGCTGAGAGTGTGCGACAACTAAAAAATCACCATGGCGCGCTCTCCATTGAGGGGCTACTGCTGGCGTCAGAGGCTAAGCGAGCGGCAATACTGCGCCGTTGGTTAGCAGAGAGAGGAGCCTCAATGCCGTCGCAGAGCCAGTTACAAAGATTGTGGTTGGAGGTCGCGATGGCCAGGCAGGATGCAGAGCCTCAATTAACCCTCGGTGCTTATCAGGTTCGCCGTTTCCAGCAATATCTCTACTTGGTACTGGCACTGAAAGAGATAGGTGTAGATCATCTCTCTTGGGCAACGGCTGAGGATAAAGAGGTGCTACCTGAACCCTTGGTTCTGCCAGCCAATCTAGGTGTCCTGAGCTTGAGTACCAGTGGTGGGCAAGCGGTAAGAGCTGCTGCTGTTGGCGACGAGATCAGTATAGGTTTTGGATTGCATGGCGACGTCAAAATTGTCGGGCGGCACCATTCGCGCCGAGGAAAGAAGATATGGCAGGAGTTAGGTATTCCGCCATGGCAGCGGGAACGTATTCCGTTGCTCTATTTTGGCGAGCAACTGATTGCCGCTGCTGGGGTTTTCGTGACTCAGGCGGGGCAGGCGAAAGAAGGCGAGCCGTGCTGGTATCTGAATTGGACCAAAGCGGAATAATAATAAATAGACCCAATAGATTTCAGGGGGCGGGAAGGCGGCAAACAAACGTCGCCAACAGGCCCGAAATTGGCAAAATACTGTGTGAGGAGCAATGATGAAATTTGTCGTCAGTACATTGGTCGTTCTCGGCCTGTGCAGTTTTTCGGCGCTGGCAAAAAATGATATCGAGGCTGGGCGAGTGAAGTCAGCCAGTTGTGTGGCTTGCCATGGCATGAATGGCAAAGTTTCAGTGCCGATGTACCCTAATCTGGCTGGACAGAATGCGCTCTATTTGGAGCAATCATTGGCCGCGTATAAAAAAGGTGGGCGTACAGGGGGGCAGGCTGAAGTGATGCGGGCTTATGTGTCTAACTTATCTGACGAGGATTTTTCTGACCTGGCCGCTTACTATGCCAGTCTTAAACCTTAATATGCCGGTTTAGCAGCTTAAACTTTGGGGCCGCTGAAAAGCGGCCCATATAAAGCGTGGAAACTATGATGCACTCACCACGACAGTCCCGATTTCGGGATGACTGAAACTGGCAATATGGTCCAGACGTAACTCACGCATAGCTCCGTCTTGTTCGACAATCAGGTACTCGACCTTTTTTCTCAGCAGCAGATCGCTAGCTTTACCTTCCACGATCTCGCCGCCTCTCAACTTCAACGTCAGTATCAGGTGATGTTGGCAGGCGAGTTCCAGATTATCGTAGTCATCACAGTTGATGGGTTGATACTCTTCACTCATCGACATAATCGCTCACCAATAAGTTAGCGGCGGCATAGGCCGCCTGTTCCCTAACGGAGGACGGGAGTGCGTCGTTAGCCGCAACTTCGTCCAATGCTTTCAATACACAACGCAGGGCGTCTGGCACGTAGCCAAGGTCACCACTTCCTATTTCGGCATAAAAACGGCGTACTAATTCACAGTATTGCTGCACAGTAATCCTCCTGGAAAAGTTTAACCCGGTAAATTCTCAGCGGAAACAGCACACTGTCAACCTACGAAGATAAACTCTGAACTTATAAGGACTATAGCACAGGAGTGATGGAGATATTAGAGTGGAAGATAAGGTTTCTTTTTAGTATTGATGCCACTAATAACTCTCTTTACACAGGGTTGTCTGGCTGCTGGCAGACCTAATCAAGTACACTGTCCGCCAGATAATTAAGAGGTCACCCATGGCACTAAAAGCAACCATCCATAAAGCCGCTATTAACATTGCTGATATGGATCGTAATTTTTTTCAGGATGTTAACCTGACGATAGCGCAACACCCCTCCGAAACCGACCAGCGCATGATGCTGCGTTTATTAGCGTGGATTTGTCATGCAGATGAACGTTTACAGTTTACTAAGGGGCTGAGCGCCGATGATGAGCCGGAAATCTGGCGTCACAACGATCACAATGGCATTGAACTCTGGGTAGAATTAGGGCTGCCAGAGGAGAAACGGTTACGAAAAGCCTGCAATCAGTCACAGCACGTTGTGCTGTATGCCTACAGTGAGCGGGCGGCTAAAGTGTGGTGGCCACAGGTCCAGGATAAGCTCTCTGGACACCGCAATCTTCAAGTGCGCTTCCTTGATGATGAACAGATGGCAAAGTTGGCTGCGTTGTCTAACCGAAATATGTCATTACAGGCCACCTTGCAAGAGGGAACTATCTGGTTATCAGATGATAAGAATAGTCTGGAAATTAGTTTTGCCGAATGGCAGAGCAGTGGGCAATAAGTGTGCTGATTATATCTAATAGCGTCAGCCTACCCGACAGCGAGATTGAGCTGACCGCGATCCGAGCGCAGGGGGCAGGAGGCCAGCATGTTAATAAAAGCTCAACCGCTATCCATTTGCGCTTTGACATCAAGGCATCAAGCCTGCCAGAGTATTATAAAGAAAGGTTATTATTGCTAAATAGTCATTTGATGACGGCTGAAGGTGTGGTCATCATTAAAGCGCAGGAGTACCGCAGCCAGGATATGAATCGTGAGGCGGCATTAGCGCGGCTGGTGGCATTGATTCGTCAGGCCATGGTCGTGGAAAAGCCCCGTCGGGCGACGAAACCCACCAAAGGCTCAAAAATCAGGCGAGTTGAAAGCAAAGTCCGCAAAGGGGCAACCAAAGCGCTGCGCGGAAAAATAGATCAGGGGTGATGCCTGGATGGCTTCATGCCTTATATATCGCACACAGTATGGGAGAGTGACTGTGAGTAAATTAGCAATAACGCTGTTTGTGGCAGTAGGTGCGCTGTCACTCTTCGGTTGTAATAATAGGTATCAGCCGGTAGAGCAGGTTTTACAACCGATGCAGCAAAGTTATCAGGGGGTATTACCCTGTGCAGATTGCAGCGGACTGGATACCTCGCTGTTTCTTAATAGCGACGGCACATTTGTCCTAAAAGAGATTTATCGTGGCAGTAAAGAGGGTGATCAAACTTTTGCTGAATATGGTAAGTGGGCGCGTACTGCGGATAAATTGGTGTTAACCAATGGGCAGGGAGAAAAACGTTATTTCCGCCCCGTGGGTAAGAATCTGGTGATGCTTGATCAACAGGGGTTGCCGATCCAATCTACGTTGAATTATCAGTTGGTGCCGAGCGAACAATCTTTGCCTAAAACGCCGATGTCATTAAGTGGCATGTATAAATACTTTGCGGATGCCGCACTATTTACTGATTGTGCAACCGGCAAAACTTTCCCAGTAGAGAATAGTATCGCGCTGGAGAAAGGGTATCTGAAAGCGCGTAAAAATGCCGGTGAACCTGTATTTCTGACGCTCAATGGTCACTTTGATATTCGGCCTTCGATGGAAGAGGGACAATCGGATAAAACATTGATCCCGGCGGGTGATGATATTCAGTTCAATGCTAATAAAAGCTGCGACAGCCAATAAAATCGGTTCGTCGCTGAAATAAAAAGCCGCTGGTGGCGATTACCCAGCGGCCTGACGATCAAAATACCTAACTTAGCGTTTGATCTGACTCAGCAAGAAATCAATGATTTCGCTGGTTTTAATCATTTGCTTTTCGCCAGCACGGCGATGTTTGTATTCCACTTCTTCGCTATCAAGATTGCGGTCGCCAATCACGATATTGTGTGGCACACCAATCAATTCCATATCAGCAAACATCACACCTGGGCGCTCTTTACGATCGTCAAGAATAACGTCAATGCCATGTGAACGCAGCGTGGCATACAACTCTTCCGCCAACTCTTTCACTCGGAAGGATTTGTGCATATTCATTGGCAAAATTGCAACCTGGAATGGCGCGATCGCATCTGGCCAAATAATGCCACGGTCGTCATAATTCTGCTCAATCGCCGCAGCAACCACACGAGACACCCCGATACCATAACAACCCATGGTCATCACTTGGTTACGGCCATCCTCGCCCTGAACCGTGGCTTTCATCGCTTCGGAGTATTTGGTCCCGAGCTGGAAGATATGGCCCACTTCGATCCCGCGCTTGATTTGCAGTGTACCTTTACCATCAGGACTGATATCGCCCTCAACCACATTACGCAAATCAGCAACTTGTGGCAGCGGCAAATCGCGCTCCCAGTTAATACCGAAGTAGTGTTTATCGTCGATATTCGCGCCCGCACCGAAGTCACTCATCACTGCCACGGAGCGGTCAGCGACAACCAGCAGTGGCAGATTAACCGGCCCAAGTGAGCCAGGGCCTGCACCGATTGCCGCACGAATCTCCTCTTCGCTGGCAAAGGTCAGTGGTTTGGCAACTTGTGGCAACTTCTCTGCTTTGATTTCATTTAATTCGTGGTCACCGCGCACCAGCAGCGCCACCAACTTATGTCCACTCTCTTCATGAGCATGGACCAATAAGGTTTTCACTGTTTTCTCAATCGGCAGTTTGAACTGCTCGACCAATTCAGCGATGGTTTTTGCATTGGGGGTATCAATGATACGCAGCTCTTCTGTTGCCGCGGCCCGTGGTTCAGTAGGGGCCAGCGCTTCAGCGAACTCAATGTTAGCGGCATAATCAGAATCGGTTGAGAAAACAATATCGTCTTCGCCACTTTCTGCCAGCACCTGGAATTCGTGGGATGCGCTGCCACCGATGGAGCCAGTATCTGCCAGCACAGCACGGAAATTCAAATCCATACGTTCGAAAATCTTACTGTAAGCGGTATACATCGCGTCGTAAGTTTCCTGCAACGACTCCTGAGTGGTATGGAAAGAGTAGGCATCTTTCATCAGGAATTCGCGAGCACGCATCACGCCAAAACGTGGGCGAACTTCATCACGGAACTTAGTCTGGATCTGGAAGAAATTCAGCGGCAGCTGTTTGTAAGAGTTGATCTCACCGCGGATCAGGTCAGTAATCACTTCTTCATGAGTCGGGCCGAGAACAAAAGGGCGCTCGCCGCGATCAACAAAACGTAACAGCTCAGGGCCATACTGTTCCCAGCGGCCACTCTCCTGCCACAAGTCAGCCGGTTGCACCACCGGCATTGAAACCTCGATAGCACCCGCATTATTCATCTCTTCGCGCACGATGTTTTCGACTTTCTTTAACACCCGGACCCCGGTCGGTAACCAGGTATAGAGACCTGATGCCAGTTTACGGATCATCCCGGCGCGGAGCATCAACTGGTGGCTGATCACTTCAGCATCGGCAGGTGTCTCCTTAAGAGTGGAGAGCAAATATTGGCTAGTACGCATGATGTTTTGGTTCCATTGGCACTGCAACAAGTAGAGGCAGCCAAAAAAGTAAAAAGTAGTTTAGTTTACCAGTGAGTACGGGTTGTCAAAAGAGAGCAGGGCGAAATTTAACGTGGGTCGATGGATAACACTTCTGTTTGTTGGCCCATAACCCGCCAGCGCACATTAAATTCAAGCAGTAGAACAGCATACTCGCGGTTGTCGTTATCATCTTTGCGGTAGGCGGGACGCGGGTCCTGCGCTAAAACCTGAGTGATAAAACGCCGCAAATTCGGATACTGTTGTTGTTGCTGTGCTAACTGCTGTTCGGCGGTGGTGGAGAAGCAAACTTGCATGTTAGCATCAGGCGCTAATTGAGCAAAACCCGCGCGCGCTTGCGGTTGACTCTCCGCAAAAGGGAGATAGGGCTTGATATCAATCACTGGCGTGCCATCAACCAGATCCAAACTGCCCAATGCTAAAATCACCTCGCCACCTTGGCAGCGCACCCCTTTTAGCTCAATCAGAGACATCCCAATCGGGTTAGGGCGAAAAGTGGAGCGGGTAGCAAAAACGCCCATTCGGGCATTGCCGCCTAAACGTGGCGGGCGAACCGTCGGACGCCAGCCGCCATCCATGGTTTGATGGAAAACAAACATCACCCATAGATGGCTGAAATCAGATAAGCCCCGCACGGCCTCTGGCTGATTATAGGGTGCTAATAGTTGTAACTCACCCCCACCATCCTCAATCAAACCGGGTTGCCGTGGCACGGCAAACTTCTCTTTATAGGGTGAACGGATCACGCCGATCTGATTAAAGGAGAACAGACTCATTTTGAGGAAACGCTCAGTGCTGAACCTTGGCACACCGCTTGTTGATAACAGCCAAGGATACCACTTTGTATTTCACATTGATGGAGTAAGACCGCATTGGCTTTCATATAAGATGCGCGGGTCTGCATTCTTTTACGGGCGGTTGCAATGCTGGGTGGAGAGTCCTGAACTGTCGATTGGCAAGATTCACCGGACACTTCCCCTAAGTCACGGAAAGGCTTGCCGACAAGCTCTTCCGCGCTTTTATAAAGTTTTACCGGAGCCGGGCGAGGGGCTACCGTTGGGCTGGTTTTAGTCACCGGAGACGGTTGTTTAACCGGGGTTTCTGTGGTGGATGGCTTTGATTGAAGCATAGAGCATCCCGTTAGCGAAATAGCTAACAGACACAGAGGTAACGCACGCATAGAAATTCCTCAGCCTTTTTATTTAAGAGGCGCTATTGAAGCAATCTATTATGCAAATAACAAGACGGGCTATAGCCCGTCTTGCAATATATTTAGCAAACACTGAATTTAGTTAGCGTGGTATTCAGCAAAATAGCCAATTGATGATTACCAGCCTTTAACTGCACCGCCATTGAAGGCTTTATTTGCTGCGTCGTAAACTTCGTCAGACTGGTAAGCCTGAACAAATTTCTTCACATTTTCCGCATCTTTATTATCTTCGCGGGCCACGATCAGATTGACGTAAGGTGACTCTTTATCTTCCACAAACAGGCCATCTTTCGCTGGCGTCAGGCCAATCTGGCTTGCATAGGTGGTGTTGATAATGGCCAATGCTATCTGTTGGTCATCCAAAGAGCGTGGTAACTGAGGTGCTTCCAGTTCAACCAGTTTCAGGTTTTTAGGGTTTTCAACCACATCCAGCACGGTTGGCAACAAGCCAACACCCTCTTTCAGCTTAATCAGGCCCACTTTTTGCAGCAGTAACAGAGAACGGCCCAGGTTAGTCGGATCGTTTGGCAGTGCGACCTGAGAGCCAGGTTGTAACTCTTCCAATGATTTGATTTTCTTAGAGTAACCAGCAATCGGGTAAACGAATGAGTTACCTACGGAAACCAACTTGTAGCCACGATCTTTGATTTGCTGATCCAGATAAGGTTTATGCTGGAAGGCGTTCAGGTCAATATCACCTTTGCTCAGTGCTTCGTTTGGCAATACGTAGTCGTTGAAAGTGACCAGTTCAACATCCAGGCCATATTTGTCTTTTGCTACTTTCTGCGCAACTTCAGCAACTTGTTGCTCAGCACCGACAATGACACCCACTTTAATGTGGTTTGGATCTTTTTCTGCCGGGCCGCAACCCACGAGAGCCAGAGTACCAATGAGTGCGCTGACTGCCGCGATAGATTTGAATTTTAAAGACATATCCCTTCCTCTATAGACATTCGTTAAGGTGCGCCGCTGTGTGAGGCAGTCGCTATGTAATTTATGTGGCAACAACTAATTTATGTGGCAACAACTACTTGTGGGTAACGGCTTTTACAATCCGATCGCCACTGAGCTGGATTAGATAAACCAGAATTACTAATAATACTAATACCGTATTCATTACAGTGGCGTTATAACCAATGTAACCATACTGGTAACCGATTTGGCCTAGGCCACCGGCACCGACAGCCCCCCCCATAGCAGAATAGCCTACCAGGGTAATCAGGGTAATTGTGGCGGCATTGACCAGGCCAGGAAGGGCCTCAGGCAACAGCACCTTTTTAATGATTTGCATTGGCGTTGCACCCATTGCACGCGCGGCTTCAACCAAACCGGACGGGATCTCCAGCAGGGCGTTCTCTACCATTCGGGCAATAAAGGGTGCTGCACCGACGGTTAACGGCACAATCGCGGCCTGCAAACCAATAGATGTACCGACTATCATTCGCGTAAATGGAATCATCCACACCAATAAGATAATGAAAGGTATAGAGCGGAAGATATTCACTACCCCAGACAGTGTTCGGTAAATCTTATTGTTGGCAATAATTTGCCCAGGACGGGTGACATACAGCAGAACCCCGACCGGTAGCCCCAAAACAAAACCAAAGAAACCGGACACAAAAGTCATCATTAGAGTTTCCCAGACGCCTCGGCCCATTAACCACATCATTGCCTCAGACATAACCCAGAACCTCTACTTTTACATGATGATCTTGCAAGAACTTGATGGCAGCTAGGCCATCTTGAGTGTCGCCATGTAGCTCAGCCAGCATGACACCAAACTTAACGCCGCCGGCATAATCCATTTGCGAGCTAAGAATACCGATATCAATGTTGAAACGGCGCACTGCTTGTGAAATCAGCGGCGCATCAACAGACTTACCGGTGAACTCCAGTTTCAGCAGTGGGACGCGATCCGCCGCTGGCTCTTGAGTCATACGCTTGGCGTAATCCTCCGGAATATCCAAATGCAGGGTTGATTGGATAAATTGTTGAGCCAGCGGGGTTTTCGGATGAGAGAACACTTCGCTGACACTATCTTTTTCAATCAATTTACCGTCACTAATAACGGCGACTTGATCACAGATGCGCTTCACCACATCCATTTCATGGGTGATCAACAAAATTGTGAGGCCCAAGCGGCGGTTAATATCTTTTAGCAATTCCAGAATTGAGCGGGTCGTTGCCGGATCCAGTGCGCTGGTGGCTTCATCACACAGCAGAACTTTAGGATTGCTGGCCAGCGCGCGAGCAATAGCAACACGCTGCTTCTGCCCTCCTGATAAGTTCGCGGGATAAGCATCTTGCTTATCAGCCAGGCCGACTAAATCCAACAGCTCGGTTACTCTCTTCTTTATATCTGCGCGTGATCTGTTGTCCAATTCAAGCGGCAACGCGATATTGCCATACACGGTACGGGAGGCGAGTAAATTAAAATGCTGAAAAATCATGCCAATTTGACGACGAGCGCGCGTCAACTGGCCTTCTGATAAGGTGGTGAGATCTTGACCATCTACCAGGACTTGCCCGCTGGTAGGGCGCTCTAGCATATTGGCGCACCGAATCAGTGTACTTTTACCGGCACCTGAAGCACCGATAACGCCATAAATTTGCCCAGCGGGGACGTGTAGGCTCACGTCTGAAAGCGCGGTAATCGTGCGCGAACCCTGCTGGAATACTTTGCTGATGTGAGAAAGTTTAATCATATTATTCTTATTTTATCGTTATTTCCGTGGCTAGATATGAAGTCAACTTCAGCAGAACCGAAGTATGGATTGGATGTTAAGGCGTCTAGACGGCTAAGTCAACTGGCAACACTGATTCTCTTCCATTCTCAATCGGTAATAAAACATGCGATACTAACGGGATGTACAGCCTTCAGGAGCAGATAAGTGACTCAGCCCGTCCCCGCAATATTTTTAGATCGTGATGGTACAATTAATGTCGACCACGGTTATGTTCACGAAATTGACAAGTTTCAGTTTATAGACGGTGTAATTGATGCATGCTGTGAATTGAAAGAAATGGGTTTTGCTTTGGTATTAGTCACCAATCAATCGGGCATTGCACGCGGTATGTTTACCGAAGAACAGTTCTTAAGCCTAACTGAGTGGATGGATTGGTCCCTTGCTGATCGTGGTGTTGATTTGGACGGCATCTATTTCTGCCCACATCATCCCGATGGCAGTGTCGCGGAGTTCAGCGAAGCATGTGAATGCCGCAAGCCACTGCCAGGCATGTTACTGCAAGCGCAAAGTGAAATTAACATCGATATGGCTTCTTCTTATATGGTTGGCGACAAAATTGAAGATATGCAGGCAGCATTAGCAGCGAATATTGGTACTAAGGTTCTGGTGCGCACCGGCAAACCAGTCACGGCAGAAGGCGAAGCTGCGGCAGATTGGGTGCTAAATAGCCTGGCAGATCTGCCAAAAGCGATAAAAGAGCGTCATAAATCACCTTTATGTTCAAATAATCAGCAAACGGAAAAAACTTTAATATAAACCCTTGCCATTCTGAAGCGGCTCCCTATAATGCGCATCCATCGACACGGCGCTGTGAGCAACTTCACAAAGTAGCCGAGTAGAGCAGAGGAAATTAAGTGATTGACTCTGTGGCGGGAAAGCGTATTATCTGCCTCCCGCGTTACCGTAAGATTCGCCGAAAGGTTA